>NZ_WBKO01000001.1:1200000-1500000 GCF_032842345.1 Methanoculleus caldifontis | reverse complement strand
CCGGGTCGCCGCTTGCGCCGAGGACCGAGAACGGGTTCATGCCGTCGAACATCCACCCCCCAAGCCCCGTCGCCTGGAGCATCAGCGCGCCCGCGTAGCATGACGTCGCAAGTTCGGCGGTAGCCTCGGCGACGGCGAACATCTCTATGAACGAGAGCGGGATTGGGTTCTCGACGTCGACGAGGCGGCCGAAACGCTCGATGCCGGGGATCTTCTCGCGGTGGATGTCGTCGTAGATGCAGTAGCCGTTCCGGACGTAGTAGCAGAGGGTGGCGATGAGCTCCTGCGCGAGGTCGCAGACCGGTATGACGAGCAGGCTGCCCGGCCGGTTGACGCACCAGGTGTTGTGCCCCTCGATATGCGGCTCGGCCGCCGGGATCTTCAGGCGGCCGTCAGCGAGTTTGCGGATACGCGGGCGGACCGCGGCAAGGATGCTCTCGACGTCGAAGACGCCCCCTGGCGGGGGGCTTTCGGCCGGGGCGGGGGCGTCGCGGGTCGAGAGGAAGTAGACGCCGGTATCGTCGGTGAAGAAGAAGTCGGAGGTCTCGAATCCCGCCGGCGAGGGAAACGGCCGGCCCACTGCCGAACCGGCGTAGTCGGGGAGGTGCGGGGCGTACCGGGCGTTCCGCATGATCAGGTAGTTCCAGCCCGATACGCCGCCCACTGCCGCGAGGACGAGGGCCCGCTCGAGTTCGGTCAGGGGCACCGGATCTCTCTCCGAGGTATAGGCAAAGACCCCGTCCGGGATGGAGGCGCCGAGGGAGAACCGCCGGGAGCGCCGCCCGAAGAGCGCCTCGACGAGCGGGAACTTCAGCACCTCGTTGAGGTGAGGGGGGATATCCTGCATGGAGGCCCAGACTGGAGGGCGGCCCCGATAAATGTTGGGGCGGAGGGCGGATGAATAGGTTTTAACATCTTTAGAGAGAATCTCGCTATAATGAAGAGCCCTTTTCACATCATGATCATCCCCACGCTCGGGTGCCCCTCAAAATGCCATTACTGCTGGAGTTCGGATGAGACCTCCCCGAAGATGAGCATCGAGACGGTCAGGGAGATCACGGAGTGGCTCAAGGACTACCGGTCCGACCAGGTCACCATCACCTTCCACGGGGGGGAACCGCTCCTTGCCGGCGCGGAGTTCTACCGGCAGGCGCTTCCCCTCATCTCCGGGGAACTCGCCCATCTCAAACCGACGTTCGCCCTGCAGAGCAACCTCTGGCTGCTCACCCCCGAACTGGCACAGGTGCTCGCGGAGTATCGTATCCCCATCGGCTCCAGCATCGACGGCCCCGAGGAGATCACCGACGCGCAGAGGGGGAAGGGCTACTTCGAGAAGACGATGCGGGGCTACGAGATCGCGCGGGCGAACGGCCTGGAGGTCCGGTTCATCTGCACGTTCACCAACCGGTCGGTCGAGGAGAAAGAGGCGATCTTCAACTTCTTCCTCGAGCGGGGGTTCCCGCTCAAACTCCACCCGGCGCTGCCGTCGCTCCGGAGCGAGGACCCGAAAGAGTGGGCGCTCGAACCGGAAGAGTATGGGCAACTGCTGGTCTACCTCCTCGACAGGTACCTGGAGAACCTGGGCAGAATCGAGGTCATGAACATCAACGACCTCTGCAAGTGCATCTTCACCCGGCGGGGCACCGTCTGCACGTTCGTCGACTGCATGGGAACCACCCTCGCCGTCGGCCCGGACGGGAGCATCTACCCCTGCTACCGGTTCATCGGGATGCCGGAGTACGTGATGGGGAACGTCCGCGACCGGCCCACGCAGGAAGACCTTGCGCAGTCGGAGGCCTGGAAACTCATGCACGCGTTCAAGGAGTACGTCGACCGAGAGTGCGCAGGATGTTCCCACATCAAATACTGCCGGGGCGGGTGCCCCTACAACGCGATAGCGCCTACGGACGGCGAGGTCCGGGGCGTCGACCCCCACTGTATCGCCTATAAGCGGATATTCGACGAGATCACCGACCGGTTAAACGAAGAGATGTACGGTTCCGGCGATATGGAGATGGGCGGGTTCGGCTTCCCGCCCCGGAAAGGGGCAAAACCAGGGATCATGTCGATCCTCCGGACGATGGCGACGAAGTAGGTGCCGGGTTACCACGAGGGCGGCAGGAGATATGAAGGAAGAGCCTCCATCTCCCTGGTATGCATGAAACTGATCCGGCGGACAGCGACCGGACGGTTGCAGGGATACTGTTCTTCCTGCTCCCGGCCCAGTTCCTGACCGCGCTCATGGCAGGGGCGGCCATCGCGCCCGGCTACAGCATCAACACGAACGCGATCAGCGATCTCGGCGTGATCGACTCGACGGCGTGGCTCTTCAACGCCTCCCTCTTTCTTGCGGGCCTCCTGAATATCGCCGGCGGCTACTTCCTCTACCGATTCTACGGCAGGGGCTGGATCCTCCCCGTCTTTCTCCTCGCGGGTCTGGGAGCGATCGGCGCCGCCATCTTCACGCTCGATATCCCCGGCATCCACGGCCTCTTCGCGCTCGCGGCCTTCGTCTTCTTCAACATCGAGGCTATCGCCGGCTCCACTCTCGTCCGGGGGCCGATGAAGGCGATCTCGATCGTCGCGGGCGTCCTGGGCCTTGCCTTCCTGGTGACCCATGCCGCAAGCGACTTCGGGATCCTGGAACTCTACGGCCCCATCGGCCACGGCGGGTCGGAGCGGATGATCGTCTACCCCGCGCTGCTCTGGCTCATGGCGTTCGGGGGCTACCTCATGGCGCCGGCTACTTCCTCCCGGTCGCCTTGAAGAACGTGTAGCAGAAGACCCCGTCCGATCCTGCGGTACGGTAGAGGTCGGCTACCCCCCGCTCCCAGTCCTCCCGGCTCATCAACCCCCGGCCCACCGCGTCCTCGCCGACGCCCTCGACCATGGCGGTGAAGGTCAGCCGGGTGAATCCCCTGACGAGGTCCGGCCGGGAGGAGTCCACGTAGACCATCCGCGGGGAGACATGGACGTCGCGGTAGCCGGCGCCGGTGACGAGGGGATAGAGTTCCCGCCCGATCAGGGCGTTGCCGCCTGCCTCACGCTGGAGATCGACGAGGCACCCGATCGCCCGGCGGGCGTAGGGACTGTCGGGGTGGAAGTATGTCGAGCCGTGGTCCCCCTCGATCGCGGTGATCGTGCCGCCCTCGCGGAGGAGCGGACGGAGGCGTTCGAGCGCGCCGCGGGGGTCAGCAAGGTGTTCGAGGACGAAGCAGAGGAAGATGTGGTCGAAACTCCCCGGCTCGTAGGGGAGGTCGAAGATGTCCCCGGCCTCGAAGGTGACGTTCTTGAACCCCGCATCCCGCACGCGCTTTCTGGCCGCCTCAAGCGATGCTTCGGAGATATCGACCGACGTGATCCGGGCGTCAGGACTGTTTCTCGCCAGGATGACCGTCTGGGCGCCGGTGCCGCACCCGGCCTCGAGCACCCTTGAACCCGCCGGGTACCGGGTGTCGCCGTGGAGGAGCCCGGTCAGGGTCTCCGCCTGATCGTGCAGCCGCTCCGCTTCCCGTTCCGTGTAGCCGTGGACGTAGTTGCCGCTCATTCTGCGCTCCTGCAGAGATCTATTTCATGAGACCCGTATTAAGGGCATCTGCGGTCACGGCCCTTCCGCGCCGCGGCCGCCTCCACGGGGAAGCCCGCCTTGCGCGAACCCGCGAGAACGGCCGGAAGGCCTCCTTTTCCGCCCGTTCCGGATCAAAAGTGCGAATTCGAAAGCAAAGCGTTTCAAGGGAGCAGAACGTAGATCCACGACAGTCATCCGGTGAGCTCTCCCGATCTCCGGGAACGCGACGGTGCGGTCCGAGGGAGACCTGACGGTGCAAGGGCGTGAACGGCCGTGCCTGACATCTTCACGATTCTCTTTCCGATCCTGGTCGGCTTCTGCGCCGTCTCGGCGTTCATTACCTACGGCCTTGGAATCTATGTTTTCGCACAGAGCCCCTCGTCGGTCGTCAACCGCCTCTTCCTTGCATTAACGCTCACCGCAACCTACTGGGCTCTCGGAGAGTTCCTCATCTGGCACTCGACCGGTTACGACGGTTACCTCTTCTGGGTGAGGGCCAGCTCGTTCTGGCCCCTTGTCGTCGCGTTCACCGTCCATTTCACGCTCGCCTTCACCGATCACCCCCTCGCACAGGAGAAGAAGCGCGGGGTCCTCTTCGCCGCCCTCTACCTGCCGGCCCTGCTCTTTGCCCTGATCGGCCTTTTCACCGACCTGATCTATACGGTGGCGTTCCTGCCCGGGACGGGATACGTCTACCTGCCGGTGTCCACGAGCCCGGTCTATCTGGTCGAGAGGGCCTATGTCCTCCTGGCGATGGTCTGGGTGGCCTACATCGGCATCTCATCCTGGCGGGGAGCGCCCCGGGGGAGGGTCCGGAGCCAGAACCGGCTCTTCTGCGCCGGCATTACAGCCGTCGTCGGTTTCGGCGCTCTCTCCGGACTGATTCTCCCGGCTCTCGGGATCTACACCGTCAACCTCGTCTTCATCGGGATTGTCGTCTTCTCTCTCCTGATCGCTCACGCCGTCCGGAGGCACGGGCTGTTCGTCCTGAGTCCCCAGACGGCGGTCCCGGAGATCGTCAAAACGATGCCCGACGGTCTCATCCTTGCCGACATGGACGGCAGGATCGTCACGGCGAACGCATCTGCCGCGGAGATCTTCGGCGTTGCCGAAGCGGAGCTGGTCGGGCAGTCGGTCGGACGACTCCTCCCTGAGACGGCTTGTGCCGCGATCCGGGCCGCCGTCGCAGAGCAGGAGAGGTTCTCGGACCTCGAGGCGACACCCGACTGCAGGGAGGGCAGCATCGTCAGTATCGACGGAGCACCAGTCCGGGACCCGGACGGAGAGCCCGCGGGGTTCGTCATGATCGTCAGGGACGTTACCGATCGGAAAATAGCGGAGACGGCCCTCCGGACGGCAAACCAGAAGTTATCCCTCCTCTCCCAGGTCACCTGCCACGACATCGGCAACGACGTCACGGGCCTCGCCTGGTACCTGAGCCTTCTTGCAGAGGACCGGATGCACCCCGACGGCGAGATGTATCTCGACCGGTCGGTCAAACTTGCGGAAAACATCAAGAAGCACCTTGAATTCTCCCGCGAATACCAGATGATCGGCGTATACCAGCCGGTCTGGCAGCCGCTCGAGCCGATGATCGCCCGGGCCGTCGACGGCATCCCCCATCCGGGAGTCGAGATCGCCGTCCGGGTCGCCCCGGTGGAGGTCTATGCCGATCCGCTCTCGCCGAAGGTCATGTATAACCTGCTCGAGAACGCGCTCCGGCACGGGGGAGGCATCACCCGGATCGATCTCTCGACGGACGAGCAGGCCGACGGGACGCTCGCGGTGATCTTCGAGGACGACGGCGCAGGAATCCGGGACGACGAGAAGGAGAAGATCTTCCGGTGCGGTTACGGGAAGAACACCGGCCTCGGGCTCGCCTTCGCCCGGGATATCCTCTCCGTGACCGAGATCACCATCCGCGAGACCGGGAGGGCGGGCCGGGGAGCACGGTTCGAGATCCTGGTCCCTCCCCGGGCGTGGAGACCGGCCGGGAGGACGGACCCCGACCTGCCGTGCCGGGGAGAGACACCATAGTGCAGGAGAACCGGGACCTCCCACAGCGGAACGGGCCCGGAGAGGAGCCGATCTCCGGCCCTCAGAGGTCTGCAGCGCGAATCCGAAAGCAAAGCGTTTTCAGGGGAGCAGGGCAACAATATCCACGACAATCCTGCAATGATCTCTCACGATAGCCGGGGACAGAACGGAACGGTTCGAGAAAAATTCCAATGGCACAAGGGCGTGAGCGGCTGTGCCTGATATCCTCGCGGCTCTCTTTCCGGCCCTCGTCGGCTTCTGTATCGTCTCGGCATTCATCACCTACGGCCTTGGGGCGTATGTCTTTGCACAGAGCCCCTCTTCGGCCGTCAATCGCCTCTTCCTCGTGCTGACGTTCTCCGCGACCATCTGGGCCCTGGGAGAATCCCTCTTCTGGAACTCTACCGACTACGACAACTGCTTTCTCTGGGTGAAGGCCGGCTCGTTCTGGATCTTCGTCGTCGCGTTCATGGTACATTTCACGCTCGCGTTCACCGATCATCCTCTCGCGCAGGAGAAGAAACGCGGGGCTCTTCTCACGCTCCTGTACCTGCCGGCCCTGCTCTTTGCCCTGATCGGGCTCTCCACCGACCTGATCTACACGGTGGGGCTCCTGCCCGGGGCAGGATACGTCTACCTGCCGGCGTCCGCGAGTCCCGCCTACCTGGCCGAGAGGGCCTATGTCCTCCTGGGCCTGGGCTCGGCGGCATACGTCGGCATCGTATCCTGGCAGAGAGCGCCCGCGGGGAGGGTCCGGAGCCAGAACCGACTCATCTGCATCGGCATCGCGACCGTCATCGGGTTCGGCGTTCTCTCCGGGGAGGTCCTCCCGGCCCTCGGAGTCTACATCGTCGATCTCACCTTCATCGGGGTCGTCGTCTTCTCCTTCCTCATCGCCCACGCCGTCCGGAGGTACGGGCTGTTCACCCT
Source organism: Methanoculleus caldifontis (assembly GCF_032842345.1). NCBI lineage: Archaea > Methanobacteriati > Methanobacteriota > Methanomicrobia > Methanomicrobiales > Methanomicrobiaceae > Methanoculleus > Methanoculleus caldifontis. The sequence goes on along the minus strand of NZ_WBKO01000001.1, from coordinate 1,493,465 downwards.
GAGCCCCCAGACAGCGGTCCCGGAGATCATCAGGACAATGCCCGACGGTCTGATCCTTGCCGACAGGAACGGTAAGATCGTCATGGCGAACATGTCGGCCGCGGAGGTCTTCGGCGTCGGCGAAGCGGATCTCCCCGGAGAGCCGGTCGGGCAGTTCATCCCCCCTGCGGCGTGTGCCGCGATCGGGGCCGCCGTCGCGGGACGGGGGAGGTTCTCGGACCTTGAGGCGGCACCCGACGGCAGGGAGGGTATGGTCGTCAGTCTCGCCGGAGCGTCCGTCCGGAACCCGGACGGAGAGCCCGCGGGGTTCGTCCTGATCGTCAGAGATATCACCGACCGGAAAGCGGCGGAGACAGCCCTCCGGACGGCGAACCAGAAGTTGTCCCTCCTCTCCCAGGTGACCTGCCACGACATCGGCAACGACGTCACGGGCCTCGCCTGGTACCTGGGCCTCCTCAAAGAGGACCGGATGCACCCCGACGGCGAGGCGTATCTCGACCGGTCGATCAGACTCGCGGAGAACATCAGGAAACACCTCGAGTTCGCCCGCGAATACCAGATGTTCGGTGTGTATCAGCCGGACTGGCAGCCGCTCGAGCCGATGATCGCCCGGGCCGCCGGAGGCATCCCCCACCCGGGGGTCGAGATCGCCGTCCGGGTCGCTCCGGTGGAGGTCTACGCCGACCCGCTCTCGCCCAAAGTCATGCACAACCTGCTCGAGAACGCGCTCCGGCACGGGGGCGGGATCACCCGGCTCAGTATCACCACCGACGAGCAGGCTGACGGGGCGCTCAGGGTGGTCTTCGAGGACGACGGCGCGGGAATCCGGGACGACGAGAAGGAGAAGATCTTCCGGTGCGGTTACGGGAAGAACACCGGGTTCGGGCTCGCCTTTGCCCGCGATATCCTCTCCGTGACCGGGATCACCATCCGTGAGACCGGGGCGGCGGGCCGGGGAGCCCGGTTCGAGATCTCCGTCCCCGCCGGGACGTGGAGGCCGGTTGACGGGAGAGAAACCGGCCCGAACCCGGGCGAATAATACGAGCATACAGGCGTGGTGCCGGTCACGCGCTCCCTGTTCCCGTCGCCTCTTCCTCGCCCGGTCCACTCAACAGGGCGGTGTCGAAGAACGCGATCACCCTCTCCTCGTACCCGGCGGGGTGGCGGCCGAACGCACCCGTGTGCCCGGCATCCGGCGCGACCCACAGTTGCGCACGCTCGCCCGCGGTCCGGGTGAAGACCTCATTGAACGCGACCTCCTGGGGCACGTTGCCGCCTGCGATCAGCAAAAACCCGGTCGACTCCGCCGCGGCCATCGAGTCGAGGAGCGGCTCGGGCGGCGCGGTCCCGCTCGCGATCTGCACAACGCCGTACAGCACCCGGGCGGTGAAACTGCGGTAGAGAGGCCGCTCGGACTCCAGCGCATGCAGTTCCTCGACGGAACGCTGGGTCGCACCGTCGGCGACGATCGCCCTCACCTGCGGATACTCCGACGCCGCGCCGAGGAGCACCTCGCCGCCGAGGGAGAGGCCCATGCCCCCGATAGCATCGACCCCTTCCTGTGCTTCAAGGAACTCAACAGCAGCCCCCACGTCGCGGGTGCCCCCCCACCCGAACCTGTTGGTCGGGCCCCCACTCCCGCCGTGCCCGGCAAGGTCCAGCGCAAGCACGCCGTAGCCATGACGGGCGAGCATTGCGGCGTAGGGCCGCACCGCCTCCCGTGAGGCGCCCGCCCCGTGGATGAGGACTATTGCGGCGCCGTTATCGGGGGGCGCATACCACGCCTCCAGGACGATGCCGTCGTCGGACGTGAGCGTGACCTCGCGAAACCCCTCCGGCGGTGCACCGACCTCTTCGCGGAGAGGCAGGACGGCGAAGATGCCGAGCGCCGCCGGGAGAACGAGGTAGAGCACGAAAATCGCGAGCAGGACGAGCACGAGAACCCGGCGGAGGATACGCCGGCGACCGGGGAGGGTGGGGGACATACGTTACGGTAGTGATGACATCTCCTGGTATATAGCGCCGCGCCGCCGCCGCTCTCCGAAAACCGCGACCGCAAAGCACTTGCCGTTCTGTCCGCATCTCTGTATGGAGTTTACGATTCTCATGCAACCCACTTCCCGATGCGGAGAAGACCCGTCCCATACGCTCAACGACCTCGGCTGGACGGAAGAACACGAGAGAGCATTCTCGAAATACACCGGGCCGTACCTCCCCGGCCGCGTCGCCTGCCGGCAGAAGACGGTCTGGGAAGTGCTCATCGACGGCGGGTCCGTCACGGCCGGGATCTCCGGGGCCCTGCGCAGACTCGGCCGGTTCCCCGCGGTGGGGGATTTTGTCGTGATCCTCCACCAGCCGGAGGCCGGCACCTCGACGATCGTCGACATCCTCCCGCAGAAGACTCTCTTCTCGCGCGGGACACCGGGCCGCGACGGCGCCGACCAGGTCATCGCGGCGAATATCGATACCGTCTTCATCGTCACGGCCGCCGGTCACGACCTCAACGCCCGCAGGATCGAGCGCTACCTCGCGATCGCCCACGCATCCGGCGCCCGGCCGGTGGTCGTCGTCAACAAGTCCGACCTCGCTGGCGACCCCGCAACGCTTGCCGCCGACCTCGCCTCCGTTTCCCCCGGCACACCGGTCATCCTGATCAGCGCCATGAGCGGGGAGGGCGTCGACCGGCTCGACCCCTACCTCGCGCCGGGAACGACGATCGCCCTCATCGGCTCGTCGGGTGTCGGGAAGTCCACCCTGATCAACCGGCTCATGGGCCGCCCGGTGCAGGAGACCTCGGATGTCAGGGAGTGTGACGAGAGAGGCCGGCATACCACCACCGTCCGCCAGCTCTTCGTCCTCGCCGGCGGGGCGCTCATGATAGACAACCCCGGCCTGCGGGAGGTCGGGATCGGGACGGCATCCGCCGGCATCGCCGAGACGTTCCCCGAGATCCTCGAACTCGCCGAAGGCTGCAGGTTCTCGGACTGCCGGCACGAGGAGGAGCCGGGCTGTGCGGTCCAGGCGGCCGTCGCGGCCGGGACGCTTCCCGCGGCACGGCTGGAGAGTTACCGGAGGCTCGCGCGGGAACTCGCGTTCGAGCAGGAGAAAGCGGAGATTGGGCTTGTACAGCTCGAGAGGAAACGCTGGAAAGCGATCGGCAAAATGCAGAGGGATATCGGGAAGACAAAAGGGAGGTGACGGCCGCCGGAGGATAACCTCCCGACCGGATCACTCCTTCTTCCGCAAAATGAAGAACTCGTAGCCGTACTCGCTGCCGTGCTCCCGGTGGACGGCGATCTCCCGCTCCTCGAACGCGATGAGGGCCTCGGCTTCCGGGTTGCCGGCGGCCGCCGCCCGAAGGTTCGCAAGCCGCTCGATCATCGGGGTGTAGTAGTCGTCCCACCACGCGGACGCAGGGAGCGGGAAGGTCGCGACGACCTCGTAGCCGGCGTCTTCGGCGATAGCGCGGTTTGCCGCGACCGTTTTTATCGCCGGGTAGCAGTCGTTCCAGAACGCCGCCGCCTCCGGCGAGGGGTCTTTGACAAACCAGGCGGCCTCGGTGAGACAGAGGTAGCCGCCCGCCCGGAGGAGCCGCCTCCAGGCGGCAAGCCCTTCCCGGAATCCTATGATGAAGATCGAGCCCTCTGCCCAGAGGACGTCGAACGACGCGTCGGGAAACGGCAGGTCGTCCATCGAGGCCCGGACCGTGGTGATCCGGTCCCTCACCCCCGCCGATGCCGCGCTCCCGGCAAGTTGATCGAGGTAGGGCTGGTGGACGTCGGTGGCGGTGATGCGGCAGCCGGGGCAGACCCGGGCCACCTCAACCGTCTGCATCCCGGCACCGCACCCGATGTCCAGGACCTCCGGCTGGGCCGGAAGATCGGCAAGTATCGAAAAGGCCTTTCTGGTACACTCGTTACTGCCCGGCCCCTGGCGGGGCAGGCCCTCGTGCATGGTAAAGATAAAGGGAGTTTCCATGATGGGGATACGTGCGCCGCGCGACCTCATAAACCCGCATGAAGCGACCGCTGCCGTCCATCGTAAATACCATCGCCGCCCAATCATGCGTATGGAGCAAAAGACCCCTGCCCTCGAACTCCGGGACCGCATGGAGCGGTTCCGGCTCCGCATGGACAGGGAAGATCCGTCGTGGGAGTTTGCCGCGATCTTTGGGAGGACAAACCAGTTCTACTTCACCGGGACGATGCAGGACGGGGTCCTCCTCGTCCCCAAAAACGGCGAGGCCGTCCTCTGGGTGCGCCGGAGTTATGAGCGGGCGCTCGATGAGTCGCTCTTCCCCGATATCCGGCCGATGAAGAGCTTCCGCGACGCCGCCGGCGGGATGGGGGCGTGCCCGGCGACGGTCCACGTGGAGACGGAGGTGGTGCCCCTCGGCCTGCTCGAGCGGTTCCGAAAGTACTTCCCCGTCCGCGAGACGCGATCGCTCGATTCACAGGCAGCAGGGGTTCGGGCAAGAAAGAGCCCTTACGAACTCGAGATCATGGAGCGAGCGGGGAGGATCCACCGGCACGTGCTCGAGGACTGTGTCCCCGCGATGCTCCGGGAGGGGATGAGCGAGGCCGAACTCGGCGGCGAGGTCTTCTCCCGCATGGTCAGAGAAGGGCATCACGGGATCGCCCGGTTCGAGAGGTTCGGGACGGAGATGATCCTCGGGCAGCTCGGCTTCGGGGAGAACTCCCTCTACCCGACCGGTTTCGACGGGCCCGGCGGGTGCCGGGGGGCGGCCCCCGGCGCCCCGGTCCTCGGCAGCCATGACCGGAAACTCAAGAGCGGGGACCTGGTCTTCGTCGACTGCGCCTGCGGGGTGCAGGGCTACCACACCGACAAAACCGTGACGTATATGTTCGGGCAGGCGGTCCGCGACGAGGCTATCGAGGCCCACCGGCGGTGCGTGGAGGTTCAGGACGAGGCGGCCGCGCTCCTGCGGCCGGGAATCGCGCCCTCCGAGATCTACGAGACGATCCTCGGTGGTCTCGACCCCGCGTTCCTCGAGAACTTCATGGGCTACGGTGACCGGCGGGCGCAGTTCCTGGGCCACGGGATCGGTCTCGCCGTCGACGAGACGCCGGTGATCGCGAGAGGCTTCGACGAGCCGCTCGAGGAGGGGATGGTCTTCGCCCTCGAGCCCAAGAAAGGGGTCCGGGGCGTCGGGATGGTCGGGATCGAGAACACCTTCGTCGTCACCCGCGGCGGGGGCCGGTGCATCACCGGGAATAACGCCGGGCTGGTCCCGGTATACTGAGCGCACGCTCACGAGAGTCCGGCAACCGGCTCCAGCGGCCGGGCCCGCTCTCTGAGGAAGTCCAGCAACTCCCGGTTGACCTCCGCGGCGTGGGTCCACGTGATCCCGTGCGGCCCGCCCTCAACCACCACGAGGCGCCCTTCCCGGACCAGGCCGGGGGTGCGCTTCCCCGACGCGGCGAAGGGGACGATCCGGTCGGCGTCGCCGTGGATGACGAGGACCGGCACGTCGATGCTCGCGAGATCGCTGCGGAAGTCGGTCAGCCACGCGGGAACGCAGTCGAGCGTGCCTATCGGGGAGGCGGCCGCCGCGACGTTCCAGCTGAGACGGACGACCTCGTCGCTGACGCGGTCGCCCCCGAGGGCGTCGACGTTGTAGAAGTTCGAGAGGAACCCGGAGAGGAACGCCGGGCGGTCGGCGGCGATGCTCTCCATGATCCCGTCGAATACGCTCCCCTCGACCCCTTCGGGGTTCTCGGAAGTCTTCAGGAGGAACGGCGGGACCGCGGAGATGAAGACGGCCTTCTCCACGCGGTCGCTCCCGTAGGTGCCGAGATAGCGGGCCACCTCGCCGCCGCCCATCGAGAACCCGACGAGCGTGGCGCCGGTGAGGTCGAGTTCCGTCATGAGCCTGTGCAGGTCTTCGGCCAGGGTGTCGTAGTCGTAGCCGGTGGCCGGTTTCGCGGAGTTGCCGAACCCTCTCCGGTCGTAGGCGACGACGCGGTAGCCCGATTCAAGCAGCGCCGGGACCTGCTTCTCCCAGGACTTGCTCGAGAGCGGCCAGCCGTGGATCAGGACGACCGGCTTGCCTGTGCCATGGTCCTCGTAGTAGAGGTCGATGGTGCCTGAATTTTCCTTACCGACAGTGATGTAGGACATAGGTTATCTCCTCTACGGGCTCCCCACGCCGGCCATACTATATAACGATGCGGTCGCGGAGTGGTTCGGGACCCCAGCCAGCCGAAGGCATCTCCCTGCTCACGAACCGATGATAGACGTATTCTTCAAAAACAGATAGGTATAATACCGGCAACTCCCAGATCCCCTCATCAGCAATGGGAAAATGGTCGAATGCGCTGGGTCTGGTGCTCGCCGGGGCGGGTATCCTCGTAGCGCTCCTGTTCATATGTCTGGTGCTGCTTGCCGGGTTTCTGGGCCAGTCGTCATCGGAGAGCTTCAGTTCGATGTATCACTACGAGTTGCAGATCTCGACGACAGGCCCCATCGAAGACGCGGTTCTCCTGATCCCCATCCCATCCCGTTACGACCCGGAGACCGGGGCAAACGTCACTCCCATCGACCTCTCTCGTGCGAGTTTCAGCAATTTCGACAGGAGCGGGATATCGGTACGGATCGAGGACGTCGACGGGATCCCCATGCTGAATATCTCGGCCGACCGGATCGACCCGGTCTACAAAAACCGCATCGAGCCGATCGCGATCATGCCGGGGCAGAACGAGTCCGAACTCCCGGTGCCGACCCATATCTACTCCGACCGGTACTCGGAAGAGACGCCGGTGCTCGTCGGGATGGAACTCTCCATGCTCGATACCAGCCCCGGCCACGAGATCGAGACCAGAACGCCGGTAGGAGCCGAGCCCCTCTTCATGCCGTACCGGATCGTCGGCACCCTCAACGATTCCGGCGGACCCGTCGACGATTATTACGTGAGCCCCGGTTCCTCCGGGTATATCGTCGAGGTCCCGTTCATCCTCTCGTTCGACGCCGAGGATGGGAACGTCCTCACTATCTCGTCCTATTTTCAGGGGGCAAACCAGTGGTGGGTTTTGGGCTGGCAGTCGAATTCGTACCGCGAGAGGGTGCATCACGAGTTCACGGGTCCGTGCAACGGCACGTACCTGGCAAGGGGGATCCTTGTGACAGGCGAGGGCGTATACTGATCCTCTCCGGCAGAAAGAGAACCCGCGGAATACCCCTACAGCAATCCCGTTCGCCGTGCAAGCGAAAACACTAAATACTCGCCTGAGACTCAGGAGTGAGTCAAACGAGGTGAGTTCACGCAGGATTCAGATTATCAACGCGACGCCTGGGACGAGGTGAATGCGCGGCATCTCCACCATCCGCTCAGAGCAGTGATCAGCGTCGACGACCAGAACAACGCGTACATCGACGGCAGCCAGAAGCGCCTCGTCTCAAGGGCGGTCAGGCTGGAGCCGCACTTCTCCGTGCTCGACTACGGGTGCGGCGTCGGCCGGTGGACGCTCTGGTTCGCGCCGCAGGTGCAGCGTGTCGTCGGGGTGGACCTCTCGCCGAAGATGGTGGAAGCGGCACGGCAGGCGGCGGAGCAGGCAGGCATCCGCAACGTCGAGCACCGTGCCGTCGAGGGGATGCCGCTGCCCTTCGAGGACGGTGCGTTCGACCTCGTCAATGCCGTCTGGGTTCTGCGATACATTACGGACGATGGGGAACTTGTACGCACCGTCCAGGAGATCTGCCGCGTGGTCCGGCCGGGGGGCCACGTCACGTTCATCGAGATGATCGCCGACAGAGAGCGGGAGTTCAAGGAGCACGAGGGTGAATTCACCGGGGCAGCGGTCTACCGGCAACTGGAGCAGTACCGCTCGCTCTTTGAGGGATGCGGCATGACGGTGCAGGAGAGCGCGGTCTCAAGCGCATCGCCCCTGTACTGGCCCTACGTCGCCGCCCGCAACGCTGCAAAACGCAGGAACCTGCCGGACCTGTCGCCTCTGGCTCCCCCGCTCGTCTCCCTGAGCCTCGCAGGTGAGGGCCTGACCACGAGACTGATGCAGTTCCTTGCCGGGCACAGCATCGTCCGGTGCCGGCACCGCTTCCTCTGCTTCCAAAAGCCGGAGGGTAGCTCCAACCGGTGATAAGCGTCACAGGAAGAGGCCTATTCTCCTTTTTAGCCCCGGCAGGACCGTCCAGCCCTTCTGTGCGGCGACAACGCAGAAACCAGCCGCAGACTCGGTCTCTGCCACGCAAAATTCTCGCGAGCCTGCTTTCCGTGGCCGCGCCGCGGGGCGTCGTTCCAGCCATACGAGTCCCATCCCCTTGCAGTCGCCGGGAGGCATAACGACTGCTGCGATAGTTAACTTATTTGCACCGGCGCAGGAGAGGCGCCCCCCGGCCCCCTCCCACCGGGAAAACAGAGGAGACGTTCCCGGCGGCGATGGCGACGCAGCCGGATAAGCATGATTTATGCCCGATTATGGTTAACTATAATTGATACCGGCGAACCCCCCGTCAATAGATCGGCCCGGAAGTTACATTTACAAGCACTCAGGAGCAGGCAACGCCCATGGCACCGGTAAGCAGCACCGACAGGCGGATCAACTGGCGGCCTATCCAGCACCTGCTTGCCGCCGTCCCCGTAATTCTGCTGGCAACAGTTCTCATCGTCCAGTCCGCCGTGAATATCCCGTTCGACCACGTCGTCTCCTTCCAGGCGGAACTCAATATTCTCCCCAACATCGGTTTCATCATCCTCGCCGTACTCGCGGCATGGGTCATGATGAAGACCGGCCGGTCGCAGCTCGTCTGGATGGGATCGGGCGTTCTCGTCCTGGGCCTCGCCATCCTCCTGGCGAACGCGTTCGGGACCCCGTTCAGCCTGAACGCCGGCGTGCAGATCCAGAACCTCGGTGCCCTTCTCGCCGGAGCCCTGCACCTGGTCGGCGCCCTGATTGCCCTCTTCTCGACCGGCCTCGTCAGGACCGGTCTCCGGCAGCGGCTCATAGATCTCACAGCAGGCTACGGGGGCGGGATAACAGCGGTGCTGCTGATCGTCATCCTTGCCAGAACAGAGGTGCTTCCCGAGTTCTTCATCGTCGGCGAAGGAGGCACCCCGATCCGGCAGGTGGTCATCAGCCTCGCTGCAGCCCTCTTCGCCATCTCCGCGCTGGTCGTCTTCATGCAGTATGTCCGGTCGCGCTCACCGTTCCTGTATATGTACGGCCTGGCGCTGGCGTTCCTGAGCCTCGGCCAGATCGCATACCTGATGACGGTGACCCGCGGGGATATCATGGCCTGGATCGGCAGAGCGGGCCAGTGGGGGGCCTCCATCTATCTCCTGATAGGCCTGATCCTGGTGCTGCACCTCTCGCGCAGCCGTCAGGCAAACGTCCACCAGGTGCTGGACAGCGTCTTTCCCCCCTCCGGCGAAGGCTACAGGTTCCTGATCGAGGCCTCCCCCGATGCGATCATCGGCCTGGATACCGGGGGGACCGTGCTGGTCTGGAACTCCGCGGCGGAGAGCATCCTCGGCTACAGCAGCGGTGAGGCGGTGGGCAGACCCCTTGAGGACCTGATCGGCCTCCGGTTCTCGGGAGAGCCGGAGGCCTCCCCGGGCGGGCGACGGGAACTGCTCTTTCGGCGGCGGGACGGCAGGGAGGTGTGGCTCTCGATCTCCGTGGCGCACGGCACCGTACGCGGGCACCCGATCGCCACCGTCAACATCATAGACATCACGGGACGCAAGCAGGCGGAAGAAGCGCTGGAGCGCCGTACAGAAGACCTCATCCGGGTCAACAGGGAGGTCGAGGCGGCACGCGGCGAGGCGAACATCTACCTCGACATTCTGACCCACGATGTGCGAAACGCAAACAACGTCGCGAACCTCTACGCCGACCTCCTCCTTGGCTGCCTGGACGGCGAGGCGGCCGGATATGCAGAGAAGCTGTACGCAAGCATCGACCGGAGCAACGAGATCCTCCAGAACGTCGCCACCATCCGGCGGGCCTCGGAGGAGCCGGGGAACCTCGCGCCCGTGGACCTCGATGCGGCCATCAGAGAGGAGCTCGGGAGCTTCCCCGACGCATCGATCCGGTATCCGGGCGCTCATGCCGAGGTGCTGGCGGACGGCCTCCTCCCGACCGTCTTTAACAACCTCATCGGCAACGCGGTCAAGTTCGGGGGTCCCGACACCGAGATCACCGTCCGGGTCGAGGAGCAGAGCGACGGGGTGCTGGTCTCGGTCGAGGATACCGGCCCCGGTGTCCCGGACGAACTGAAAGAGAGGCTTTTTTCCCGGTTCGGGCGGGGCATGGCGAGGGAGAGCGGCCAGGGGCTCGGCCTCTTCATCGTCCGGACCCTGGTGGAACGCTATGGCGGCAGGGTCTGGGTCGAGGACCGCATACCCGGACACCCCGGGGAGGGGGCGGTCTTCCGGTTCACGCTGGTGAAGGCATGAGACGCGGGAGAGGGGGCACGGGTCTCTCCGTCCCGTTCGCCGGGGTTGCTTGCGCCTGAGACGCTCCGCCCGGTATGCCCGCACCGTTGAGGGCGATCGGCATTACTATGTGAATAGAGGTCTAACCTGCCTCCAGAAACCTTCCGATGGATATCGAGACGCATGGCAGCACCAACCCCGATTCTGAAGAAAGAGCATGAGTAGTAGACAGAGCGAGAGAGGGCCGGCGGGAGACTGTCCTGACGCCGAACTCATCGCCCGGCTGCAGGCTGAGAACGAGGCTCTTCGCCGGGAAAACGCGGAGTTCAGGCAGGCGGAATCCGGGCGCAGGCGGGCGGAAGAGAGCCTTCTCTGGCGCAGGCGCCGTGAGGAGCTCCTGGCGGACGTAGCGAGCCGGCTCCTCTCGACCGAAGAGCCCCAGCAGATCGTCAACGACCTCTGCGGGAAGACCATGGCCTTCCTGGAGTGCGACGTCTTCTTCAACTACCTTGTGGATGCGGAGAGGGACTGCATGTACCTGAACGCCTCGGAGGGCATTCCGGAGGAGGAGGCGGAGCGGATCGCCTGGCTCGACTACGGCGTCGCCGTCTGCGGGTGTGCGGCCCGGGACGGGTGCCGGATCGTTGCGGAGGATATCCCGGCCACACTCGATCCCCGGACAGACCTGGTCAGGTCCTACGGCGTGCAGGCGTATGCGTGCCACCCCCTCGTCGTCGAGGGAGTCGTCCTCGGCACGCTCTCCTTTGGAACCCGTTCTCGAACCCGGTTCCGTGACCGGGATCTCGAGGTGATGAAGACCGTCGCCGACTACATCGCCATCGCCATGCACCGCCTCATCTCGAAGCGTGCCCTTGAGGAGAGCGAGGAGAGGTTCTTCGTCATATTCGACAGAGCGTCCTTCCCGATCGCCCTGCTCCGGCAGAGCGATGACACGTTCGTCGACGTCAACGAGGAGTGGGTGAAGACGTTCGGCCACACCCGGGAGGAGGCGCGGGGGAAGACCTCTCTTGCGCTGGGCATCGACCGGGATCCCGGCACCCTCTCCCGCATCCGCACCGGGCTCCTCCGGGACGGGACGGTGCGGGACCTGGAACTCACCCGGTTCACGAAGGCCGGGGAGGCACGTATCATCTCAAACAACCTGGATATCGTGACCGTGGACGGAGAGCAGTACGTGCTCACGGTGGTGCAGGACATCACCCGCCGGAGGCAGACCGAGGATGAACTGCACACAAGCCTGGACCGGCTGGCGCTGGCGCTGGACGCCATCTCGGCAGGGGTCTCGTTCTGGAACATCGAGCACGGCTGGTCCGAGTGGAACCACCGGCAGTACGAGATCCTGGGGTATGCGCCCGGAACCGTCGAGCCCGGTCTTGACGCGCTGCTTGAGCGGGTGCATCCCGGCGACCGCGACCGGGTCATCGCGGAGCTCGACCGGTCTATCCGCGAACAGAAGGACTACGCGATGGACTACCGCGTCAGTCTGCCCGGCGACGAGGAACGCTGGGTCCATTCCGTTCGCAAGTTCGCCTATGATGCCGAAGACCGCCCCGTAGCCAGCCACGGCATCATGTACGACATCACCTACCGGAAGCGGTATGAGGCGATCCGGCAGGAGGCATACGCCCAGATCGAGAGGAATATCGAACAGTTCGCAGTCCTGGGCGATCACATCCGTCACCCGCTCCAGGTGATCCTGGCGAGAGCGGATCTGCTCGAGGACGCCACGGCCGCGGCGAGCATCCAGGAGCAGGTGCAACGGATCAACGGTATCGTCAGGCAACTCGACCGGGGATGGGTGGAGTCCCGCTCGATACGAAGGTTCCTCAAGCGCAACGAGAGGGCATGACGCCGGCCGCCGGGCCAGACGGCGACGGCCGGGAGTCCGGGGGGCCGCAGGGGAGCGGCAGCACCGGGAGGTGCTCAAACCTCCGCTCGAAGGTTGCGTGAGGCCATATCCCCGGCCCCCGCCGTACCCGGAGGCGCGAGCGGGGTTCGGCCCTGAAAAAGAGAAGGTCCCGGCCGGTCACTCCTCCACGATGACGACCGGTTTGATCAGGTCCTTTGGCTTCTCCTTCATCAGGAGGAGAGCCTCCTCGAGCTTGTCAAAGCCCTTGAAGACATGCGTCGCCATGAGGGCGGGGTCCATGCGCCCGCACATCACCACCTCGGCCAGCCGCTCCATCCGCACCCTTCCGCCGGGGCAGAGTCCGGTCATGATGTTCTTGTCGGCCATGCCAAAGCCCCAGCCGATCCGGGGGAGGGGTATGACGTCCTGGTCGCCCATGCCCGAACCGAAGTAGTTGATGTTCGAGACGACCGAGCCGGGTTTTGCCACGTTGATCGCGTCCATCATCACCTCATATCCGCCGCCGGCCACGATGACGGCGTCGACGCCCTCGCCGTTGGTCGCGTTCCGGATCTGCTCGACGGTGTCTCCTTCCTTGTAATTGACGATATGCGTGGCGCCGTACTCCTTTGCGACCTTCACCGAAGCGGGCCTCGTGCCGACGGCAAAGATCCTCCCGGCGCCCCGGAGTTTCGCACCGGCGATGGCGGAGAGGCCGACCGGCCCGATGCCGAGGACCGCGACCGTGGACCCGAACTTGATGTTTGCGTTCTCGGCGCCTGCAAAGCCGGTGCTGAGCATATCCGGGAGCATGACCCCGGCCTCAAGCGACATCCCCTTCGGCAGGTGCGCGAGGTTGTAGTCCGCCAGGTTCACGTGGAAGAACTCCCCAAAGACACCGTCCTTGGAGTTCGAGAACTTCCAGCCCCCGAGCGGGCCGCCGGTCTGCGACGGGAACCCGCGCTGTGCGGCATCCGTCTCCCAGTCGGGCGTGATGGCCGGGACGATAACCCGGTCGCCGGACTTGAAGTCTTTGACCTCGCTGCCCACTTCGTCGACGATCCCGAGCGCCTCGTGCCCCAGGATGAGGTTGTGCCGGTCCCCGATCGCCCCTTCCCAGACGGTGTGGATGTCGGAGGTGCAGGGCGCGAGCGCCAGAGGTCTCACGACGGCGTCCCTCGGCCCGCAGGCGGGCCGCTCTTTCTCGATCCATCCGATCTCGCCGATCTTTAACATTGCCAGGCCTTTCATGATCCCTACCTCTCTTGGTCGCGGCGGTAAGGACGGGGTACTATAAAAAGAACAGGATCCGGGGGAGATGCCGGCTTCATGAAGAGCGGTCCGTTGCGGCATACCGCCGCCGGGCCGTCTCAACCCCGCAGTTTCGGGGAGTTGAACCAGAGCCCGTGGAGTTCGTGCGACGGATCATCCTTCCGGAAGACGAACCGGAGCGCCACGCCGTCCTCCCCCTCGAACTTCGCCCTGTAATTGACAGCGATATACTCGCCGGCATCCGTGACGACGGGGCTCTCCTTTGCGACGTACAGCCCGATCTTCGATCTGGTGAGGTCGCGGTTCCGCTCAAACGCGGCCGCATCCAGGCTCCGCTTCATCTCTGCGGAGAAGTCGCGGGAGTACATCGTATAGTTGCCTTCGTTGAAGCCCTGCATGACGTTCTCGGCGATCGGTTCGGCGTAGGCAAGCACCTCTGCCGCCTCCTCGCCGGAGACCACGGTCTCCGGGCTCATGCAGCCGCATGCCGAAACAGTGGCGAAGACTACCAGGACGGCGAGTAACGGGATGTGAGATAGACCCATGATAAAGAATCGGACAGGAGGGTGATTAACATACGGATTGAACCGCAGAGGGAGCGTAGCGTACCAAAGACGGGAGCGATCAGGCCGACCATCGACATGGAAAGGTTTCAGCGGAGATCCGGAGGCAGGTGCAGACGAAGAGGGAGCTCGCAATGGATACCGGCAGGTGATGTACGATCTACCGGAACGTCTCAGCGGTTCTCCGCTGTTTTTGTAAGCGTGAACCGGAACGCCGCCCCGCGTTCGGGATAACCCGGCACCCGGTCCTCGACCCAGATCCGGCCGCCGTAGCGCTCGACCAGGATCTGCACGAGGTAGAGGCCGAGCCCCTCGCCGACGCCCCGTTTCTGCTGTTCGTAGAGGTGGAATATATCTTCCTTCCGGTCGTCCGGTATCCCGGGGCCAGTATCCTCCACCGATACCGTTACTGCGCCGTCCTCCTCCGTCCGGACGGTGACCGCCACGCCGGGGCCGCCGAACTTGACCGCGTTGTCGATGAGGTTTGAAAAGATCTCCGGGAGAAGGTCGTCGGCCCGGACCCGGACGGAACCGCCCATGTAGCGGATGCTCCTGTCGGGGTAGCGGTCGATCTCTCTACGTACGACCTCTTCGAGTTCGACCGGTCTGAGGTGTGACGGGGCGTGATGAATCCGGCGGATCTTTCCGACGGTGCCCAGGATCTTGATGCTCCTCCCGATGCTCCGCCGGAGGTTCTCCGCATACCCGGCTGCCTCGCCGTCCAGACAGTCGGCGAGCAGGTCGGCGTAGAGGTTCGCGACGTTGTTGGTGTTCCCGAGATCGTGGGACAAGATGTCCAGGTAGAGGTTTGCCTCCCGGTTCGCCGATCCCAGGTCCCGCTGGGCCCGGGCGAGGTCTTCAGCGCGGGTCCTGAGGGCTTCTTCGGCCCGCGTACGATCGGTGACGTCCCGCAGGATGCCCCCGGCACGGTATCCCTGCCGTGTCTTCGTCGTGAATACCCGCTGCTGGAGATACCGGACGTCTCCCGGCGGGATGCGGATCTGCACGTCAAGGAGCGTGTCGTGCGACGGAAGCGTACCCTCCTGCAACAACCCTTCCCAGGATGCGCGGTATTGGGCGCGAGGATCGGGCCCCGACCACTCCTCATCTGCCATCCACGACTGGACTTCCCATGCCGGCTTCCCCAGTGCATCGCTGGCCGCAAGGCCGGTGATCATCTCCATGCCCCTGTTCCAGGTGGTGATCCGTCCGGTCTCATCGGTGATGATGATGCCGTCCGCGGAACTTTCGATCAGGTCCCGCAGCTGCCTCTCACGCTCTTTCACGGACTCCTCGGCGCGCAGTAACCGGACAGTCCTCTCCTTCTCGCGCCGGAACATCTGCACGTACTCATAGAATAGACCATAGAGGACGATCAGGCCGCCCCCCATGAGAATGGCCCGGAGCAGGTACCACCAGAGATCGTAACGCCTCATTCCGCTCAGCGTCGTGAGCAGGGCGAAGGCAAGCGCCGTCTGGGCAAAGGCGACGTACCCGACAAGCGCGTCCCCGGTACGCAGGTAACGCCGGGTTGAGAGCACAGCGCCTCCGGCAAACAGGACCGCCACGACTGCGTTCCAGACGAGGACGAACTCGGTGAAGACGCCGGTTGGGGTGACGAGTGCAGGCAGAGATTGTTCGACCCGGACGACGAGCGTGAACGCGATCGCCAGGGAGACTATCCAGGCAGCCGCGAGCCCGGGCAGGCGCCGGCCCGCCAGGTCTTCGCCCCCCGGCCGCCGGGCCAGAACGGCCACGAGGAGGAAGGTGCCGAGAATGGTGATGCCGAGCTGCAGGAACCATGCCGAGGTACCGGAAAGCCTCGCGACGACAGATCCGCCGTCTGACAGGAGACTTGCCCCGCTGAGGGCGTAAAAGACGAGCGCGACGGCGAAACCTGCCGCGCCCATCCCAATCCAGAAGGAGGCTGCGTCTTTTAGCACGCTGTAGCGTCCCAGCGCCAGGAACCCCACCGAGAAGAGGATGAGCGCCTGGAACAGGCTGATCACGGGGATGAACCAGGGGATGACGGCAAGCGTGGGCCCCACCTCCTCTCCGCGGAGGAACAGGACTATGAGGAGGACTGCAAGCCCGGCAGCCATACCGACGATAGCCCGGTACAGCCAGTCCGCAGATTTTTGATCGTCGACGTTTTCGGCCATCATGCTCCTTCCTCACCGGCGTACTCCCGACCGGGGCCTCGCCTACCGTTCCCCGGCCTCTGCGCGGAACCGGGCAACGTACCCATTATCCGGGCGACCCTTCATCCCGGCCCGCTCGCCGGGATCGCCAACCCCGCCTGTTTTCCGGCGACACAATGGTGCAGCCATGAGCGTATCCATTTCCTTCAGGGGTGGAGAGCGTGAGATAGTCTGTCTCCCCATATCAGTTTCCCCTCTCACGGTGCCGGCCATGACCCGGGGAGGATATCGTTCAAATCGCGTACCACACCCGGGATAGCCGTCGCTCATGCTGCGGGCAGCAGGGGAGGGCCGCTGGATCCACTCCGTCCGCAGGTTCACCTACGACACCGACGGCCGTGCCGTCGCAAGCCACGGGATCATATACGACATCACCGATCAGAAGCACCACGAGAAGGTCCGACGGCAGGCATACGCTCAGATCGAACATAATATGGAGCAGTTCGCGATCCTGGGCGATCACATCCGCCCCACTCTAGGTGATCCTGGCGAGAGCGGACCTGCTCGATGATGCAGAGACCGCGGCAAGTATCGGTGAGCAGGTGCGGCGGATCAACGATATCATCAGACCGCTCGACCGCGGGTGGGTGGAGTCCCGGGCGATACGGAGGTTCCTCCGGCGCAACGAGATGGCGTGACCCAGGACGCATACCTGCCCTTCAAACGGACGCTTGCCACCGGCCCCGGTGTTCCCGGCGGAAAGGTTAGAGCGGGCACCGGGGGCGAAAGGGATAGTGCAGGCAGGGAGCGCCCGGACGCTCTGACTGTCGTTTTGGCAAAACGACCGGAGAGATCTCGTTTTGCCCGGCCTTTGAAACATTCATGCACTACTATAATAACGGGTCCCGCAGAGGATGGTCGGCACCCAATGGATCCACCCTGCCCACTCCCACCGGAAGTGCTATCGGCACTGGCTGTACTCGACGCACTCGGCGAGGGGGCGCTCCTCATCGATCGTACCGACCGGGTGGCCGGAGTCAACCGCCCGCTCGAGCATCTTCTCGGCATCGACAAAGACGCCTTCTGCAGCAGCGATATCGACCGTTTCGTGCACCGGTACCTGACGCCGCGCGTCACGGACGGGGAGAGCACGGCGGGGATTGTGGCATTGCTCTCGAACCGGCACGACGTCGCCGGCCTCGCCTGCACCATCCGCACCGCTGGCAACCAGGAGCGCCGGTTTTCCATCTCCAGTAACGGCATCCGGGAAGGACTGCTCCGGGGTACCCGAGTCGTCCGACTCCAGGACATCACCGAACTGAAGCGCACAGAAGAGGAGCTGCTAGAGAGCAGGAAGAAGTACCGGACCATATTCGATTCCCTCGACTCAGGGTTCTGCATCATCGAGATGATCTTTGATCCCGGCGGTCGACCGGTCGATTACCGCTTCCAGGAGACAAACCGGGCGTTCGAGAGGCTGACGGGCCTCTCCGACGTCGTAGGAAAGACGATGCGGGAGCTTGCCCCGGGCCACGAAGAGCGCTGGTTTGAGATCTTCGGCGCCGTTGCCAGAACCGGTGAGGCCAGACGCTTCGTCCAGACTGCAAAATTCCTTAAGGAGGGGTGGTACGAGGTCTACGCCTTCCCGTTCGAGGGGCCGGACGGCAACAGGGTGGCTGTTCTCTTCGATGATATCACCGACCGGAAACAGGCGGAAGACAGGCTGCGTGAGAGCGAGGAGAAGTTCCGGCAGGTCTTCGAATCGATGGGAGCGGGATTTGTGATTCTCGAGGCGGTCTATGGTGATAAGGAGCAACCTGCCGACTTCATCATTCTCGACGTCGACCCCGCCTACGAGAGCATCACGGGTTCGAAGCGCGATCAGGTCATCGGCAGGCGTGTCTCCGAGGTCGCACCGGGTATCGGGAGGAACTGGGTTGAGCGCTGCACTGAAGGTCTCGGCGCCGACAGGCCAGTGCGGTTTGAAGAGTATAACTCGATCAGGGACCGGTGGTACGGCATCCACGCCGGTCCGATACCCGGGAAAGACCGGTGTGCATTCATCTTCACCGATATCACCGACAGGAAGCACACGGAGGAAGCGTTGCGCAAGAACGAGGAACTGCTCCGCACGATCATCGAACACTCCCGTGACGGCATCAACATGCTCGACCTCAAGACAGGGCGTTATATCTTCATAAGTCCATCCCTGGCAGAAATAACCGGCTTTTCTGCCGAAGAGATCGACAATATCTCCGCCGAGGAGGTCTTTAGCCGCGTGCATCCCGCCGACCGCGAGATCGCGATCACCCAGCAGGAGGTGCTGGCAGCAGGGCTGGAACCGTCCAGCATCGTCGAGTACCGCTGGAAGGTCAAGAGCGGCGAGTACCACTGGTTCAGCGACAGCCGCAAGGTCGTCCTCGACGAACGGGGGCACCCCGTAGCGCTGGTGGGAATCATCCGTGACGTCACCGATCGGAGGCGGGCGGAAGGAGCCCTGCGGGAGAGTGAGGAGAAGTTCCGGGCTCTTGTCGAACACTCCCTTGACGGGACTCTCATCCTTGATCCGATGGGAAAGATCCTCTTCGCGAACCATGCTGCAGCCCGGCTCGTGGGAATCAAAGATCCCGGCGAGGCGATCGGGAGAAGAAACGTCATGGAATTTATCGCCCCCGAGTCACAGGGCGATGCCATCAAAGACTTCGGGGAGGTGGCAAAAGGAATTGACGCGTTTATTGCACGCTATAAGGTCCTCACGGTGGCCGGGGCGGAGCGGTGGTTCGAGAGTATCGGGAAATCCATTGTCTTTGAGGGGGCTCCGGCAATCCTCATCTCGCTACGGGACATCACCGAGCGGCAGCGGGTAGAAGAGGCGATCCGGCAGAGCGAAGAGAAATACCGGACCCTCTTTGACAGCGCAAGCGACATCATCATCATCCACGATCTCGATGGGAAGTTTCTCGATGCGAACAGGGTGGCGACGGAACGCCTCGGCTACTCGCGGGAAGAACTGCTGACCATGAATCTCTCGATGATCGTTACGCCGGAGTTCGCCGCTCTCGTGCCCGAACGAATCGGGGAGGTTGTCGAGAAAGGCCACACGGTCTTTGAGACCGCCGATGTGACCCGCAAGGGGAGGCATATTCCTGCTGAGGTCTCGGCGCGGCTCATCTCTTACCAGGGGAGGCCTGCAGTCCTCTCCATCGTCCGGGACATCACCGAACGAAAGCGGGCTGAGGAGGCCGTGCGACAGAGCGAGGAGCGGTTCCGGCTGCTCACCGAGAATGCCTCGGACATCGTCGTCGTCCTCGATCACGAAGGACGCATCCGGTATGCGAGCCCGTCGGTGAAGACGGTCGGAGGGTATGCGCCAAAAGACCTCATCGGGAGAAGCGTCCTCGAACTGACGCATCCGGACGATCTGGCACTCGTGCTGGACGCCCTCCGCACTGCTACCGCCCATCCGAAGGGGCGGGTCACCCTCGAAGTCAGGATCCGGCATGCCTCGGGCTACTGGTCGTATCTCGAGGTCACCGGCGCCAACCTCCTGAGAGAGCCAGCCGTCCGGGGGCTCCTGGTGAACGCACGCGACATCACCGATCGCAAAAAGGCGGAAGAAGCCCTGGTGCGCCGCACCGACGACCTCATCAGGGCGAACCGGGAGGTCGAGGCGGCCCGCGACGAGGCGAATGTATACCTCGACATCATGACCCACGACGTCCGGAACGCGAACAACGTCTCGAGCATGTACGCCGACCTCCTGATGGATCTCTCCGAAGGCAACCTGAAGACCTATGCCGAGAAGTTGCATGCGAGCATCGACCGGAGCAGCGAGATCCTCATGAACGTCGCCACCATCCGGCGGGCTTCCGAGGAACCCGGCAACCTGGTGCCGGTGAACCTCGATGCGGTCATCCAGAGCGAGATCGCGGGCTTCCCCGATGCAGCGATCCGGTACCGGGGCACCCGCGTCGAGGTGCTGGCGGACGGCCTCCTCCCGACCGTCTTCACGAACCTCATCGGCAACGCCGTCAAGTTCGGCGGTCCCGACGTTGAGATCGTGGTCCGGGTCGAGGAGCAGGACGGCGAAGTGCTGGTCTCGGTCGAAGACACCGGCCCCGGCATCCAGGACGAGGTGAAGGGGAAGCTCTTCACCCGGTTCGAGCGGGGTATGGCACGGGGGAGGGGCCAGGGGCTCGGCCTCTTCATCGTCCGGACATTGGTGGAGAGGTACGGCGGGAGGGTCCGGGTCGAGGACCGCATACCGGGCCACCCGGAGTGCGGGGCGGCGTTCCGGTTCACATTGAAGAAGGCCGCATAACTGCGGCGTGCCGCAACGCCGCCACTAACGACGCGCTTCGAGCGCTTTCGCTCAGGTTTTGCTCCTCTCCGACCGGCCGGAGGCATGCAGTCCCGCCCGGTTGCCGCTGCCCCTTTCGCACCTGCATCGCTCCGCCCCCTTCTCCGTGCGGGGGCCGGATCGCCTGACCCACTGTGCCCGGAGTCATCGCCGCCCCGTTGCCCACGGACAACCCGTATTTCCCTCAGAGCCGGTATGCCCCGCGGGGCACGCGCATCTCAAACCGTGCCCCCTTCCCGGGCTCTCCCGTCTCCCTGATGCCGATCCCGGTGATCCCGAGGATCTCCCGGATCAGGAAGAGGCCGAACCCCGTATTCTTCCCGACACCCCGGTTAAAGATCTGCTTCTTCTCCCCTGCAGGAACGCCGACGCCGTCGTCCTCCCAGATGAGGGCGAGGCTCCCGTCCTCCTCCGGCCGATACCGGACGCGGACCCGGGTCGCCGACTCTCCGTGCCGAATAGTGTTGTCCATCAGGTTCGAGAAGACCGTCGCAAGCATGGGATCCGCGTAGACGACAAGGTCCCCGGCCTCTTCCTCGACCGGCAGCCCGTGAAGCGCCGCAGACCCGATCGCGTCGCCGACCCGCTGCCATTCCGGCGACCGAACGCCGAGCTCGGTGTAGTCCCGGGTGAACTCGATCTGGCGGCGTATCCGGTCGGCGGCGCTCTGCACCCGGGCGAGGTACTCCGAGATCTTCAGGTCCTGCACGGCCTCCTCTGCAAACGAGAGGTTGCCGAGGAGGATCGTCAGCTGGTTCAGGATGTCGTGCCGGGTGATGCTGCTCATCAGGCTGAGTTTCCTGTTCGCGACCGCGAGGCTGTTCGTCTGCCGGGCAAGCTCCCCGGCGTGATACTCGATCTCGCGCTCCATCGCCTTGCGCTCGGTGATGTCCAGGACGGTGAATGTCACGCCCCGGAAAAAAGCCCCCGAATCGAGAGGCGTGCCCGAGAGCAGCACATCGATGATCGTACCGTCCTTGCGCCGTGCACGGGCCTCAAGCGTACACGTCCCGGTCTCCCGGATCTGTGTGCGCATCTGCTGCAGGGCAGATTCATACTTCGCGTCGTCCGGGTAGAGCAGCCGTGCAGGCCGGCCGATGAGTTCGTCGCGGGTGTAGCCGACGATATCGCAGAGCCGCCCGTTGACCTCCCTGAGGACTCCGTCCACCACCATGCCGATACCGGTGGGGGCGGCGCGGAAGATGCTCTCCATCCTCTCTGCAGTCTCCCGCAGCGCTTCCTCGGTCTCCTTCTGCTCCGTGATGTCCTGCCACCCGCCGTAGAGCCGGACGTGGCCATCTTCTCCTCCGATGCAGTTGGCCGAAGCGCGGAGCCACCGGACGGAACCGTCCCGGCGAACGATCCGGATCTCAAAGAGCGATGACTTGCCCGGAAAAAGACCGAGGGTCTCGCGCTCAAAGATAGGCAGATCGTCTGGATGGACGATAGCCCGCCAGCACCGCATCGCAAGAAGTTGCTCTTCGGTATACCCGGTGATCTCGTGCACCGCCCCGGCGATCCAGTCGAGGGCGTACCCGCCCATATCCGGAAGGACGCAGGAGTACACGACGTCCGAGATGCTCTCGGAGATCCGCCGGTAGCGCTCTTTGCTCTCCAGGAGCCGGTGCTGGCTCCTTGCGAGGTCGTCAAAGCCCGTCCGGAGCTCCTCCTCGACGGAGGCGAGCTGCGCGTAGGCTACCTGGAGCTCCTCGTGCCTGTGCAGCCGTTCGAGTTCGGCGAGTTTACGGTCGGTGACGTCGTGCACCATCCCCACAGAGCGGACGATCGCTCCGGACCCGTCCCGGAGATGCTCGCACCGCTCGACGACATGCCGGACCTCGCCGGTATCGTTGCGGAGGATCCGGTGCTCGATCTCGTAGGTCTCCCCGCCGTCCGCGATCGAGGTGGAGTAGGTGGTATCGACCAGGGCCCGGTCGTCCGGGTGGACCAACGAGAGGAACATCTCGTAGCCCGGCGCCCCCCCCGCGGGGTTGACGCCGAAGATCTGGAAGGTCTCATCCGACCAGGTCAGCCGCCGGGTCCGGTGGTCGAACTCCCAGCTGCCGATATGGGCGATCTCCTGTGTCCGGGCGAGCCTGCCCGCGGTCTCCTCGAGCGTCCTTGTCAGGGCGTCCCGCTCCGCGAGCGACCGGGCCAGGGTGATGTTGCTGTAACTCAGGCGCGAGATGAGGCCGGCAAACTCCCGCAGAAATGCCAGGGCGGCGTCTATATGCGCTTTGCTCAGCCGGGGAACGGCCCTGAGCGCGGTGAGATACCCCTCCTCATCGAAGCCGTACCGTCGCGCCTGCGACCGGAAGATCTCGTAATCCGGCTCTTCGCCCTCGAAGAAGAACTGCCCGGTGTAGACGTTGCCAAGATGCCTCTCGCCCACGACGATCGGCGTTGCCACATCCCACATATTGTTCCGGCACCGGTACATCCTCGATTCGCCGGCGGGGATCCCTGCGGAGAGGACGGTGTCGCTCTCCGTACAGTGCCTGCAGGTCTCGGGGTGAGCCCGGTGGTACTTCGTGCAGATCTCCTGCCACCCGGCATCGATCAGCACTCGGCCCCGGGTGTCGGCGATGGCCACCGGGATCTTCGTAAGGCCGTAGAAGTCATCCATGAGCGACTGGACCGCGGGCACATCGATGATCTCGGCGAGGTCCAGGCTGCCGATATCGCCTCTGGGGGAGAGGATGCTCTCAAGTTTCTTCCGTACGCTTCCTTCGCTCTCTACGAGCCGCTCTTCTGCCTGTTTCGCTTCGGTGACGTCTCTGCCGATCCCTTCAAGTCCGATGACCCTTCCTGCGGAGTCGAGGACCGGGATGTTGCGCTGCTCGACCCAGACGGTACCTCCGTCTTTGCGGACCCATCTCAGCGTGAGCGGCCGGTCTGCGATCGAACCCACACCAAGGGATGCAATCCGGTTGCGATCGTCAGGATGGATCGTCCGTTCCGCAAGACTTGCATCGGCGTAGTACTCTTCCGGCATGTACCCGAGCATCCTGGTGATCGCCGGGTTCACGTACGCAAACCGCACCTCCGGCAGGAACTCGATCCGGTAGATGATGTCCTCCGCATTCTCCGCGAGGCGGCGGTAGCGCCCCTCGCTCTCTTTGAGGTGCCGCTGGCTCCCGGCAAGGTCATCGAAGCTCGTCCGGAGTTCTTCCTCGATGGAGGCGAGCTGCTCGTAAGCGGCCTGCAGTTCTTCGTGCCTTTGCAGGAGCTCGACCTGTGCCTGTTTACGGGCGGTGATGTCCGTTCCCTGCGCAATCGTTGCAATAGGTCGATCCGTGCCGTTCTGGGTGACGTTTGCAGAACTCCAGAGCACCGTCCTGGCACTGCCCGACCGGTTCTGGATCGGGATCTCCACGTCATCCCACTGCTCGCCTGCCATTGCCCGCCGGATCTGCTCCATCGATTCACTCCGGCTCTCTTCCGGAAAGAGGATCTCAAGCCTCGCTCCGACGGCTTCGTCCGCAGGAATACCGGTCAGGCTCTCAAAGGCCCGGTTGAACCGGGTGATGACGCACTCAGGGCTCCAGACGATGATTGGGGCGTTGGCGCGATCGATCAGGTTCTCAAGATAGTCTTTCGTCGTCCGCAGGTCGGCCTCAACCCGTTTCTGCCCGGTGATATCCCGGATCGTCTCGACCGCACCGACACACCTGCCCTTCCGGTCATAGAGGGGCGAAGCCCTGAGCCTGAGGACTGTGTCCTTGCCGCCGGGGCGGGCGAGAGACGTCTCGCTTTCAAGGAGCTCTCCATCCCTCGCTATGATCCGGTAGGGGCAGTCAGCCATTCTGTCGGGATGGAGGACGTAGTCGATCAGGCCCGGGCGTGCCTCGCCATAGAACGGAACCGCATACGCATGATCGCCCCTGCCAAGCACTTCCGCTTTCGGAACGCCGGTCAGCTCCTCGACTGCACGGTTCCAGGCGACAACGTGGCCGTCCGTGTCGATGACAAAGGCAGCGTCCGGGAGGAACTCAATGATGTCGGCAAACCTGCGTTCACTCTCCTGGAGCCTGTGCTGGCTTTCCGCAAGGTCGTCGAAGCTCGTCCGGAGTTCCTCCTCGATGGCGGCGAGCTGCTCGTACGCCGCCTGGAGTTCCTCGTGCCGGGACAGCAACTCAAGTTCGGCGAGTTTACGGACCGTGATGTCGTGCACCATCCCGACGGAGCGGACGATATCGCCGGAATCGTCCCTGATATGCTCGCACCGTTCGATGACATACCGGGACTCCCCGGTATCGCTGCGGAGGAGCCGGTGCTCGATCTCATAGGTACTCTCTCCGTCCGCGATCGAGGCGAAGTACGTAGTATCGAAAAGGGTCCGATCGTCCGGGTGGACCATAGAAAGGAACGTCTCGTAACTTGGCGGCTGCCCTGCCGGATCAAGGCCGAAGATGTGGTAGACTTCGTCCGACCAGACAAGCCGCCCGGCCCTGTGGTCGAACTCCCAGCTGCCGAGGTGCGCGAGACTCTCGGCCTTATGCAGCATCTCTTCGCTCTCACGGAACGCTGCCTCTGCCCTCCGCCTCCCGGCCAGCTGCCTGACCGCGTTTGCAAGCTCGGCAAACTGCGTCTTCGGGTTGCCGCCTTTCTGGATGTAAAAGTCGGCGCCGTTGTTCAGCGCCTCGATCGCCACCTCCTCGCGCCCCCTGCCGGTGAAGATGATGAAGGGTACCCGGGATCCTGCTTTCCGGACCTCCTTTAAGAGGGCGATTCCGTCCATCTCCGGCATCTGGTAGTCCGAGACGATCGCGTCGTACCGGCCGGAGAGAATCATGCGAAGCGCCTCAAGGGGGCTTGCAGTGATATCGACGACGATGCCGCCCGCTCGCTCGAGGAATATACGGCCGATATCGAGTAGCGCCTCCTCGTCGTCGACGTAGAGGATGTGGTCGGGGCTGGCGAGGGTATGCACGATGTACCTAATGAGGAAGGGCTCGAATGTCGTTTATACGTTTCGGATAACAAAACCCAGGTTGAGACGGATTTTGCAATTATATGAGTATAATATAAGGCATTTTTATATGAATCGGCCCTTAACGCCGAGATAGAGTGAGTGCGATCCGTCCCCGCGCAAGCACGATCGGGCACCCCTTCACAAACACCTGTTTCCGGAAACACCGGTGACGGCATCGGCGGAGCGCACCGGGAGTCCCGGCAGAGCGGGGGCCCGCGGCCGGGCTACCGCACCTTCGCGACCATCTCGATCTCGACCCTTGCCCCCTTCGGGAGGCCGGCGACCTGCACCGTCGCCCATGCGGGGTACGGCTCATTGAAGTACTCTGCGTAGACTGCGTTGACCGTACTGAACTCCGCGAGGTCCGTTAAGTAGATCCGGGTCTGGACGACATCGGAAAAGTCGAGACCTGCTTCGAGGAGGACCGCCCGCAGGTTCTCCATCGTCTGCCTCGCCTCGCAGGCAACGGTATCGGAGAGGTTGCCGGTGGCCAGGTCCAGGCCGATCTGTCCCGACATGAAGAGGTAGGACCCGCAGCGTACGGCCTGGCTGTACGGCCCGATGGGCTCCGGCGCGTCCGCCGTGTAGAGAGCGGTTTGCTGCGGGTCCGACGGGACGGGAGATAGAACTGCGTATACGCCGAATCCTGCAAGGATGCCGCATACGAAGGCGAGGGCCAGCACCGGGGTCTTCACGCTGCCGCCCGTACCTATCGCCGCCTGCCCGGGCCCGGTGCGTCCATACAAAGGGTTCGATGCGCCGATACGTATACCTTTGCGGCAGACCGGCGGGTGCTGTTGGCGTCGAGGCCCCGGGGAGCGGGCCGGAACCGGCGACACCGCTGATCAGGGCAGCCAGGAGCCGGCTCTTCCGGCTCGCCGGAAGCAGGAAGACCGGTGCGAGGGATCGGTTGAGCGAAAAGACCGGGTGCCCGACCCGATCACTGCGCCGCTCGCTTCTCCTCCACCGGACGGTTCTTGATCGTCACGTCAAGCGTCTTCGAGTTTTTGCCGCGAATCTCCACTTTGTAGGCGCCCGGTTCGGGGAACTTGTGCGCAAAGAACGTGTAGGTCTGCGGACCGCTGCCCGCAAGTTCCTGTTTCTTGCCGGCCGGTTTGCCGTTGATCCACAACTCCGCCGTGAAGAACGTGTCCCAGTTCGAGGAGGGGACGCCCTCGTTATCGAACCAGTAGCCGATGCTCACCGAGGCGTTCGGGAAGTAGTACGGGTTGCCGCTCTCGTCGAGACCGCCGTCCTTACTTCCGCTGACCGTTGCACGTGCTTCGACGGCATTGATCGTTGCAGGCCGGTAGGTGGTGGACATACGTCAGCAATTATAAAATAAGTATAATAAATTTTGTATCGGCGTGTTATCTCCATCAACCTCGTCGGCATGGCTTCACGGGGGTGATGCTGAAGGGGGGCGGAGCACTCGCCCGGTTCGACCGCTTACGGTGCGGCGGTGATCGTGAACGGCAAGACCGGGATGCGGCGGCTCCGTGCCGGAGAGGTAGCGTCACAACATCGTTCGAGATCGACCCTCATATTGTTGGGATTCTCCGGGCAGACATCCATCGCCGATGAAGATGGCAGTTCAATACGTGACGGATCATGGAAGGGCAATTCAGAAGAAGAAACTACCGTCCCAGACGAGGACGGTAGCGCGTATAACAGGTACGCATTCTGCCCTGTAACATAAGAGATTTTCGATACTCAATGAATCCGGAATGCGAGGGATGGGATTCGAACCCATGGACCCCTGCGGGAGTGGATCTTAAGTCCACCGCCTTTGGCCGGGCTTGGCTACCCTCGCTCTAAAAGATCCTATACCTATTATCCGTTGCAGGTATTAAGCCCAACGCCCGGCAAAGCCCCCGCCTAACCCGAAGGGAGCGGCCGCCTTTCTCCACCGCGACGCCGGGTGCCGGGAAGCATCGGGCAGCCGGAAAGTATTTGGGGCAGGCTCCCGATCTCCGGCACATCCGTAACGCAAACAGGGGTCACCATGAAGACCGATCGTAACCCGCAGGACGACAGGCCCGAAGTTCCCTACTGGCACGTCCGGACCGACGAGGACGGCGTGAGCCGGCAGGACCGCTGCCGGCTTGCTAATTTCTCGTTCGCGAGCGTATCGGAGGGCGCGGCGCCGTCGTGGATCGAGAGGCTCGCCGGCCCGGCCGCCCGGGTGGTCGTCCTCGTCCTCCCCGCGGGCTGGGTGGGCGAGTGGCACGAGAACCCGGAGCCGCAGTGGATCGTCCCTCTATCGGGCCGCTGGTTCGTCGAGACGATGGACGGCACCCGCGTGGAGATGGGGCCGGGGGAGCTCTCGTTTGGGAACGACCAGAAGACCCGGCCCGACGGGCAGGGGCGCAGGGGCCACCGGTCGGGGACGGTGGGCGACGAACCGGCGGTGCTGATGCTCGTCCAGATGAAGGGGGGACCCGCCCCCGGCCGGCCCTGCCTGCCGGAATAGCAAGACCTGATAGGGAGACACACACCCATCTACTGAACTTCGCGTTCTTCGCGGCTCGAAGCCTGATGGCTTCTCAAGCTCGCTTCGCTCGCACTTCGCGTGAGATGGCAGTTTATGAGCGATGATACGGGCCTCACGCGAAGCCGCGAAAAGCGCGAAGCCGCGAAGGAGATACAAACCAGGAGAGAACGATGACAGGGACCAGGACCCATCTCGCGGTGCTCTCGCTCGTGATCGCAGGCGTCTGCTTCCTCGTGTACCCCGCGATCCGGCCATACACCGACGAAGCCTCCCTTGCGGGCGCCGGGGCGTTCGCCTCTCCCGCCTGGCTTCTCTCGCACTCGCTCGCCATGATCGGGTTCATCCTGCTCACGCTCGGGCTGCTCGGCCTCTACGGCCGTCTCCGCGAGACGAAGGCCGAACCCTGGGGCCTCGCTGCCCTCGTCCTGACCTGGGCCGGCGTCGGGCTGGTCCAGCCCTATTACGGGGCCGAGACCTTCGCACTCGACGCCGTGGGCCGGGAGGCGATCCGGCAGGGCAGCGTCGACCTGCTTGTCACGCTCACGGACGCGATCCGGTTCGGGGATGGCGTCTGGTTCTTCGGGGCGGGCCTCCTCGCTCTTGCCGCCGGCACGATCCTGTTTGCGGTCGCGATCTGGCGGTCGGGTCTCTTCGCTCGATGGAGCGGCATCCCTCTCGCGCTCGGCTTCGCGCTCTTTCTCCCGCAGTTCTTCACGCCTCCGGCGGTCCGGGTCGCCCACGGGCTGCTGGTCCTGGTCGGATGCTGGCTCGTGGCGTGGGGCATGGTGAGGTCAAAACCGGGAAAAAGAGACTGATGAAAGGCGGCACACTACGGCGGCCGGCCTAACCCTCACCGCCGCCGGAGCGACCACGCCGAGGCCATAAGAATCCCGGCGACCGCGAGCACCGCGCCGACCGGCGCCGCGGGGGTGGGGGCGGCCGCCTGCATCGCCGCCGCCAGGTCGTCCTGGGTGGTCGGCATGCCCGGCCAGGGGAGGCTGTAGCCGGGGTCGAGGTCGAGCGAACGGTTCAGCGCCGCGGCCGCCCCCGTGGCGTTCCCGGCGGCAAGGAGGATCTCGCCCCGGACGTGCCAGAGGTGGGCGCTCGCCGGGGCGAGGGCGAGTCCCCGGTCGACGGCCGACTCCGCACCGGCAAGTTCGCCCGCTCCGGCGAGCGCCATCGCCTTCACGCCCCAGGAGGTGGCGTCCGCGGGGTCGAGGAGGAGCGCGGCCTCCGCATCGGCGAGCGCGGCGGAGTAGTTCCCCATCGCGAGGTAGGCGTAGCCCCTGTTCGAGTAGCGGACGGGTTTCGGGTCGAGGGCGATCGCCTCGCTCACCACGGCCGCCGCCTCCAGGTAATTCCCGAGTTTGCGCAGCGCGTAGCCCCGCATGCAGAGGAGAGTGACGTTGCCGGGCTCGGCGGCCAGCCCTTCGTCGGCCGCGGCGAGGACGCCGTCCCAGTCCCTCTCCGCGACGGCGGACGCGGCACGGGCGCCGGGGCCGTCGGCGGCGAGAGAACAGCAGGGGACGAGGAAGAGGAGGAGAAGGAGAGCGGTGCAGGCAGGAAGAAAACGGATAGGAGCCATTGAAGAATACAGGGTTTTCTCGGCCGTTAAATATTGCGAAACGGGGGGAGATCAGACCAGCCGCCGCACCACCCGCGCCAGCCGGTGCATCCCCTCCGTGATCTCCTCCTCGCCCGCCGCCGAGAAGTTCAGGCGGATCGTATCCTCCCCGCCGCCGTTGACGTAGAACGGCGTACCGGGGAGGACCGCGACGCCCTCACGCACGCCCTCGCGGAAGACGTCCATAGACGAGACCCCGGAGGGGAGGGCAGCGGTCATGAACATCCCGCCCTCGGGGTTCGTGTGAGTCGCGCCCGGCGGCATCAGGTCGTCGAGGAGGTCGCACATCAGCCGGCAGTGCCTCCCGTAGACCGCCGAGACCCGCCGGACGTGGGCGTCGAGGTCGTGGGTCGCGAGGTAGCGGTGGAGGATCACCTGGCAGAGGAAGTTCGAGTGGAGGTCGGCCGCCTGCTTTGCGACGTTGAACTCCCGGAGGACCGGCGCCGGAGCATAGATCCAGCCGATCCGCATCCCGGGAGCGACGATCTTCGAGAACGAGCCTGATATCACCGTCTGGTCGGGGAGATAACGCTTCACCGGCAGCCGCGGCTGCCCGTCGAAGAAGAGCTCCCCGAAGGCGTCGTCCTCGTAAAAGACCGTCTCCGTCTCATCGAGGATCTCCGCGATCCCCCGCCGCCTCTCCTGCGAATACGTCCTCCCCGACGGGTTCTGCGAGTTCGGGATGCCGTAGAAGAACTTCGGCGCGTGATCGCGGATGAGCGATCCAAACGCCTCAAGGTCCGGCCCGTTCTCATCGAGCGGGACCGAATGAAAGACCGGCTCGTAGAGGGAGAAGGCCTCGATCGCGCCGAGATAGCCGGGCCGCTCCATCCCGACGGCGTCGCCGGGGTCGAGGAAGATCTTCGCGACGAGGTCCAGGCACTGCTGGGAGCCGTTCACGATCTGGATCTCTTCGGCCGTCGCCGGGAGGCCGAGCCGCTGCCGGTAGCGGCCGGCGATGAACTCGCGGAGCGGGAGGTAGCCGTCCGTCGTCGTATACTGGAGCGCCGTCCGTCCCTCGTCGGCAAAGACCTCGCGGGCAGCCTCCCGGATCCCCTCGACGTCGATATAGGCCGAGCCCGGCAGGCCTCCTGCAAACGATATCACCCCGGGGACCGCCGAGACCCGGAAGAGTTCTGCAAGAAACGACTCCGGGACACGCCCCATCCGACCAGCGAACCGGTAGTTCATAGAAGATATTGGGCACGCGAAAAGAAAAAAGCCGTTCCTGTCCTACTGGAGCAGGAGGTAGGCAAATACCGAGAGCAGGAACGCGAGGACGAGGATCATGAGGCTCAGCGGGGCGATGAACGCGAGCATCGCGTTGACGGTGCTTGCGAGCTGCGAGACCCGCTGCGACCCGAAGACCGTGATCCCCTCGCACGAGGCCGTCGCCGCCCCCACCCGGGCCGGCGCGAGGTCGGCGACCGCCTCCCTGACCGCCTGCTCGATGTAGGGGACGATCTCCTCCGCAGGCACCGTGTAGCCGACCGGGTTCTTCCCGCTGATCGTGTTCACCGTGTGCGTATCGGTCGTCATGATCTCGCCCTCGTCGACGTGGGCGAGAACCGTGGGCAGCAGACGCTCCCGGACGCCCTGCGCCATGTTGTTCCCGTCGACAAGGACGTAGGCCACTTTCTTCCCCCCGACCTCCGTCGCCATCACCTGCACTCCGAGCGACCCGAACCCCTGCTCGCGGGTGAACGGGACCCGGACATGCGAGACCCCGACCGCCAGCGGCTCGTGGGGGAGATCGCGGGCGGCGGCAAAGCCCTCGCGGGCGGCCGCGATGTACTCCGTCGCGATCTTTGTCGCCGGGAGGACCGGGGAGCCCACGGAGGTCATGCAGTTGTGGGCGTCGACGAACGCGATCTCCGAGAAGGCGCATCGTCCTTCGGCCATGATCGCCATCCCGATCGAGTAGTCGAGGTCCTCCGTGCGCTCCGGCGACCGGGTGCTCACCATCAGGAGGGCGTTCCCGAACCGCTGGCAGAGGATCGAGACCGAGCCCGCCGAGACCCGGACCGGCCGGCTCGCGGTGGCGGAGAAGGCGAGCCCCTTCCGCGACGCCTCCACGGCCCGGGCGATCTTGGCGATCTCGCTCTCCGAGACCAGGTTGAAGTCGTGGGTGGCGCAGCCGTGGGCGACCAGCGTCTCTTCGGGGAAGGTGTCGTGGAGGATCCGGGGGAGGTTGCCGCCGCCGACGTCGCCCATCGGACCGGGATGGACGTTCGGGACCGTGAAGAGGACGCCCCTGCCCGTCTCGCGGGAGAAGAAGAGCGAGACCTCCGGGACGTAGACCTCCTCGCCGATCTCGCGGAAGAAGTCCTCCATGTTCTTCGAGCCGTCGGTCAGGTGGGCGATGAAGGTGTTGAGGAAGTTGAGCCCGCTGATCTGGAACGCACGCTTCAGCGGCCGCTCGATCAGCCAGATCAGGAAGACGAAGACCATCCCGAAGACCGCCTGGAGGAGGAGGGCGTAGGGGGCGAAGCCGGGCGTGAAGAGCCAGGCACCGACCGCTATCCCCGCCGCGCCCTGGAAGAACGCAGGGAGCACCATCCGGCTGATCCGGTAGTCGGCCACGGCCACGAGGACCAGCAGCCGCAGCCCGAAGGCCAGGCCGAGCGCGATCGCGTAGAGTGCGGGAAAGAGCGCCCGCCCGAAGACCAGGGTCGGCGAGAGGCTCAGGATGACCATAAGGACCATGCAGGCCAGGGCGAGGAGGGCCGAGCGGTTCCAGGTGATCTGCCGGCCGGAGGCCCGGACCAGCGGCACGGTCAGCAGGAAGGCGACCAGTGCCGGGACCGCAAAGCCGAGGCTGCCGAGCAGGAAGAACTCGTGCCCGACCCGGTAGGTGGCGGCGTCGATGGCGAGGCCGAGCACGACGATGAGCGCCAGCGACCGCGGCCAGGACGGGGCGGAGAAGATGTAGCGGGTGAGCCGCTCGACACGCACGTCGGGGCCGGAGTCCATCAGACGCCCCCGGGTTTTAGGCCGGGAGGTAACGCCGGCACCATCCGGCCGGCAGACCGCACGTTATACCCCATAATTCAGGAAATTATTTTCCCGGGCTCGCCAAAGACCTTCCGGTATCGCTCAAGCATCCTGCCCCAGTCGGGAAGGTTCGTCTGGGTGCCCGTCCTCTCTACGACGAAGGACGAGACCACCGCACCCGCGCGGCAGCAGTCGATCGGGGCGTAGCCCTTCCGGAATGCCGTGAGGAAACCGGCCCGGTAGCCGTCGCCGGCCCCGGTGGGGTCGACGGCATCCACCCGGACGGCCGGGACGTGGTGCTCCTCGCCGTCCATGCAGAGGAGGCTCCCCTCCGATCCCCGGGTCGTGACGACCATCGGGACCGAGGCGACGAGCGCCCGGCGCTCCATCCCGAGCATCTCGCACATCCGGTCCATCTCGTGGTTGTTCGAGAAGAGGATGTCGATGTTCGCGAGGATGATCTCGAGCTGGTCCGGGGTGTAGCGGAGGAGGTCCTGTCCCGGGTCGAATGATGCGAACGTGCTCGTCTGGGCGACCCGGACGTTGAAGTCGGGGTCGGCCGTCGCCATGTGGACGAAATCGAGGGCGGGAGCCTCCGCCGTAGCGAACGCGACGGACGCCCCCCACTCAAAGAAGGTCTCCTGGTCGCCCCCGTCATCCGTGAAGATGAACGCGGTCGCGGTGCGGGTGTCCTTCACCTGGGTGAAGTCCTGCACGATCCCGAGGTCGTGCAGCCAGAGGTCGTAGTCGCTCCCCGGGAAGTCCCCGCCGACCGTGGAGACCAGGCGGCAGCGCTCGCCGAGCATCGCAATTCCCGCCGCGATGTTCGCCGCCCCGCCGCCGAAGTAGACCTTATGATCGGTGATATAGGTCGAGTTGTGCCGCCCGGGAAGTTTCGGCACCCGGAAGAGGTGGTCGATGGCGGTATGCCCGACGACGGCGATCATAGTTCTTGCACATCCTGGACTTTCAGCGGGACGTCGCGGAGCGCTTTCCCGACGACCGACTTCGCGATCCGGGCCGCGTGCTCCCCCGACTCCGCACGGAAGACCTTCATCTGGAGCACGAGCCCGACGAGGGCGGTGTTCGCCACGACGAGGGCGCTATCGAGTTCTCCCTCGCAGAAGGGGCAGGCGCTCATCCCGGCCTCGATCTCGACGAACTTCGCCGAGGGGTTGAGCCGTTTCCCGGCCTCGCTGATCGCGATGCTCACGGCGTCGTCTAAGGACTTGACATCTTTCAGTATCCACGCTGACTCAAGCGTAACCAAATAATCCGGCATAATCTCTCCAAGAGTGTTATCCTACCAGGTCTCACGGTGTACGTGCTCGTCCACCGGCATCCGTTTCATGGGTTCGAGCGGCGGCGTCCCCTTCCCGACCGCAAGGAGCGCGACGGGGCGGATATGCTGCGGGAGGCCGAGGAGTTCTCTGACCTCGTCCTCTTCGAACGCCCCGGTCCAGCACGAGTGCAGGTCGCGGGCGTGGGCGGCAAGCATCATGTAGGTGCAGGCGATTGCAGCGTCCTCGACCGCGTAGAGGATTCCCCGCTCCCCGTACTGCGTCATGGATCGGACATAGTTCGCGCAGACCACGAAGACTGCGGGAGCGTCCCGGACGTGCACCTGCTCGAGCGCCGCGAGCGCGAGCTCCAGCCTGATGTCCTCGTCGGTGACGACGACGACGTCCCAGGCCTCCCGGTTGCCGGCGCTCGGCGCCGTGCTCGCGGCGGCGAGGATATACTCGATATCCTCGGGGTCGAGCGGCTCCCCGGAGTATTCCCGGACCGACGACCGCGCTTTCAGGAAGCGGAAGAGATCAGAGGAGTTCATGTTCCTTGAGCATTTCCCATGCTTCCTGGGCAGCGGTCGTGGCGGCGCTGACGGCCCTGCTCATCCGCTCCGACGCGGCGCCGAGTTCCATGCTCTCGGTCAGGCTGATCGCCTCGTTGAGGTGGTCGATGGCCTTCCGGAATTCACTGTGCCCCGTGTCGCCGTGAGCAAACTCGAGCTCCGAGCGGATCGACTCGAGCACCATCAGGAGCATCCGTTTCCCGCCGGGCTTCTCCTGGACCGGAAACTGGATCAGGGCCGTCGTCAGATGCGACCCGACAATCAGTTCCGATTTCGCCCGTTCAGCAAACTGGTACGTCCTGATGGCCGTTTTGAGATCCATACCACATACTGGAACTCGCAACTATAAAAAGTATTGAAGAGAAGAAGGAGACGGCTTATCTCGATTTCTGCTTGGTTCCGAGAGCCGAGACCTTGGCGCGCCGCACGCACTTGCGTACCCGCGGGTCGACCGTCGGGCCGCCTGCTCCACCTCTGCTCCCGCCGCGTCCGCCACGTCCGCCGCGTCCGCCGCGTCCGCCGCGCCGGGGGTCCTGGCCTTCCCGGTTCGCACGCTTCTGGATGTCTGCTGCCGGCTTGAACCGCTGGTTCGGGCCGGGTCTCTTCACTTCGCCTTCACTTGCGGGGACGAGCCTTATCTGCCCCTTCACGCCCTTGACCTGGGCCCACTGAACAGTTCCTGTCTTTCCCATGGGTAAAACTCCTTTATATTTATGAGCAGACCCGATGATAAAAGTTACCCGGAACGGGTCGCCCCGCACCTCACGAGAGGAGGTGCTTGAGCTCCCGCCGGAGGGCCTCGCTGACGACTTTCCCGTCCACGCTCCCCCGGACCTCCTGCATGACGATACCCATCAGGGGACCGAGCGCGCCCATACCCCGCTCGCGGGCGAACGCCTCCCGTTCGGCCACGACCCGGCGGACGATCGCCTCCACGTCCGCCTGCGAGACGGCGGGGGCCATCTTTGCGATGGCGGCATCCACCCGCTCGCGCGGTTTCCCGGCGCCGGCGCCCGCTGTCTTTGCGAGCTCGGTGATGAGGTCGGGGATCGCCTCCTTGGCGGCTCCGCCGGCCTCGACGGCCGAGAGGAGGGCGAGGAGGGTCTCTTCGTCCACCCGGTCGACGGCGACGCCGTCGCGGGCGAGCTCCCGGCAGGTGGCAAGGAGCGTCCGGGCCGCGAGGGTGGGACGGACGCCGGCGGCGACCGCTCTCTCGAAGATCGGCAGCCGCTCGGAGAACGCAACCTGCCGCGCCAGAGCCTCGTCGAGCCCGAACTCCCGGACGAACCGGGCCGCACGGCCGGTGAGAAGTTCGGGGACGGCAGTCCGGTCCCAGCGGTCGGCGTCGATTGCGACCGAGAAGACGTCGGTCTCGGGATACATCCGGGCGGCGCCGGGGAGCGGGCGCATGTAGGCCGTACTCCCCTCTTCGAGCATCTTCCGGGTCTCTTCGGGGACGCCCGATAGGGCCATCTCCGCCCGGACGATGACCTGCTCGATCGCGCAGCCGGCACGCTCGCGCCCTGCCGCCACGATGACGACGCAGTCGTTCTCCTCCGCACCGACGAGCGAACGCAGGCGCTCCACCTCGTCGGCGGTGACGCCGTAGGCGGGGAGCTCGTCGGTGTGGAAGATCCCGCCGACGCCGCACTTCTTCGCGTAGTCCGACATCTCGCTCCCGAGCCGGCGGCCGGGCTGGATCTCCCGCCCGACAAGTCCGGCAAACCCGCAGAGCCGGATGGCGAGGACGGCCTTCGCCTTCTTTAAGATGGCGGATTTCGTCTCGGCAAAGAGGGCTGTGACGTCGACGACGTTACGGTCGACCGTGGCGCCCCTCTCCCGGAGTTCGTCACGGATCGCAAGGAGGCTCGTCTGCCGCTCGACCTCGCGGCGGACGACCTCGGCGATCAGGCCGAGCTCCTGAACGCCCTTGATCTCGACCCGGGCGCCGCCCGCGATCGAGATGTTGACGTCCTGCCGGATCGTGCCGAGGCCGCGCTTCACCCGGCCGGTCGAGCGGAGGACCATCCCGATGTACTCGGCGACCTGCTGGACGGCCTCGGGGGTGTGCATGTCGGGGGCGGTCGTGATCTCGACGAGCGGGATCCCCAGGCGGTCGAGGGAGAAGGTCTCGCCCTCCACGCGCTGGGCCGCCTCCTCCTCGAGGCAGATCGTCTCGATCCGGCAGCCGTCGGGGAGGGCGCCGGAGAGCGCGACGAGCGCCGTCCGCTGGAACCCGCTGGTGTTCGAGCCGTCGATGACGAGTTTGCGCATCGTGTGGACCTGCTCGACGGGCGTCATGCCGAGCATCTTTGCGATCGTGAGGCAGACCTCGAGCGCCTCGGGGTTCATCGGGGTCGGGGGCTCCTCGTCGTGCTCCACCAGGCAGACCGTGTCGTAGGTGTAGTAGCAGAACTTCCGCACAAGCCGCATCTCTTCCCGTGCCGCCCGGTCGATCTCCCCGAGCTCGCTCTCCGTCGCCCGGAGGTAGCGGTGGAACTCACCCGTCCGCTCGGCGGTCTCCCTGAGGCAGGTGGGGCACCGGCAGAAGAGTTTCTCGGCAGTGTCGAGCTGCTGGTGGATCTCGATACCGGCCTTGAGGCCGAGGTTCTGGTAATCCATCATATCGACCTCCGCCGGATCTCGCCCGCAAGGTCGGTCCGCATCAGCGCTCGTGCCTTCTCGGGGTCGGGTTCGTTCCCGAGCACCCACATCAGCTTGACGAGCGCCGCCTCGGGAAGCATATCCTCGCCCTCGACGACGCCGGCGGCAAGGAGGTCTCTCCCCGTGTTGTAGACCCGGTCGCAGACCCGGCCGTGGAGGCACTGGGAGGTCATGACGACGGTCGTCCCGCCCTCGATCATCTCGGTAAGCCGGGGTATCCACTCCGTCGAGACGTGGCCGAGGCCCGTTCCCGAGAGGACCAGGCCCTTATAGCCCTCGAAGGCGTCAAGGACTGCGGGAGGCATGCCGGGATAGAAGTGGAGGAGAGCGCACCGCTCCTCGAGCGCGTCGCGGAGTTCCGGCTCCTCTGCACCCCGCCGGACCGCCTCGTCCGAGAGGCCGACGGAGAGGGTGGGGTAGTCGACATAGCCGAGAGGCTCCATCCCCATGCTCTGGAAGGCGTCCCGCCGCGAGGTGTGCATCTTGCGGACTCTCGTCGCACGGTGGATGGCGCATCGGTCGTCGTTCGTCGTCGCGTGCATCACGACCGCGACCTCGCCGAGGTCGCCTGCGGCGACGGCGGCGCTGCAGAGAGCGTTCATGGCGTTGTCGGAGCTCGGCCGGTCGGCGGACCGCTGAGAGCCGACGAAGACGACCGGCACCGGGGTCCTGAGCATGAACCGGACCGCCGCCGCCGAGTAGGCCATCGTGTCGGTGCCGTGAGTGACGATCACCCCGGCGACGCCGTTCCGGACCTCCTCATAGACCGCCCGGGCAAGGCTCTGCCAGAGGTCCGGGCGCATGTTCTCCGAGAGGATGCTCGCGACCTGCCGGTCGCGGTAGCGGGCGATATCCCCGAGTTCGGGGATCGCCCGCAGGATATCGCTTGCCGAGAACTGGCTCATCACCGCTCCCGTCCGGTAGTCCACCCGGCTCGCGATCGTCCCGCCGGTGGATATGACGGCGAGGTCCGGGAGGTCGGGGTTCTGGACGACGACCCCCGCGCCTGCCGGCGGCTGCGGAGCTGCCCGCCCGACGAACTCGATCTTTTCGGGGGATGTCCCGATGTTATAGCCGTTCCCCAGTTTGACGACGGCCATCCCATCCCGCTCGGTGATGTAGGTGCCGGTGAGGGCGGTCCCGCCGTTCACGTACCGCACCAGATCGCCGGTCTGAAGTGTCTCGGTTATGCTATCAGCCTCCGTGATTCAAGGATAAGGTGTTCGAATGCGCTCGATAACGCCGCACCGGTCTCCTCCGCCCATGCCGTATCCCGGGCGAGGAGGTCCTGCTGCTCCGAAAGTTGCACCGCGACCGCCGCGGGCGCCGGGCCGCCGACGATATTCCGGACCGCGACTGCGTGGACGGGGTCGAGGACGGAGGCGATCTTCTCCTCCGTCACGCCCAGCTCCACGACCGAGATCCCGGCGGCCTCCCGTGCGGCGGCCTCGACGGTGGCGAGGTCGAGCGACCCGTGCCTCACCGCCCGCCCGACGATCCGGTGGGCGGTGCGGAAGGGAAGCCCGTACTCCCTGACCAGGACGTCGGCGAGCTCCGTTGCGGTCGAGAAGCCCCTGCCCGCCTCGGCAGCCATCCGCTCCGTCCGGAAGGTCGCGGTGCCGATCATGCCGGCAAGGAGGGGGATGCTCTGCCGGGCGGACTCCACGCCCCGCCAGAGGTGCGGGGTCAGTTCCTGGAGGTCGCGGTTGTAGCTCATGGGGAGGCCCTTGACGATCGTGATCGCCGCGGCGAGCGAACCTGCGGCCGATCCGGCCTTCGCCCGCATGATCTCCGCCACGTCAGGGTTCTTCTTCTGGGGCATGATCGAGGAGGTGGAGCAGTAGGCGTCGTCGAGCTGGACGAACCCGACGAACGCGGTGCTCCAGATGACCAGTTCCTCGCAGAGCCGGCTCGCCGTCGTCATCGAGACGGCTACGCCGGCAAGCACCTCGATCGCGAAGTCCCGGGCGGCGACCGCGTCCATGCTGTTTGGCGCCGGCCGGGAGAAGCCGAGGAGTCCGGCCGTGTAGACGCGGTCGAGGGGAAAGCCGGTCGAGGCGAACGCCGCGGAACCGAGGGGCGATACGTCCACCCGTGCGTATGCTTCGCGCAATCTGGCCGTATCCCGCGAGAAGGCCTGCTCGTAGGCGAGGAGGTAGTGGGCCAGCGTCGTGGGCTGGGCGTGCTGGAGGTGGGTGAAGCCCGGCATCACCGTCTCCGTGTGGGCGGCGGCGACGTCGAGCAGGGTCCGCCGGAGATCGTCTAGCGACCGCACGAGGGCGATAAGCTCCTGCTTCAACCGAACCCGTATGCAGGTCGCGACCTCGTCGTTCCGGGACCGGCCCATATGGAGGCGGCCGCCGAAGTCCTCGCCGACCCGGTCGATGAGGTAGGCCTCCTTCCCGGCGTGGATGTCCTCGAACTTCTCGTCGAACGCCTCCTCCGGGAGCCCGTGGTCGTGGAGGTCGAGGAGCGCCGCCATCAGCGCCCGTGCCGGGGCCTCGTCGATGATCCCCTGCCGGCGAAGGCCGAGGAGGTGCGCCATATCCACGAGGAGGTCCGCCTCCGCAATCCAGCGGTCGGCCTCCATCGATGCAAGAAAGTGCTCGAGGTCGCCCGAACGCTCGCCGGAAAGACGGCCCTGCCGAATCTGATCCGAACGCATTCTATCAACAGTCCTGTCTGTACCGTTTGGCCGCGAGGGAGATTAAAACCACGCACGGGGGGCCGGTGGGTTCTGTAACCGGCGGGAACCAGCACCCATATACTCCTTCGCGCTCTTCGCGGCTTCGCGTGAAGCCTATAGTACGGGCAAAACCTCACGCGAAGGCGCGAAGCCGCGAAGTGCGAGCGGAGCAAGCTTGAGCACCGAGAGGTGCGAGGGGGGAGCATCCCCCTCCACCCTAAAGGCGATACACCCACGGTCTAGTGTATGGGATTCTTTCCTCGTTCCAGTGTTCCACTCGACAAAACATGCCCCGTGATGCCCAAACCCCCACCGTGCCACCAGCAAACGCCACCCTGGTAATCGTACCCCCCATCCCCAAAAGTACGCCCAACCGACCTTTTCAACTTCCATGAATCACCCCCATAAGGAGAATTTCTGCACATGGATTTATACTACAATATAACATAATCCCCGTTTTTCGACAATACTATATACCCTCGACGTCAAGACTAACCGTATACCATTATACAGATGGAGAGATTATGAGATCACTAACCGCAACCCTTCTGGCCGCGGCCCTCGTCGCGGCATTCATCCTCGCCGCCGGGTGCACGGGCACCGGCGACGTCTCGAACCTTCGGATCGGCTACCAGCCGAGCACTCACCAGACCGCCCACTTCACCGCGATGGAGAAGGGGTGGTGGCAGGAGGACCTCGCGAACCTCGGCATCACGCGGGTGACCGACTACCAGTTCGGCACCGGCGCGCCCGAGATGCAGGCGATGCTCTCCGGGGACCTTGACATCGCCTACGTCGGCTCCGCCCCGTTCATCGCGGCCGTCAGCAACGGGCTCGACGCAAAGATCGTTGCAGCGGTCCAGACCCAGGGCTCCGACCTCGTCATCAGGAACGGGGTCGCGTATTCGACTCCTGCCGACCTCGCAGGGAAGAAGATCGCCACCTTCCCGCCCGGAACCATCCAGGACACCATCCTCCGGACCTGGCTTGAGGAGAACGGCGTCGACCCCGCGAGCGTCACCATCGTCGCCATGGACCCCGGCGCCGCAACCACCGCCATCTCCGCCGGCCAGGTCGACGGCGTCTTCCTGCCCCACCCGTCCCCGTCCATCATCGTGGCGGAGGGCGTGGGAAGGACCGTCGTGAAGTCGGGCGAGATGATGAAAGACCACGCCTGCTGTGTTCTCGTTGCGAGCGGCTCCCTGATCCGCGATCACCCCGAGATCGTCGAGCAGATCGTGAAGACCCACATCAGGGCGACGGAGTACAACCTCGAACACCCGGACGAGGCTGCATCCATCTACTCCGCAAAGACCGGACAGAACGTCGAGACCGTGAAGGCGTCCTTCAGGGACTGGGACGGCTCCTGGACCGCCGACCCGCACGTCATCACGACCTCGGTCGTGGAGTACACGAACCTCCAGCACGAGCTCGGCTACATCAGCAGGCCGCTCACGCAGGACGACCTCTTCGACCTCTCGTTCTACGACAGGGCCCGGGCATAACCCGGGACCTCCCCGTTTTTCTACAAAAGTATCTTTTACGGCGATGCCGATGAAATATAAGATAAGATTCCGGAGCAGACCGACCAGCGATCCGCTCCGGCACCAATCATGAGCAGCGGAACAGAGACATGAACCGACAGACACAGAAACAACTCCTCGGCGCCGTAGCGCTCGTCATCGCGGCGGTGATATGGCAGATCATCGCCGAGTATATAGTAGGCCGGTCCTTTATCCTCCCGAGCTTCACCGACGTCGCCGGCGCATTCATCAACCTCCTCGGCTCAGGCACCCTCTTTGCCGACACCATGGTCAGCCTCGAGCATTTCGGGATCGGGCTCATCGCGGCGCTCCTCCTCGGCGTCCCCATCGGGATCCTGATGGGGTGGTTCCGGGTTGCGGACTTCCTCCTCGACCCGATCATCGAGATCCTCCGCCCCATACCGCCGCTGGCCTGGATCCCGTTCGCCATCATCTGGTTCGGGCTCACCACCCAGGCGGCGGGCTTCGTCATCTTTGCGGGAGCCTTCTTCCCGATCCTGACCGCGACCTACTCCGCGTTCCGCGACGTCCCGAGGGTCTTTGTGGAGGCGGGCAAGGTGCTCGGCTGCGATACCTCCCTTGAACTGATCCGCCACGTCGCCCTTCCCGCCGCCATCCCGGGGATAGCCTCCGGCATCAGGATCGCTATGGGCGTCGGGTGGATGTGTCTCGTGGCCGCCGAGATGTTCGGCGTCTCAAGATACGGCCTCGGGTACCAGCTCTGGCACAACTACTATCTCCACCAGATGCCCAACGTCGTCGTCTACATGCTGATCCTTGGCCTTGCGGGCCTCATCATCGACCGTATCTTCAGGAACTACGTCGATAAGCAACTCCTCCGGTGGCGGGCAGGCGAGGTGGCCTGATATGAGCGGCGTAACGATCCGGGATCTCGGCAAGGTCTTTCCCAAGGAAGACGGCACCGCGACGCAGGCGCTTAAGAACGTCAACCTGGAGATCGCCGATGAGGAGTTCGTCTGCCTTGTCGGGCCGTCGGGGTGCGGGAAGACGACGCTTCTCCGGATCATCGCCGGGCTCGAGACCGCGACCACCGGGAGCGTCACCGTCGAAGGCCGCGCCGTCACCGGCCCGGACCCCAAGCGCGGGATGGTCTTTCAGGAGTACTCCCTCTTCCCCTGGCGGAGGGTGGTCGACAACGTCGCCTTCGGTCTCGAGATGAAAGGCGTCGGCAAGGAGGAGCGGCGGAAGACGGCAGGCCGCTACATCGAGATGGTCGGCCTCTCCCAGTTCCGTGACGCCTACCCCTACGAACTCTCCGGCGGGATGCGGCAGCGGGTGGCGATCGCACGAGCGCTCGCAAACGACCCCGACGTCCTCCTCATGGACGAGCCGTTCGGGGCGCTCGACGCCCAGACCCGGAACAGAATGCAGAAGGAGCTTCTCTCTCTCTGGGAGCAGACGAAGAAGACTATCGTCTTTGTCACGCACAGCGTCGACGAGGCGGTCTACCTCTCCGACAAGATCGTCGTCCTCTCTCCAAGGCCGGGATCGGTCCGCGAAGTCGTCGAGATCCCCTGGCCCCGGCCCCGGGACCGCACCAGCGCCGCGTTCGCGGAGGTCCGCCGGAGGGTGCTCCGGATGATCGACGAGACGGAAAGCCTCCAGTAAGGTTTATTAGAAGAGATCTCCATTTTATAAAGCACTCAAAGATCGGCAGGAGTTCTTAACGATGGTACGAAAACCAGCGAAGATGTACAGGAATCTCGCAAAGAAAGCATATACACGCAGAGAATATATGGGCGGCGTGCCGGGCAGCAAGATCGTGCAGTTCGATATGGGCAACCTCAGCCAGGACTTCCCGGTCGAGCTCTCCATCGTCGTCGACGAGGCCTGTCAGATACGGCACACGGCCCTTGAGGCCGCCCGTATCGGTATCAACCGGCAGCTCTTGAAAGAGGTCGGGAGAGCGAACTATCACCTGAAGATTCGGACCTTCCCGCACCATGTTCTCCGTGAGAACAAGCAGGCAACCGGCGCAGGAGCCGACCGTGTCTCGGAAGGCATGCGTCTTGCCTTCGGGAAGGCCGTCGGCACCGCGGCGCGGGTCGAGAGAGGCCAGAAGGTCTTCTCCGTCTGGACAACCCCGCAGTATGTGGAGAAGGCAAAGATCTCCCTCAAGCGCGGCACCTACAAGATTCCGACCCCCGCAAGAATCGTCCAGGAACAGGTACCGGTAGCGTAACGCCACCCCGCCTATCTTTTTTCCCAGGGCATGGCCCGCAGGCAGTAGATCCGATACCGGCAGGAATATAGGTTATTTATAGTCGCCTCCCACCATTATAAACAATGATGAATCCGGCAGACCCGATACTTCCGGGCGCGCTCGCGGACGCCACAGAAAAAGCCCTCGCAGAGGCCGAGATCCGGCTCCCCGCCGACGTGCTCGCGGCGATCGAGAGGGCGGCCGCGGCCGAAAGGGATACCGTTGCACGGCGAGAGCTCGAGAACATCCTTGAGAACATCGCACTCGCCGGAGAGCGACGGGTGCCGATCTGCCAGGACACCGGCGTGCCGGTCGTCTACCTCACCCTCCCTCCCGACGTCCCGTTCACGCCCGACCTCTTCGACGCGGTGC
The DNA here is from genome assembly GCF_032842345.1 of Methanoculleus caldifontis. Lineage (NCBI taxonomy): Archaea > Methanobacteriati > Methanobacteriota > Methanomicrobia > Methanomicrobiales > Methanomicrobiaceae > Methanoculleus > Methanoculleus caldifontis. The sequence continues at coordinate 1,449,419 of NZ_WBKO01000001.1, read as the reverse complement.
GGGAAGGGGTGCGCCGTGCGACGGCCAGCATCCCCCTCCGCCCGAACGTCGTCGACCCGCTCACCCGCGAGAACACCGGCGACAACACCGGTGAGGGGATGCCGGCGATCCACGTCGTCCCCGGCGACCGGTTCGAGGTGACGGTCCTCCCGAAGGGCGCGGGTTCCGAGAACACCTCGAGGATCGGGATGCTCCTCCCCTCGCAGGCAGGGGAGATCCCGAAGTTCGTCGCGGAGACGATGCTTATTGCGGGCGGGAAGCCCTGCCCGCCGGTCTTCCTCGGCGTCGGGATCGGCGGGACGTTCGATATGGCCGCAGCGCTCGCAAAAGAAGCCCTCCTCCTCCCGGTCGACACCATGGACGCCTACGAGCAGGAGCTCTGCGATGCCGTCAACGCCCTCGGCATCGGTCCGATGGGTCTTGGCGGCGACACGACCGCGCTCGCGGTGAAGGTGAAGCGGGCGGACTGCCACACCGCATCCCTCCCGGTGGCGGTGAACGTCCAGTGCTGGGCCTGCCGCCGGGCGACCGTGGAGGTGCGGCGGTGACGGACCTCGCAACACCCCTCGGCGACGAGGTCCTCGCGCTCCGGGCGGGCGACCAGGTCACCCTCTCCGGGACGATCTACACCGCGCGGGACGAGGCCCACATGCGGATGATCGAGGAAGGGATACCCTTCGATCCGGAGGGCGCGGCGGTCTACCACTGCGGCCCGGTCATCCAGGACGGCCGCCTCGTCGTCGCCGGCCCCACCACGTCCGCCCGGATGAACGCGCTCACGGGCTTTCTCATCGACGCGGGCGTCCGCGCCCTTATCGGGAAAGGCGGCATGGGCCCCGAGGTGGTCGAAGAACTCCGGGGGCGCGGGGTCTACCTCGCGCTCACGGGCGGGTGCGCCGCGCTCGCGGCCGCCCGCATGAGCCTCTCCGGCGTCTATTTTGAAGACCTCGGCATGGCCGAGGCGGTCTGGGTCATCGAGGCCGACCACCTGCCCCTAACCGTCGGGATCGATGCCCACGGCGGGGATCTCTTTCAGGCAGTACGACAGAAAGCGAAAACACAATTTCACCAGCGATTCAATATCAGGTAGGATACGGTCTCATGAAACTCGTCATCGATGAAAGCCGCTGCAAGGGGTGCAACCTCTGCGTGCTGGTCTGCCCCTACGGGATCTTTCAGGAAGGGACGGCGCTCAACAGCCGGGGGATCGTCTCCCCGGTCCTCGACCGCCCCGAACGGTGTACGAACTGCAGGCTGCAGGCTCTCTACGGGCGGATGCTCTGCGGGGTCTGCCATATGATCTGCCCCGACCAGGCGATCTCCTGGGTCGAGGAGAGGCCGTTTGAGCCGCACCGGGTGGAGGTGGAGTTTTGAGCAAGGTTGAGTTCATGCAGGGCAACACCGCCTGCGCGGAGGGCGCCCTCGCCGCCGGGTGCCGGTTCTTCGGCGGCTACCCGATCACGCCGTCGACCGAGGTCGCCGAGGCGATGGCCCGGAGACTCCCGAAGGCCGGCGGAGTCTTCATCTCGATGGAAGACGAACTCGCGAGCATGGCCGCGGTCATCGGCGCCGCCTGGACCGGCGTTCGGTCCATGACCGCGACGAGCGGTCCCGGGTTCTCGCTGATGATGGAGAACATCGGCTACGCGGCCATGACCGAGACGCCGTGCGTCGTCGTCAACGTCCAGCGGGGCGGGCCAAGCACCGGCCAGCCGACCCGGGCGGCGCAGGGCGACATGCTCCAGTGCCGGTTCGGGTCGCACGGCGACTACAGCACCATCGCGCTCACCCCGAACTCCGTCCAGGAGATGTTCGACCTGACCGTGAAGGCGTTTGACCTCGCGGACCGGTTCAGGGTCCCCACCTTCCTGATGGCCGACGAGATCGTCGGCCACATGCGGGAGCGGGTGACCATCCGCGACCCGGCCGCGATCGTCCCCCCCCGGCCGCTCGCGGAGGGGAGCCTTCCCTTCGAGGCCGGTGAGGACGGCGTCCCCGGCTTTGCGCCCTTCGGTTCGGGGCGATCGGTCCACGTGACCGGGCTCACCCACAACGAGCGGGGCTACCCGGACACGACCGACCCGGAGGCGCACGATAAACTGGTGCGGCGCCTGATCACCAAGATAGAGTCTGCCCGCCGCGAGATCGCCGACTACGAGGTGAAGAACCCCGATGCCGAGACGGTCTTCGTCACCTACGGCCCGCCGTCACGGACGGTGGAGCAGGTGATCCAGGACCGGTCCGACGACTCGATCGGCCACCTCCGGCTCAGGCTGGTCTGGCCGTTCCCGGAGTTCGCTCTCGAGGAGTTCCCGAACGCAAAGGTCTTCCTGATGCCGGAACTGAACATGGGCCAGATGGTCCGGGAGGTCCAGCGCCACGTGGACCAGCCAGTCGTCTCCCTGCCAAAGATCGGGGGCGAACTCCATACCCCCGCCGAACTCGTGCGGGCCCTGGAGGCGCACCGATGATCGCGCCCGACTGGTTCAGGGAAGACCGCCTGCCCCACATCTACTGCACCGGGTGCGGCAACGGAACGGTCATCAACTGCACCCTCGCGGCGGTCGAGGAGATGGGCTGGAAGCGCGACGAGACGGTCTTCGTCTCGGGGATCGGGTGCTCCTCCCGCGCCCCCGGCTACATCCTCGCCGACTCGCTCCACACCACCCACGGGCGGGCGCTCGCGTTTGCCACCGGGGTGAAGATGGCGCGGCCGGAGTTCAACGTCGTCGTCTTCACGGGCGACGGGGATCTCGCCGCCATCGGCGGGAACCACTTCATCCACGCCTGCCGCCGGAACGTGGATATGACCGTGGTATGCATGAACAACCATATCTACGGCATGACCGGCGGCCAGGGGAGCCCGACGACGCCGCCGGGGGCCATCTCGTCGACGACGCCCTACGGGGCGAGCGAGCCGGCCTTCGACCTTGCCGAACTCGCCATCGCCGCCGGGGCAAACCACGTCGCCCGCTGGACGTCCTACCACGTCAAGGAACTGACGAAGGCCGTCGCCGTCGGGATGCAGACGCCGGGGCTCTCATTCATCGAGGTACGGACCCAGTGCCCGACGAACTACGGCCGCCACAACAAGCTCCGGACCGTTTCGGCCATGGTTGAGTACATCCGGAGCCACGCGATGCTTGTCGAGAAGTATAACCGCCTCACGGCAGAAGGTAAGCCGATCCCCGAAGGCACCTTCACCGTCGGGGAGCTGGTCCGGCGGAACCGGCCGGCGATGGGGGTGCGGCGATGAGGCACGAAGTGAGATTCTCGGGCTACGGCGGGCAGGGGATCATCCTCTCCGCGGTCATCCTCGGGAGAGCGGCGGCGCTCTACGATGGGAAGTACGCCGTCCAGACGCAGGTCTACGGCCCGGAGGCCCGGGGCGGGGCCTCGATGGGACAGGTGGTGATCGACGACGCGCCGATCCTCTACCCCGAGGTGGTGGACCCCGACATCTACGTCATCATGTCCCAGCAGGGGTTCGAGAAGTACGGGGTCCGTGCCGGGAAGGACGCAGTCATGCTCATCGATTCCGACCTGGTCCGGTCCCGCCCGGCCTGCCGGGCTTACGAGATCCCGGCGACGACGGAGGCGAAGACCGCCCTCCGCCGGGAGATCGTCGCGAACATCGTGATGATCGGCGCCCTCGTGGCGGCGACCGGGGTCGTGAGCAGGGAGGCGATCGAGCGCGCGGTGCTCGACAGCGTCCCCAAAGGCACCGAGGAGTTGAACCTCAAAGCACTGAAACGGGGATTCGAACTGGGAGAACGAGCGTGTAGATCATGAAGATGCTGGAGTACGAGGCAAAATCAGTCTTTTCGACGTATGGCATTCCGGTCCCGAAGGGAGCTCTCATCCGGGCACCGGAAGAGGTCACGGCACACCTGCCCGCGATGGGCGACGGCGTGGTCCTGAAGGCGCAGGTGGACGTCGGCGGCCGCGGGAAGGCCGGCGGCATCCTGATGGCCGACAACGGATCGGCGATCGAGACCGCCCGCGAACTCTTCTCGCGGGAGATCAAGGGCGTCCCGGTCAGGGAGATCCTGGTCGAGGAGCGGCTGGCGATCGAGCACGAGTACTACGTCAGCATCGCCATCGACCGGTCGAGCAAGCAGCCGGTGGTCCTCTTTGCCGATGCCGGCGGGGTGGAGATCGAGAGCGATGTAACTGCCATCCGTAAGGTCGTCGTATCCCCGCTCCTCCACGACATCCCGCCGTTTCTGATGCGGGAGATCCTCGGCGGCGCGCCGAAGGAACTCGCACCTGTCATCAACAGCCTCTACCACGTCTTCCAGGAGAAGGACGCCATGCTCGCGGAGATCAATCCCCTGGTGACGACGTCGCGGGGGGTCTACGCGGCGGACGCGAAACTGATCGTCGACGACAACGCCCTCGCCCGGCAGGGGATAGCGGTCAACCGCGACCTCTCGGAGCGCGAGCGCGAGGCCGAGCAGCACGGGTTCTCCTACGTGGAACTCGACGGGACCATCGGAGTCATCGGGAACGGTGCCGGGCTCACGATGTCGACGCTCGACCTCATCGAGTACTACAACGGGCAGGCGGCGAACTTCCTCGACGTCGGAGGCGGCGCCGACCAGGAGCGAGTGAAGCACGCCGTCCGGCTCGTCGCGAGCATGCCGAAGGTCTCGGTGATCGTGGTCAACCTCCTCGGCGGGATCACCCGGTGCGACGAGGTCGCGAAGGGCATCATCGCCGCAGGCGTCGCACCGACGGTCATCGTCCGGATGGCCGGGACGAACGAGGCGGAAGGACGGAGGCTCCTCGCCGAAGGCGGCTATAAGATGCTCGAAAGCATGGATGCGGCCGTGAAAGCAGCGATGGAGGTGAGAAGATGATCTACGGCGACAAGAACCTCGGGGTGATCGTCCAGAACATCACCGGCAAGCAGGGAACATTCCACACCGAACTGATGAACGCCTACGCCCGCGAGGTCGGCGGGCGGGGCGTCGTCGCGGGCGTCGCGCCCGGCAAGGGCGGGCGGGAGGTCCACGGCGTGCCGGTCTACAACACGGTGCGCGAGGCGCTCGCCGAGCACGACGCGACCGCGAGCGTCTGTTTCGTGCCGGGCGGCGCCGCGGGCGACTCGATCATGGAGGCGGCGCACGCGGGGATCGAACTTGCCGTCGTCATCACCGAGCACATCCCGGTCCACGATGCAATGAAGGCGATCGCTTACGCGAAACTCCACGACTGCGCGGTCATCGGCCCGAACTGTCCGGGCCTCCTCTCGCCGGGCGAGTGCAAGCTCGGGATCATGCCGGCCCACCTCACCAGCCGCGGGAACGTCGGCATCGTCTCCCGGAGCGGCACCCTCACCTACGAGGTCGTCGACGAGCTCACCCGGGCCGGCATCGGCCAGAGCACTGTCGTCGGGATCGGCGGCGACCCGGTGATCGGCCAGACGTTCGTGGACGTGCTCGCACGGTTCGAGGAGGACCCGCAGACGAAGGCCGTCGTCGTCATCGGCGAGGTCGGTGGGAACCTGGAGGAGGAAGGCGTCCGGTCGACCGACCTCCCGGTCGTCACCTACATCGCCGGCGTCAGCGCCCCGCCCGAGAAGAGGATGGGCCACGCGGGAGCGATCATCGAGGGCGGCGAGGGCGACGCCCGCTCCAAGGTGCGGCGGCTCGCCGCCCTCAATGTCCCGGTCGCGTCACGGCCCTCGGAGATTCCGGGGCTGATCCGCGAGGTGTTATGAACGGCGACCTGATGCTTGCCACCGCCTGCGAAGTGGCGGTAAAGATCGGGGCACGGGCGGTCGTCTCGTTCGTCGAGCCGGCCCCGGTCCTCGCGGACGTCCCCGATATTCCGATCATCCGGGTCCAGGAACTCCAGCTCGACGTCTTAAAAGACCTCACGATGCACGACATCCTGGAGGTGAGCGAGCGGCATATGCTCGATGCCGCCGTCCACCTCTACCTCCGGCGAAGCCTCGAGAGCGGCCTCGTCGTCGGGGTCTTTCCTTACGCGGTCATCATCTACGACATCGAGGAGGGGAAGAACTTCATCAACTTAAAGGACTTCTCCGACATCGTCCCCCGCGAGGTGCTCCACGCCGCCCTCACGCTGGCCCTCGAGATCGGGGTCGAGGGCCGGGAGGGCCGGTCTATCGGGACCGCGTTCATCATCGGGGACCCGGAGGAGATCTTCAGGCACTCCCACCAGGCGATCCTCAACCCCTACCAGGGGCAGCCACCCGCTCTCCGCGACATCAAGAACAGAGACAACTGGGAGAGCGTCAAGGAGTTCGCCCAGCTCGACGGGGTCTTCGTCATCGACAAGAACGGCGAGGTGCGGGCGGCCGGAAGGTACCTCGACGTCACCGGACGGGGTATCTCCCTGCCGGGCGGTCTTGGGGGGCGGCACCGGGCAACCGCATCCATCACCCACGAGATCCCGGCCATCGGGATCACCGTCTCCGAGAGCGGGGGCATGGTCCGCATCTTCAGGGAGGGCAACTGCAAGATCGGCATCCGCTCCGACATCCGCGTCAGGAGCGACGGTTAGAAATGGTTATATGAATTGCAGTCATTTCTCTTATCATAGTTTAGAACTACGGTGGATTTGATGACCAGGAATATCAGCGTAGAAGGGCTTGACCAGATCCCGATCGAGAAGCAGCGGATAGAACTGGTGGAGAGGAAGTGCCTTGGCCACCCCGACAGCCTCGCAGACGGCATCGCGGAGTCGATCAGCCGGGCGCTCAGCAGGTCGTATCTCGAGGAGTGCGGCAGCGTCCTGCACCACAATACCGACCAGGGCGAGGTCGTGGCGGGAGAGTCGATCCCGAAGTTCGGCGGCGGCCGGATCACGAGGCCGATCTACTTCCTCATCTCGGGCAGGGCCACGAAGACCTTCAACGGCGCAAACATCCCCGCAGACGCGATCGCCGTCGAGGCGGCACGGGACTACGTCAGGAAGATCCTCCCCACCATCAACATGGAGCGCGACATCATCGTCGACTGCCGGATGGGGAAGGGGTCGACCGATCTGCAGGACGTCTTCCGGTCCTGCGCGGGCAAGGTCCCGCGGGCGAACGACACCTCGTTCGGTGTCGGGCACGCGCCGTTCAGTGAGGCGGAGAGCATCGTCAGGGGCGTCGCGGCGTATATCGACAACACCCTCCGCCCGAAGTGCCCCGTGGTCGGCCAGGACTGCAAGATCATGTGCCTGCGCGACGGCGACGCCATCACCCTCACGATCGCGATGGCGTTCGTGGACCGCTACTGCTCGAGCATCACCGAGTACGTCGAGCAGAAGAACGTGCTGACGGAGCAGATCACCGCCGTTGCGAAGCAGTTTACGAAGAGGAAGGTCAACGTCGCGATCAACACCGCCGACGACCTCGATGCCGGCAGTATCTTCCTGACGGTCTCGGGAACCTCTGCCGAGATGGGCGACGACGGGTCCGTCGGCCGCGGCAACCGCGCGAACGGGCTGATCACCCCGAACCGCCCCATGAGCATGGAGGCGACGAGCGGCAAGAACCCGATCAACCACATCGGCAAGATCTACAACCTCCTCGCGACCCAGATCGCGCAGGACTGTGTCAAGGAGGTCGACGGCATCGAGGAGATGTACGTCCGTATCCTCTCCCAGATCGGCTACCCGATCGACCAGCCCCACGTGGCAAGCGCCCAGATCCTCGCGAAGCCCGGCTATGACATCAAGTCCATCAAGCCCGACGTCGAGGGGGTCATCGACGCGTGGCTGGAGAAGACCACCACCATCACCGAGAAGGTCATCAGGGGAGAACTCTCCACCTTCTGATCTTCTCTGAATCTCCGGAGTTGTCGTAACCCATGACGAAACCATCATCCCGGGAGCCCGGGCCCGGACCCGGACTCGTCCGTCTCGCCATCCCGAACAAGGGGAGAATCGCCGGGCCGATCAACGACCTGATCGAGAAGAGCGGCCTCCATCTTGCCGAAGGAGGAGAGCGCCGGCTGATCACCCGGACCCGCGATCCGAACGTGGAGATCCTCTTCGCCCGCCCGATCGATATCCCTGAGTACGTGGCGAGCGGCGTCGCCGACCTCGGTATTACCGGGAGGGATATGGTCATGGAGCGGGGTTCAACAGTCGAGCAGGTCCTTGACCTCCAGACCGGGAAGGCGACGCTCGTCGTCGCCGTGCCGGAGGAGTCCGGTATCGAGGCCGTCGCCGATCTCGACGGGGCGACGGTGGCAACAGAGTTCCCCGCGATCACCCGCTCGTTCTTTGCCGGACGGGGGATCAACGTGACGGTGGTCACCGTCGGCGGGGCCTGCGAGGCGACGCCGCATCTCGGTATCGCCGACGCCATCGTCGACCTCTCTTCGTCGGGGACGACGTTGCGGACGAACCACCTCCGCGTCATCGAGGAGGTCCTCACCTCCACGACGATCCTGGTCGCAAACCCCGCCTCGCTCGCGGCAAAGAGGGAGAAGATCGACGAGCTCGTCCTCGCCCTCGAGAGCGTCATCCGGGCGAAGGGGCAGTGCTACCTGATGATGAACGTCCACCGGAGCGCCCTTGCGGATGTCCGGCAGGTACTGCCCGGCCTCTCCGGCCCGACGGTGATGGACGTGGCATCCGACGAGAACCTGGTCGCCGTTCACGCCGTCGTCAAAGAGGAGCGGGTCTATCAGTTGATCAACCAGCTGAAGCGAGCGGGCGCAAAAGACATATTAGTCATGCCCATTGAACGGATCATACGCTGAGAGCATGGAGATCTATCCTGCAGTCGATATCCTGGACGGGCGATGTGTACAGCTCGTGCAGGGGCGGCCGGAGGCGGCGACGGTCTACGGGGAACCGGCCGCCTGGGGACGCCGGTGGCTTGACCTGGGGGCGGACGGCCTCCATATCGTCAACCTGGACGGGGCGTTCGGGCGGGCGCAGAAGAACGCCGACCTGATCCGGGACCTTATTAAGGAGACGAACGCGTTCGTCGAACTCGGCGGCGGGATCCGGAGCGTGGAGGACGCCGCCGGGTGGCTCGATACCGGCGTCGACCGGGTGATCCTCTCGACCCTCGCCGTCCGCTCACCGGAAGTGATTAAGACGCTCGCCGACGAGTTCGGGAGCGAGCGGGTGATGCCCGGGATCGATGCCCGGGGCGGCGAGGTGATGATCGAGGGCTGGGAGCAGCCGGCCGGCAGTTACCTTGCCTGGGCGGAGCGGTTCGAGGCCCTCGGCGCGGGAGCCCTCCTCTACACGAACGTGGACGTGGAGGGGCTCCAGCAGGGGATCGCCATCGAGCCCGTGAAAGACCTCCTCGCGAGAGCACGGGTCCCGGTCGTCGTCTCGGGTGGGATCTCGGCCGCCGCGGATGTCCGGGCGCTCAGGAATGCGGGGGCGGCCGGGGCGGTCCTCGGCTCGGCCCTCTACGCGGGGAAGGTGCACCTCCCCGAGGTTCTGGAGGCGGCGCATGCGAAAGAGTGAGATCCGCCGGAAAACGAAGGAGACCGATATCAGCCTCTCCCTCGACCTCGACGGGAGCGGGGCGGGGGCGATCGAGACCGGGATACCATTCTTCGACCACATGCTGACATCGTTTGCCCGGCACGGCAGGATGGATCTCACCGTCCGGGCGACCGGCGACCTCCCCGTGGACGCACACCACACCGTCGAGGACATCGGGATCGTCCTCGGCGCGGCCCTTGCCGAGGCGGTCGGGGACGGGAGGGGGATCACCCGGTTCGCCGACGCCGCCGTCCCGATGGACGAGGCGCTCGCGCGGGTGGCGCTCGACGTGGGCGGGCGGGGCTACCTCGTCTTTGCGGCCGACTTCTCGCCGGCGGGACCGGGGGGCATCCCCGGCGACCTCATCGAGCATTTCTTCTACAGCCTCTGCACGAAGGCGGGGATCACCGCCCACATCACGGCGACGGGCCGGAACGACCATCATGTCTGCGAGGCGGCGTTCAAGGCGTTCGCCCGGACCCTCCGCGCGGCCGTGGCGATCGACCCCGCGGTCGGCGGGGACGTGCCGAGCACCAAGGGAACCCTCTGAACCAGAGGGGCATAACGACTTTTTTTCGGGGTGCCGCGGGCGCGGGCGCCGGCCGTTGGCACCAGAGCGGCGTAGCGGGCCGCAGAGGCCATGCTCCGCCGGGATCATCTCATTTCATCACTTCGTGCCGTAACACGGCCGAAATCGCAGAGAGAAGCGTTTAGGGGGAGACCAGCGCGGCGGCCGGCCGTCTGACGATGAGAAGCAGGTATCACTACATGCTCCCGTTCCGGCACTCCGCTAAGTTAGCACCTGGCAACGATGTGGTCTCACGCGGCGCTCCAACGAAGAATTGGCAACATCAGAAACTCCCCTTCGCGTTCTTCGCGGCTCGAAGCCTGATGGCTTCTCAAGCTCGCTACGCTCGCACTTCGCGTGAGGTAGCTGGTGCGGATAACGATAGTGCCTCACGCGAAGTGCGACTGCCTGTAGGGCAGGAGCATGAGCACCGTCAGGTGCGACTTGCAAGCGCAAACGGAGCGCGGGTCCCTGGTACGACAGACACGGCATCGTCTGATGTTGACGATGCACGAGACCTGAGAAGGGGGCCTGATGAGCCCCCGGTAAAGAGAAGAGAGATCGGTCGAATTACGCGGACTTGACCGCGAGATCGACGTCTTCTGCCTTGATCGTCTTGCGTCCTGCGTGCTGGGCAAGCCTGTTGGCTTCCTTGGTCAGCTCGGCAATGTATGCCTCGGCCTTCACAACGAGTGCGGCAGCAGCGTCGCTGCCGACCCTCTCAGCACCATTCTTCTTTGCGATACGTACAACCGCAGCAATAGGTAGGTCTGCCATATCTAATTCCACCTCTAAAAAGAGGTGTATGAGTTAGTATAAAAACATTTCGGGTTGATCTCCAATATTTGCGTTTCTCTTCTCCATCGGGGATGCATATGGAGAGGGCATCCGGATACCCGGCACAAAACTGTGTCGATTGGAATGACGCAGGAGATCGGCCCTTTCAGGTTATGACGCCACGATTCAGCGGCATCTTGATTCTGCCAGAGATTTCGCGAGCATTATTGCATTCGTATAATCTGGTGAGGCGCGCGACGTATCCACGAAAATATCATCGATATTTACGACCGGAGCACCGTGCCCGACGCCGGCTCCGAGGAACGTGAGCGTCCGGAAGATCAGGTTCCCGGAGATCCCGTCGGGAGCGACGATCATCCCGTACCTCCCTGCCGCCTCCTCGATCAGGATCTCGGTATGCTCCGCCCCGGTCAGGCGGGCAACGAGTTCGGCGTCCGCCATCGTCCGGTCGACGACCGGGTGCCGCCCGATATCGCCGAGCCTTCCTCCCGAGAGGACCGCCACCCCCCCGGCGAGGCCGAAACTCCGCGCGATCTCCCGGCCGCGCTCGACGAACCGGACCTTCTCCTGCACCGTCCAGCCCTCGTCGACCCCGACCGGGGCAAGGAGGAAGAGGTGCCCGCCGGCGGTCTCGAGGAGAGCGATCCGCTCCAGGTGGTCGACGCTCTCGGCCCGTTTGAGGGCTTTCAGCGTGGACGAGGCGGCGAGAGTGCCCCTGACGGCGGCATCGATCCGACCTTCGGCGAGGGCCTCGATCAGGGCCTCTTCAGGATGCCCTGCCTCGACGACCGTCACGCCGTCCCCGAACGAACCGATAGAACCCGGACAGGAAAAAATGATGAGATCGACCTCCCCCGCGACCGCCCGGACGGTCGCGAGGATCTTTTCGTCAGGGGACGCCGCCCCGAGCCCGACCCTTACCGGCATGTCTCCCCTTCGGAGAAGATGCGCATGATGCCGTTATGGTCGAGATCGAAGACCTGGGTCTCCCGGTCCAGGTACCTGACGGCGAGCCGCCTGCTCCCGTCGACCTCGCCTATCGCGGACGCCGCCATGCCGACCGCGGCAAACCGGCGGCAGACCTCCTCCACGTGCTCCTCCTTTGCGGTCAGGATGAACCCCATGCCGGGATACATGCGCACCCACTGTTCGAAGGGGAGATCGATCGCCGCGAGGTCCGGGCGGGGAATCGCCTCGAGGTCGATCACCGCGCCCTTCTCGCTCACCTCAAGGAGCATGCCGAGGGTCCCGATCACCCCCGGGTTGCTGATGTCCTTGCCGGCCGTCACCAGGTGCTCTCTCCCCAGGTCCTCCATCACCCGGATCTGGGCCCGCACCGCCTCCGCCGACTTCATCGTGACGGAGTCCCAGTTGAAGCAGCACGACGGGTGCACCCGGCCGTCGAGGTCGATCGCTGCGATCACCCGGTCCCCTTCCTCTGCCGTGTTCGAGAAGATGAGCTGGTCCATCCGGGCCGTCCCGAGGATCGCGACGTCCACGACGCTGTAGGGCGTCTCCGGGTGCAGGTGCCCGCCCACGATCGGGACCCCGAACTGCGAGGACGCGGCGACCATCCCCCGGGTCACCTCGTCGCGAATACGGTCGTCCGTGGCGGAGAGGATATCGACCATCGCAACGGGCCTTCCTCCCATGGCGGCGATGTCGTGAACATTCACGAGCACGGCACAGTATCCCGCCCAGAACGGGTCGGCCTCCATGAGTCTGCTCCAGATACCGTCTGCCGCGAGCAGCAGCGCATCCTCCGCGTTATGCCGGATGACAGCGGCATCCTCACCGAACGAGGCGACGACATCGGGGCTCTCGATGCGGAGAGACCGGATCATGTTCCCGATCATCTTCTTCCGGGTGACGCCCTCGTATTCCCTGACGGCCTGTGCTACCGTATCGGTGGAGCAATCCTTCACCACAAGAACACCAACAATCTACTTTTCTTTATGCTATTCAGCCTCATCAGAGATAATGTATTTGATTCACCGGTATTATGCACTCTGTTCTGGGAGCCGATGGCAACGGCGCAGACCAGACCGCCCCCAATCCCGGAGAGGGGCCTGCCGGGCTGCACAGATCGCCGCATCACTCCCGGGGTCGGATTTTTGATGCGCCGCACCGAATAGATCGGTATGGACTGGACGGAGAAGTACAGGCCGCAACACCTCCAGGACGTCGTGGGGAACTCCGGGGCCGTCAGGCAGATGTACGAGTGGGCGCAGGACTGGTCGCGGCAGAAGAAGCCGCTCATCCTCTACGGGAAGCCCGGCACGGGGAAGACATCGAGCGCCCACGCCCTCGCAAACGACATGAACTGGGAGGTCGTGGAACTGAACGCCTCCGACCAGCGGACCAAGGCAGCCCTCGAGCGGGTGGCGGGCTCGGGGTCCACCACGGCCAGCCTCTCCGGCGCGAGCCGGAAACTCATCCTGCTCGACGAGGCCGACAACCTGCACGGGCAGGCGGACCGGGGCGGGGCGAAGGCGATCGTGGAGATCATCGCCGAATCAAGACAGCCGATCATCCTGATCGCAAACGACTACTACTCCCTCACGAAAGAACTCAAGACCGCCACGGAGCCGGTGCAGTTCCGGGCGCTCCAGGCCCGCTCGATCGTCCCCCGCCTCCGCCAGATCTGCGCCGCGGAGGGCGTGGCATGCGATCCTGCCGCGCTCGAGGGGATCGCCGACGCCGCCGGCGGCGACATGCGGGCCGCCGTGAACATGCTCTATGCCGCGGCCATCGGGAGAGACCGCCTCGTGGCGGGCGACGTCCAAACCTCCTCAAAGGACGAGCGGTCCACCATCTTCGAACTTGTCGGCGGGGTGTTCAAGGGGCGCAGAGACGCCGAGCTGCTCCGCATGGCCGTGGAGGTCGAGGACACCCCCGACGCCGTCGAGCAGTGGCTCGAAGGGAACCTCGACCAGATGCCCGATCTCGCCTCAAAGGCGCAGGGCTACGCCTGCCTCTCGAGGGCAGACGAGTATATCGGCCGGACCTACCGGCGGCAGTACTACACCCTCTGGCGGTACGCGAGCGCCGTGATGCTCCTCGGCGTCGCCGACGCCGCCGGCGGGGCCGGTATCCACGGCCGCATCATGCCGCCGTCACGCTGGCAGAAGATGGGGGCATCGAAGAAACAGAAGATGGTCCGGGCAGGCCTGACCCGGAAGCTCAGCGAGATGACCCATATCCCGGAGGATGCTCTCCGGGAGGACTTCTTCACCGCGATCGGCATCCTGGTCGAGCAGGACCCGGCGGGCTACGTCCGCGAGTTCGGGCTCGACGCCGACGAACTGAACCTCTTCATACACGACAAAACCCGGGCCGCGAAGGTGGTCAAGGACGTGGCAAAAGAGGAGAAGGCGAAAGAGAAGAAGACGTCCGGCAAAGAGAAAGCGCCCACGAAGGAGAAGAAGGGCAGGAAGGCCGGGGACGAAGAACCTCCTGCCGATACGAAAGAGACCCGCGAGAACCCTCCGCCGGGCCAGGCGACGCTCTTTTAAGGGCGGCGGTGGTAGCGGTGGAGGAGGACCGGGCCGCAGTCCAGGACCTCGCCGCCGTCCTCGTAGATCTCGCACCCCAGGTGGTAGACCAGGAGGTCGCTCTCGATCCGGCGGGCAAGCGCAATCAGCGGCGGGACCATCTCCACGCCGGGGCGGACGGCGTAGATCAGGTCCGCACCCGCATACAGCCGGAGATCGGGCTCGAAGACGTCGTCGGTCACGACAGTGAGACCCTCGTGCCGGATGCCGGGCCGGATGTCGGTGCAGAGGGCGAGGGCCCCGGCAGCCGCGACGATCCGCGCAGCGTCGGGGTTGTTGCCGATCCCCACCTCCACGGCACGGCGATAGCGGGCGGCGATATACTCCCCGATACTCCGTTCAATATGTTTATACTGACACATTACCCAGAGATTAGGTAATGGGCATCAATATTCTTTGGGACCGTCAGGCGCCGGAAGGCCTCGAACTCCCGGTCGCCCGGTCGATCACGATGATCCTGGGTCGAGAGACGAGGTTCGTCGAGTACCCGCTCCTCATCGACGGCTACGACAGAAACCGCAACCAGCACGATGCTCAAAAGATCCTGGATCGCCTGCAGGACACCGTCACCCGCAGGTACGCAATCTCCGGCCCGCTGCTCCTCGTCACCTCCCGCGACCTCTACGTCGGTGCGTGCGACTTCGTCTTCGGCCTCGCAAGGCCGGCGAGCGGTGTCGCCGTCGTCTCGACCGCCCGCTTCGGGAACGAGTACTACGGCAGGAGACCGGACGATGCCGACCTGATCGACCGGACCGCAAAGGAGGGAGCGCACGAGATCGGGCACCTCCTCGGCCTCGACCACTGCGATAACCCCGAGTGCGTGATGTTCCGGCCGCGGACGCTCGACGAACTGGACCGGAAGAGGAAGATGCTCTGTCCGGCCTGCACGGAGACGCCCGGGTTACGGGGAAAGGAGTGACTGCAAGCCCCGTTGTCCCTCTCCTGCCGCGATCTCCACTCCCCTTCTCCCGGCAGGGCAGGAAGAGCCCTGCCGGCCCGGCAGAGCAAAAGTATTAAACGACTGTTCCGGAAAACCTAGGAGTGATCTGCGATGGGATACTCTTCTTCCTTGATTCAGCGAAAGTTCAAAGACATCGTCGGGAGGCGCTACGATGCGGTCCTCAAGGACTACAGCGAGTTTCTGCTGACCGACGAGGAGACGCTCGTCCCGGAGGTCCGGTCTATCCTGATGCCGCTCGACCTCTTCGTCCATGATCTCACCGACGAAGCCATGGACGTGCTCTCTGCCTACAATGCCACCATCTCGCTCGCCTATATCACCGATGCCACGGTGGTCGCGATCCTCGAGCAGGCACTCGACCAGGCAGCCGCGGAAGAGTTCCGGGCCAGGAAGGAAGAGACTGGCAGGAATATCCTCGATAAGACGGCGGCAAGGCTCGAAGAGCACGGATTCTCGACCCGGACGCGGATCTTTGTCGGGCATAAGGGCGACGACGTCATCCGCATGGCAAAGAACCACGACATGGTGGCGCTCTGCCGGTGCTATGCCGACGGTGAAGCGACCAGCGACTCCATCAGCCCGGTCGTCCTGCGCATCTGCCAGCAGGTTGAGACGCCTGCGCTCATCTACTGACGGTGCCTGAATGGAAGCACTTGCACTGATCGCCGTAGCGGTCTTTCTCTTCACCTATGCGCTCATCATCGATGAGAGGATCCATCGGGCGGTTGCCGCCATGCTCGGGGGGGCGATCGTCGTCTTCCTCGGGATCGTCCCGTGGGAATCGCTTCTCGAACATGTGGATTTCGGGACGATCTTCTTACTTCTCGGGATGATGATCATCGTCAACACCGCCCGCGGGAGCGGTCTCTTCGAGTTCATCGCGATAAAGACGACGAAACTCGCGAGAGGGAGTCCCATCCGCGTGCTTGTCCTCTTTGCGCTCGTGACCGCGGTGGTGAGCGCGTTCCTCGACAACGTCACCACCGTCCTTCTCCTCACGCCGATGCTCCTCTACGTCGCGAGGGTGATGAACCTCAACCCGATCCCGTTCCTGGTCACGGAGATCTTCGCCTCCAACGTCGGCGGGGCCGCGACGCTCATCGGCGACCCGCCGAACATCATGATCGCGTCGTCGGCGGGACTGACCTTCAACGAGTTCCTGATCCACCTCGGCCCCATCATGATCGTCAACATGGTGATCCTCCTCCTGATGATGTACGTCATCTACGGGCGCTCGATGAGGGTGAGCCCCGACGAGCGGAAAGAGATGGTCCGGACGCTCGACGGCCTCGACGAGCGGGCGGCGATCGTCGATCGGTCGCTCTTCAACAAGTCGGTGGCCGTCATCGCCTTCGTGGTCTTCCTCTTCTTCATCCACGACAGGATCGGCGAGTTCCTGCACGTCGTCCTGCCGTTCGTCGATCCGGCGATGGGGCTTGAACCTGCGGAGGTGGCCCTGATCGGGGCGGCGATCATCCTCTTCTGGAGCCGGCAGTCGCCGGAGGAGATATTCGAGAAGATCGAGTGGCCGGCCCTCTTCTTCTTCGGCGGGCTCTTCGTCATCGTCGGCGCCCTCGTCGAGACCGGGATCATCTCGAGCATCGCCTCGGTGATGGTCGAGAACGTCGACTCGACCGGCGAGGCGATGTTCATCGTGGCCTGGTTTGCAGCTATCGCCTCGGCGATCGTGGACAACATCCCCCTGACCGCGGCGATGATCCCGCTCATCCACGACATGGGAACGACGATGGACGTCTACCCGCTCTGGTGGTCGCTCGCCCTCGGTGCGTGCCTCGGCGGAAACGGGACCGCCATCGGGGCGTCGGCAAACGTGGTCGTCATCGGTATCGCCGAGCGTGAGGGGATCAACATCTCCTTCATCGAGTTCCTGAAGGTCGGGATGCTGGTCCTCTTCGTGACGGTGGCAGTAGGATTCGTTATGCTCTGGCTGAAATTTGCGGTGTGAGTGACATGAAGATTCTCGTGCTCATCGATGGTTCGAAGTGGAGCCAGAAAGCGGCTTTCCACGCGATTGAACTGGCAAAGCGGAAGAACGCCGAGATAGTCCTCTTCTCGGTGCTGGATATCGCGGAGGCCAAGGCGCTGGCGTTCAACTTCTGCGCCCAGAGCGGTATCTGTGCCCAGTTGAAGGACTACGAAGGCCGGATCTGGGCCGATATGCGTAAGAGCATTCAGGACGATCAGAGCCACATCATCTCCCGCGCAGCGGGAGAGAGGGTCCGGGCCTCCGCGAAGGTCGTGGAAGGCAACGCCAGGGATGAGGTGCTCAAAGAGGCGAACTCCAACGGCTACGGGCTGGTCGTCATGGGCGCTTTCGGCAGGAGCGGGAAGACCCGGCTCAGCGCCCTGATCGAGGGGATCGGCGGCGCGGTCAGGCCGCCGCTGCTGATCGTCCGGTAACCATCTACTTTTTTCCGGCAGGGGCACCCCGCGTTCCGTCTCTTCCCGTTCCAGGGAGAACGTGCCGGGCGGCGCGGTCTTTATACGAGGGGAAAAAAGCAGGGGGAGCGGGAGCGCCTCACTGACGGGCAGGGACTATTTCTCAACCCGCTCGAGGTCGTCTGAGAGATCGTCTGATAGGTCGACCGTCCAGAAGTCGCCGGCCCCAGGGAGGACCATGGTGAAGTTCGTCGTGACGTCGATCTGCACGACGCTGTCTTCAGGCACCGTCATATCGAGCAGATGCCCGCCGGCGGTGCGGTCTCTCGTGATGAAGTGGAGATGGTAGCCAGGCACGTTGATCCCCTTCACCAGTTCAGGGGCCCAGAACCCGACGACGGTCCCGGTGACGTTCTCGAACGTGAAGACCGTCTGGTTTGCCGTCACGTCGGCGAGCCGCGGGTAAGGCTTCTCCTGGACGGGCACGCTCCGGGTCACGACCCTGGGGAAGGTGCCATCCATCCGGATCGCGTAAAAGAGGTTCCTGGACGGGAGCTCTGCCTCCAGGTGGCGCCCGAACCCGGTCAGGTTGGTCGGCTCCCCGACCGTGATCGTGAGGTCCGGGTCAAAGAAGGTCGCGGCCGCAAACGGCGTCGTCGCGCTCCCGGTGACCGGGTAGGCCCGGCCGTC
The DNA here is from genome assembly GCF_032842345.1 of Methanoculleus caldifontis. Classification (NCBI taxonomy): domain Archaea; kingdom Methanobacteriati; phylum Methanobacteriota; class Methanomicrobia; order Methanomicrobiales; family Methanomicrobiaceae; genus Methanoculleus; species Methanoculleus caldifontis. Next base: position 1,430,974 of record NZ_WBKO01000001.1, on the reverse strand, counting down.
GGTCCGGATCAGGTACCATTCCCCGTCGACGCCGACGAGCTCCCCGTCCAGCCGGTCGCCGCACCCGATCCCGAGATCCCCGTACGTTGCAAGTTCATCGAACGTCAGGCTGCCGTCGTACATGCCCTGCAGGAGCGCATCGATCGTCGAGACCTGGAAGAGCGTATCCCGGTCGGCCCCGGCGTCATCACCGGACCCGGCGGACCGGGGTGCGGCCGCAAGGGCTATCCCGGCTCCGATGAGGAGGAAGACGACCGCAACGGCGGCGTAGCGAAGCACCGGACTTTCAGCCATAGTTCCTCCTCACAGATCTCCGATATCCTCATACCAGAGCTCGGGATGCTTCTCGATGAACGTCCCCATCATCGCCTTGCAGACATCGAGATCCAGGTCGAGGACCTCGACGCCGTGGGACTCGAGAAACTCTCGTGCCCCGGAAAAGTTTGTCGACTCTCCCGCCACGACTTTGCCGATCCCGAACTGGACGATCGCTCCCGCACAGAGGTAGCAGGGCATCAGCGTCGAGTAGAGCGTACAGCCGGCGTATGAGCCGATCCTCCCTGCGTTTCTCAGACAGTCAATCTCAGCGTGGAGGATGGGATCGTTGCACTGGACCCGGCGGTTTCTCCCCCGCCCGACGATCCGGCCGTTACGCACCAGCACCGAACCGATGGGAATCCCGCCTTCCTGCAGCCCCGCCTCTGCTTCCTCAATTGCACATTTCATGAAGAGATCCATATGACGTACCCCCGGACACCAGAATGAGTATATAAACTGATCGTAATAATCGGCCAGATAAGAGAGGTCGTTACTATGTTATAAACACATGCGAAACGGAGACGCCACTACCGGCATCCAGCACCAGGGATCTGCTCAAACCCCGGGCGGCTGCCCGTCAGACACTCGGGATCTCCCGCTCGGTCGGGATGTCGTCGAGGGCCTCCCGGGCGGCAACCCTGACATCGCGGTCTGCGTCGCCGAGGAGGCGGGCCAGGGGTTCCCGGGCCCGCGGGTTGCCGATCCGGCCGAGCGCCCGGGCCGCCGTGATCCGGACACGGGGTTTTTCATCGCCGAGCACCCGGATCAGCGGTTCGACCGCCCGGGGATCGCCGATTTTGCCGAGCGCCCATGCCGACCCCGCCCTGGCCCAGGGACTCCTATCCTCCAGGCCCCGTATCAGCGGGAGCACGGATTCGCGGTCGTTGAGGAGGCCGAGGGCTTTCGCCGCCTTCCACCGCACGTCGACGAACTCGTCGTCCAGCGCCCGGATCAGGGGCTGCACCGCACGCCGGTCGCCCATCTCACCGAGGGCTTCCGCGGCCCGCCAGCGGTCGTTGAGGTCTCCGGACTCCAGCATGGCGAGGTAACGATGAAGCCTCGTCTCCCTGCCGGGGCCGCCGGTCTCGTCTCCCGGTATCGACGAATCCCTCCCTGCCATAGGCTACCTCCGGCCCATCTTGGGCCGCCGGAGTATAAGGTTTTGCCCGGCCCGGCGCCCCGGCAGGGAGGTGCATTTTTCTACTTTCCCGGCCATCACCATAGTATGGAGAGTCCGACCGGCACACCGGAGGGTACGGCGTTTCCCCCGGACCTGGAACGTCTTGGTATCGCCCCGGGGGCGAAGATCGACATCAGGGATCTGAATACGCTCGGAAAACGCCACAACTTCCAGGTCTTTCTCTACTTCGAGGAAGATCTGGCCCGGGACTCCACGCTCCGAAAAGACCTGCAGGAGTACGAGGATGTCCCGGACCTCGAACGCCCGTTCATCAGGCTGGAGGCGTTCCTCCAGTTCGCCGCCGAGTCGGACCCCCTCTTCACCCGCCGCCTGGACGAACTCCCGCTGGTCGTGGAGATCGTTGCCTACGGGGAGATCACGATGCGGGAAGGAAACTCCGTGCCCTACGTCAAAGGGGTCATGCCGTTTCTCGACGAACTCACGATGGAGGAGACGCCGGAGATCTCCTGATCCCCGCCCGTCTCCCGGCGGCGGTCACGGAATCCGGACCGTCCCTGCCCCTTTTAGAATATCCAGGCTCACGTCGAAGTTCCTGACGGTATGGGTGAGCGCGCCCATGCTGATGATATCGATCCCGGTTACGGCGTACCCGGCAAGGTCGGCGGCGGCGACGCCCCCGGAGACCTCGAGCGCCACCCGTTCCCGGAGGCCCCGGTCGGTGAGCACCCGGACAGCCTCACGGACCGCGTCTGCCGTCATGTTGTCGAGCAGGACGATATCGGCCCCGGCACCGGCGGCAATGACCGCCTCCTCGACGGTCTCGACCTCCACCTCGACCGTCCGGTAGAGGCTCTCGCTCTTCGCCCGCCGGACGGCCTCCGGGAGGGGCACCAGGGCGAGATGGTTGTCCTTGATCAGGACCATGTCCGAGAGAGAGTAGCGGTGCGGATCGCCCCCGCCGAGCACCACCGCCTTCTTGTCGAGCATCCTGAGCCCCGGTACAGTTTTCCGGGTGGCGGCGACCCGGACCCGCGGCGAGACCGCACGGACGGCATCGACCGCCTCCCGGGTCCGGGTCGCGATCCCGCTCATCCGCCCGACGATATTGAGCGCCGTCCGCTCGACGAGGAGGACCGCCCTCGCCGGCCCGTCGAGTTCGAGGAGGATCTCACCCGGCGCGACCTTCCTGCCGTCGACGGTATGCTCGCGGACCGTGACCCCGAAGTGCTCAAAGAGCCTTCGCGCCTCTTCAAGGCCGGCGACGATTCCCCGGTCCTTCGCCCGGACCACCGCCCGGCAGGCGATATCGGGGACGACCGTCTCGGAGGTGACGTCGCCCCACGGTGCGTCTTCACGGATGAACCGGAGCAGGTCTTCTATCGGGATCATGCCGCTCACGCCCCGACGGCGATCATCCGCTCGATCGCCTGCCGTGCCCGGTCCATGACTTCGGTGGGGAGGACGACCTCGTGCTCCCCGGACTCAAGCGCCCGCCGGAGGTCGGCGAGGGAGATCTTCTTCATATCGGCACAGATAGCCTCGGGTTTCTCGTAAAAGACCCTTCCGGGGTAGAGGGTCCGGAGACGGGAGACCATGTCCCGCTCGGTGAAGACCGACCAGGGCTCGTCTCCGCCGGCGGCGGCCCCGCGGACCATGCCACCCGTGGAGGCTATGAGATCGGCCTCTGCCTGGACCTCGGGCGGGCACTCGGGGTGGCAGACGATCCTGCCGCCCATCGTTCTGGCTGACTCGACGTCGGCAAGGGTGAACCCGGCGTGGACGTAGCAGTGGCCGCCGGGCGGCAGAGGGATGATAGTCTTTTTGGGGAGTTGCCGCTGGACGTATGCAGCGAGGTTCGCGTCGGGCCCGAAGAGGATCGTATCGTTTGGGAGCGACGCGACGACCCTGACCGCGTTTGCGGAGGTGCAGGTGATGTCGGCAAGCGCCTTGCTCTCCGCCGTGCTGTTGATGTAGACCACAACGGCCGCATCGGGGTGCCGCCCCCGCGCCTCTCTGATCAGGTCGGGGGTCAGGAAGTCGGCAAGGGGGCAGCCCGCGTCCTTTACCGGGATGACCACCTTCCGCTCCGGGTTGAGGATCTTCGCCGTCTCGGCCATGAACCGGACGCCGCAGACGACGATCAGGTCCGCCCGGCTCTCTTTCGCCTTCACCGCGAGTTCGAGGCTGTCGCCCACGACGTCGGCGAGCGCCTGGATCTCGGGAGGCTGGTAGTTATGCGCCATGACGACGGCGTTCTTTTCGGCTTTGAGCGCACGAATCTCCTGGTCCATTGCTATGTCCCCACCACCAGAGGGTTCTCGAGGTTCTTCAAGAGCGTCAGGATCGAGAGGGCTGCCATATAACTCGTCGCAGGGTTGTCCGGGCTCGGGACATTCCTGACCCGGACGTAGATGTCTCCGAAGTCGCCCTCGACGAAGATCTCGTGGACGTTCCTCTCCGCTGCAGGGTCGACCCAGAGCTCCACGTCGGCGTCCCTGCCGGCAGCGAGTCCCAGCGCTACAGCGACGTTGATGTTCTTCGGGTATTGCTTTATACAATCGTGCGCCAGCCCCTTAAATATCTCCATCCGCTCCGTGACGGGGAGGCCGAGCGAGGCCGGGGGCTTCGTCGTCCGCAGAAGCAGTTTTGTCGGCGGCGAGACCTGGCCGATCTTGAGGTTGTCGAGCCCGACGATGGCGCCGCTCGGGATCCGGATCTTCTTTCCGGCCTCGCGTGCCACGTCGACGAGGTGCTCGCGGAACTCCTCGTCCGCGAGTGCTCCCCCGGAGAGGACGACGATATCCCGGCCTGCCCGGAGAACCGCCTCTCCGTAGCGCCGGACGGCATCGACGGAGGCGGCTTCCACGACGATCGAGAAGTCCTCCCGCATGAAGGCGTCGAAGTCCGTATAGGGCCGGGCACGGCAGAGCGCCGCGAGCTCCGCCGCCCGGCCGGGGATGATATCGAAGACCGCAACAATCTGGATGCTCTCGGCGTGCGCAGCGATAATATGCCCGACGTTGCCGCATCCCAGCAACCCTATTTTAATCATTGAATAGAGAAGTTGTAATATCAGCGGTTAAGTATTGTGCTCCGCACAAAACCGGCCGGGAGAGAGATAAAACATCCTTCCGCGAGCGAGGGGACCGGACCGTCGGAAGGCCGGGCCGGCCGTCCGCCGCGCGCGGGGAGTCGATCATCATGACCCTTGAAGACCTGCGGGGAAGAGCGATCTACATCGAGAGTTACGGCTGCACCTACAATCACGCCGATACCCGGAGGCTCGAAGCGATACTGGAAGGTCTCGGCTGCACGCTGACCGGGCCGGACGACGCGGAGGCCGTGATCGTCAACACCTGCACGGTGATCGATGCGACGGAGAGGAAGATGCTCCGGCGCCTTGCGGTCTTCGCGGACCGGGACCTCTACGTGACCGGGTGCATGCCGCTCGTCCAGATGGAGAGGATCAGGTCGGTCTGCACCCCACACCTCATCCACCCCGACGAGATCCACGAGCGCTCCGGCACCGTCGGCACCCCCGGTGCGGGAGCGATCGGCGTGGTGCAGGTGGCGAGCGGGTGCCTCGGCCGGTGCAGTTACTGCATCACCCGGCTCGCACGAGGAAGGCTCAAGAGCGCATCCGCAGGCGAGATCCTCGACGCCGTCCGTGGCCTTGCCGCGTCGGGCGCATACGAGATCCAGCTGACCGGCCAGGACGTGGCCGCCTGGGGGCTCGACCGGGGCGAATCGCTCCCCGACCTCCTCCAGGCGATAACAGGGGTTCCCGGGCGGTTCGCCGTCAGGCTCGGGATGATGCACCCGGCCTCGGTGCTCGGGATCCTCGACCCCCTCATCGACGCCTGCGCAGGCGAGAAGGTCTTCCGGTTCCTCCATCTCCCCGTCCAGTCCGGCTCCGATACCGTTCTCGAGCGGATGCAGCGGGGCTATTCTGCCGCCGACGTGATCCGGATCGTCGATGCGTTCCGGGAGCGCTACCCGGAGATGATGATCTCGTCCGACTTCATCACCGGGTTTCCGGGGGAGACCGAAGAGGAGTTCCGTGAGACGCTCGGACTTCTCGAGCGTGCGGCGTTCGTGAAGGTGAACATCACCCGCTACTCCCGGCGGCCGGGGACGCCCGCTGCGGCCTTCAAAGACCTTCCCGAGCGGATACGGAAAGACCGGTCCCGGATACTGCTTGCAGAGGCAAACCGGATCTACGACCGCTACAACGAGCGCTGGATCGGGAGGGAGATACCGGTCGTCGCGACCGAGAAGAACGCTCCGGGCTCGACGATCTGCCGCAGTCCCTGTTACCTCAACGTCGTCGTGAGAGAGGACCTGCCGTTCGGGTTCTCGGGGAGAGCGGTGATCACGGAGAACCGGCGGCACTACGTCGTCGGGGAGCTGATCCCGGACGGGGCCGGCCATAAAGTTTAGCCCTACCGAAAATTTTTCTTCCGGGAGAGTCATACCATTCCCCCATGCAGGGGATCAGCGGGCACGAACTCTCCTCAAAGAAGGCCGAATACCTCAAGTTCATCCATATGCAGGGCGACGTCGTGAAGACGACCGAGATCGCCGTCAGGTTCTCGGTCGCGCCCTCGACGGTGACAAAAGCCCTCACGGAGATAGCGAAAGCGGGATACATCGAGCATACGCCCTACCACGGGGTGCGGCTCACTCCCGCCGGCACCGACTACGCCCGGTTCCTGCTCCGGCGTCACCGGATCGTCGCCCTGGTCCTCAGCCGCTACGGTCTCGAACCCGACGAAGCCTGCAGGGAGGCGGAGAGGATCGAGCAGTGCTTCTCAAAGGATCTCACGAACAGGATCTGCTCTTCGCTCGGGCATCCGATGATGAGCGGCTGCGGGGAGATCGAGCACGACCACTGTTGCTGCCCTTCCTGCGGGCGTCAGGGGTGACGGCACAACATTTTTACACCCGGAGAGGGGAATGTTTAGACTCACACCAAATCCGGAGGTGGAGACGCGTGGCATCACAGGATAAGGGCAGGCGAACCCTGTCATCGCTCGCCTGCGCCGCACTGGCAGTCCTTCTGCTGGCTGCAGCCTCGGCGGGGTGCACCGGAACCGAACAGAGAGAGGACGGAAAGATCGTCGTCGCAGTCACCATACCCCCCGAGCAGGAGTTCGTGGAACGGGTGGGGGGCGAGAACGTCCACGTGGTCCTGCTGGTGCCGGCGGGGGCCGACCCGCACACCTACGAACCGCCGCCGGGCATCCTCGCCTCCGTCGCGAAGGCGGACGTCTACGCCCCGGTGGGGTCGGGGATAGAGTTCGAGCTCGCCTGGAAGGATAAGATCGCCTCCTTAAACCCCGACATGCTGGTCGTCGACTGCTCGCGCGGCATCGACCTGATCTCGGCCGGAGAGCACCACCACGCAGAAGAGGGGCACCACCACGGCGGGACCGACCCGCACATCTGGCTCTCCCCGCGGAACGCGAAGGTCATGGTCGAGAACATCCGCGAGGCCCTCATTGAGGCGGACCCGGAGAACGCCGACGCCTACCGCCGGAACGCAGAAGCATACCTGGCGGAACTCGACACCCTCGACGCCGGGATCGCCGATGCGATCGCCGAATCGGGGGTGAAGAAGGTCATGGTCTACCACTCGTCGTGGGCCTACCTCGCCAGGGACTACGACCTGCAGGAGGTCCCGATCGAGAGCGAGGGCAAAGAGCCCTCCCCGCAGAGGATAGAGCACCTTGTTTCGCAGGCAAGGGAGGAAGGCATCAGGACGATCTTCGCGTCGCCCGAGCACTCCACCCGGAGCGCCGAGGTGATCGCGAGGGAGATCGGCGGGACCGTGGTGCTGATAAGTCCGCTCGAGAAGGATTACCTCGCGAACATGCGGCACGTGGCGGCGGCATTTGCGGAGAGCGGGAGCCCATGAGCGACGGTCCCGTGATCGAGGTAGACGACGTCTGGGTCAGGCTGCACGGCCGGACCGTGCTCGAGGGCGTGAGCCTCGCCGTCCACCCGCGGGAGTTCTACGCGATCATCGGGCCGAACGGCGGCGGGAAGACGACGCTTCTGCGGGTGATCCTCGGCCTCCTCCCCCCCTCCCGCGGCGAGATCCGGGTCCTCGGCGGCACCGGAGCGGCGATGCGCAAGAACCTCGGCTACGTCCCCCAGTTTCGGACGTTCGACTTCGACTACCCGATCACCGTGCGGGAGATGGTCCTCTCCGGCCGGCTCGGCCGCATCACCCGCTTTCCAAGGCGTTACGGTGAGGAAGACCAGGCCCGGGCCGAGGAGGCGCTCGAGACGATGGGCATCGCGGGCCTTGCCGACCGGCAGATCCGCGACCTCTCCGGCGGCGAGCAGCAGCGGGCGATCATCGCCCGGGCGCTCGTCGGCGACCCGAAGGTGCTCCTCCTCGACGAGCCCACGGTCTACGTGGACGCCCCGACGGAGGCCCATTTCTACGGGATCCTCGATCGGCTCCGCGACCGGATGGCGATCGTCCTCGTGACCCACGACATCGGGGTGATCCCGGAGCGCGTGACCCGGGTCGCCTGCTTAAACCGGCGCCTCTATACGCACGACACGAACGAGATCACGGCAGATATGCTCGAAGCCGCGTACCACTGCCCGGTGGACCTGATCGCCCACGGCGTCCCGCACCGGGTCTTTCCGGAGCACTCGCGGGAGGAGTAAGATGCTCGAAGTGCTCGGGTACGAGTTCTTCAGGAACGCGCTCATCGCCGGGGCGCTCGCGAGCGTCGCCTGCGGGATCATCGGCACCTACGTCGTGGTGCGGCGGATGGTCTCGGTCAGCGGCGGCATCTCCCACGCGGCCTTCGGGGGGATCGGCCTCGGCTACTACCTCGGGATCGACCCGCTCCTCGGCGCGACCGGGTTCACCGTGGCCACGGCTCTCGGGATGGGCGCGCTCGAGCTCCGTGCCCGGCAGAAGATGGACACGCTCATCGGCGCCGTCTGGGCGGCAGGGATGGCTATCGGGATCCTCTTCGTCTACCTGACACCGGGGTTCGCCCCCGACCTCTTCTCCTACCTCTTCGGGAACATCCTCCTCGTGCCGCAGGGCGATATCCTGCTGATGGCGGTCCTCGTCACCATCATCGTCGCCGTCGTGGCCCTTCTCTACCGGGAACTCCAGGCGGTCACCTTCGACCCGGACTACGCGACGGTCATGAACCTGCCGGTCGAGCGGCTCTCGCTCCTCCTCCTCGTGCTGATCGCCCTCACGGTGGTGATGCTGATACGGGTGGTGGGGATCATCCTCGTGATCGCGCTCCTCACGCTCCCGGCGGCGATCAGCCGCCTCTACACCACGCGGATCTGGAGCATGATGCTTCTTGCCGTCGTCCTCGGCATCGTCTTCACCGTGACGGGGATCGGGCTCTCCTACCTCATCGACGTCCCGTCGGGGGCGACGATCATCCTGGTGAGCACGGTCGCGTATGCGGGGGCCCTCGGCATCGAGCGCCTCCGGCAGGGCGACTGAAAGGGCAAACCGGTGCGCTTATGCCGGCCGGCGCAAGAGTAGGTGAGCAATGGATCCGATCATCGAAGAGGGATACGCCCGGCTCCTTGAGACTCTCGAGGATCTGCAGGCAAAGAAGGAAGAGTCGGCCGGGAAGGTTCGGGAGAGTATGGGCCCTCTCCTTGCGCGGATGGCCGCCGATACGGCGCCGGCCGTAGAAAGGATCGGCCTTGAGATGCTCCGGCGCGCAAAGCGGGAGGCCTCCGGAGACCTCTACGAGCAGGATTACTACGAGAAGAAGATGATCGTCCTCGGCAAGACCGATCCGCTCCCATATCGCCCGGACGATCCGACCATGCCGGTCCATGCCCAGATATGCGTCCTCTCCGCGGACGGGAACTTCTACGAGGTGATGTATACCAACACCGAGATCCGGGTCGACTCCTGCCTCTCTCCCCTGACACCGGAGGAGACCTTCGAGGTCTACGGCTACGACCTCGTCGTCATGCTCTACCGGGCGCTTTTTGAATATGCGCAGAAGGAAGAGGAACTGACGGCCGCACTCGCGCGGACGCTCGATTACCTCAGATCCTAAAACCCGCTTTTTTCCCCCGGGATCCGGCCGGATGCACGGGGGTATACGCGACAGACAGGGGGCGCCCGACGGACTCCCGGCACCCCAAGCCGTCAGGTAACCTCACCGGCTTCCGAAGATCGGGAACATCGGCTCGGTGGGGTCGCGCCCGGCCCCGAGCGCCGTGAGCGGGTACGAGCGGGTATGCTTTCTGCCGGCGGCATCCTCGTAGGAGACGACTGCTTTTGCCTCCGAGATCATGGTGCCGAGGCTGAACCCGGACTCCTCGTCCGGCTCGAGAGAGGGGACCTCGAAATCGATGTTCATCGGAACGAGGGCGACACGGATCTTCTGTGCTCTCGCATTGCCGGTATTGGTGACGATGACCTCGCGGGCATCCTCGGAGAGGTCTACGGTGACGAGCGGGAAGCTGCCAGTCTCCCCCATGATACGGATGCTCATCAGGAGGGCGAGCACGCAGACCAGCGCGATGAGGGCGAAGAAGACGTTGATGAAGAACAGGCCCAGCGTGATGAGAGCCCCCGCCACCAGGACGATCCTCTGGTTCTTATCCATGCTACATGAGTTAGCGCACCGGGAATTATAAGGGGTCGGTTTCGAGCGGGAGCGGCGGGACGCGATCCGGACGCGCTCTTCTGCAGGCCACCCGCACTCATCCTGCAGGGAGGGCAACATGACCATATACCGTCATGGCGAAAGTATGTACAGAGAGACAGCATGCTTGAGTTGAAGTTCGTTCGTGCGCACCCCGATGTCGTCAGGGCAGACCTCATCAAGAGAGGAGATACCGAGAAGCTGACCTGGATCGACGAGGTGCTGGAGATGGACCGGAGGGCACGGGAACTCACCGTGGCGATCGGCGACCTGCGCAACCGGAGGAACGTCATATCCCGCGAGATCAGCCAGGCGAGAAAGGCGGGAAAGGATGCCGCAGACCTCATCGCCGAGACGGCGGGTCTTCCCGGACGGATCAAGGAGGCGGAGATGGAGCGCGATACGCTCACCGAAGCGGTGACGTACCGCCTGATGCGGCTCCCGAACATCCTCCACGAGAGCGTCCCCGTAGGGAAAGACGACACCGAGAACGTCGAGGTCCGGCGGTGGGGCGAACCGCGGATCCCCGCATTCGATCTGAAGAACCACGGGGCGCTCGCCGTCGAGCACGACTGGGCGGACTTCGAACGCGCAGCAAAGATCTCCGGGGCCGGGTTCTACTTCCTGAAGGGGAGGCTCGCCCTCCTCGATATGGCACTCCAGCGGTTTGTGATGGACCTCCTCGTCGAGCGCGGATACACCCCGATCATCCCCCCCTACATGATGAACCGGGCCGCATACGAGGGTGTGACCGATCTGGCCGACTTCGAGAACGTCATGTACAAGGTCGACGGCGAGGACGAGTACCTGATCGCGACGAGCGAGCACCCGATGGCCGCGATGTACAGCGACGAGATCTTCGAGGAGAAGGGCCTGCCGCTCCGGCTGGCGGGCCTGAGCCCGTGCTTCCGGCGCGAGATCGGGGCGCACGGGCTCGATACGAAAGGGCTCTTCCGCGTCCACCAGTTCCACAAGGTGGAGCAGTTCGTCTACGCGACACCGGAGCAGTCCTGGGATCTCCACGAGGAGCTGCTCGCGAACGCCGAGGCGGTCTTCCAGCAGCTCGGCCTCCCCTACCGGGTCGTCCTGATCTGCACGGGGGACATCGGGACCGTCGCCGCGAAGAAGTACGACCTCGAGGTCTGGATGCCGCGGGAGGAGTGCTACCGCGAGGCGGTCTCCTGTTCGAACTGCACGGCCTACCAGGCGGTCCGGCTGAACATCAAGGTGCGCGATCCCGTTGAGTTCACCGAGAAGCGCTACCTGCATACCTTGAACAGCACCGCGATCGCGACCTCCCGTGCGATAAGGGCGATCCTCGAGAACTACCAGAACGAGGACGGGTCGGTCACCATCCCGAAGGCCCTCAGGCCCTACCTCTACGGTAGCGAGACGCTGTAGGCGCACCGGCCCTCCGGGGAGCCCGGAAACACCTTCTTTTTGGCAGGAAGGCGGCCTACTTCTGCCGCAGCCCTGCGATCTCGCCGAGCAGCACCCCGTAGACCCGGCGCTCCTCGGCGAGACCCTCGCAGGTGACGTAATCCATATCCCTCAGCGGGAGGCTCGCCCACCGGACTCCGCGCAACGGGCCGGATCAACTCCGAAAGTCGACATGTTCCTCGTCAAACCCGTCAGAGGTGCCACCGAACGGCCGGAGCCGATGCTCGACGGCAGAGGCACGCCGAGTGCTCCTCCGGAAGAAAAGGATGGCATATATGTGAAAAATCTCATAGGAATGATTATGCCCTCCTTCCCACATCCGAGGCTTCATATCCTCCTTCTCGTCGGTATCGTCGTAGCGGCGGCCATCCTCTCCTCCGGGTGCATGCAGAGCGCCGGACCCGTGCAGGAAGCAGACGATGCCTACAAAAATCCCCCGTCGCCGGCGACATCTGCCGACCTTGAGTCGATCGTCTCGGCCGGAGTCGTCAGCGCCGGCGTCCCCGGCGCCCTGATCGAGATCTCGACGCCGGAATGGACCTGGAACTATGCAGCCGGCAACGCCTCGCTCTCTCCCGCGAGACCTGCAACGCCGGAGATGCGGTTCATCATCGCGAGCGTGACGAAGACCTTCACGAGCGTCGCCATCCAGCAGCTCGCCGAGGACGGAAGACTCTCGCTCGACGATCCCATCGGCCGCCGGCTGCCGGCGGACGTGGCGGCGATGATCCCGGAGAGCAGCACGATCACGATCCGCCAGCTCCTCGATCACACGAGCGGCATCGCGGACTACGACGAGGACGCGATCGTCTTCGAAGAGTACGAGAACCCCGACACCCCCGTCCCCTACCAGGAAGGGATGCGCCAGAGCCTCGATGCCGGCCCCCTTTACCCGCCTGGAACGAACTACACCTACTCGAACGTGAACTACATCCTCCTGACCCTGATCATCGATGAGGCGGCCGGCGTCCCCTACGAGGATTACGTCACCCGCAACATCCTCGTGTCCTCCGGGATGAACGACACCTTCGTCCACCGGACCAATCACATCCCCGGACCGCACATGCGGGCCCAGGAGAGCGGAGAGGACGGCTCCGTTCTGGACTTCAGCGACCTCTACCTCCAGTTCGACCGGGGCGCCGGGGATATCGTGAGCACGACGGCCGATCTCAACAGGTTCCACCGCGCACTCCGCTCCGGGGCGCTGATCGGCCCGGCATCGCTTGCTGCGATGGAGAACACCTCCCCCCAGTCGCAGAAGTCCGGGCAGGTCCCCGGTTTCGGGGAGATGAGCGTCGGATGCGGTTACGGATACTTCGCGCAACAGAACGGATCGGAGGGCCTGACCCTCTACGGCCATACCGGCGGTTACTACGGCTCGTACACAATCCTCTACTACTGGGCCGAGAGAGACACCTACATCGCCATGAACAGCAACTCGGCGGCAAAAGCGGGCGCGGTAAACGAGGAGATCCTCGCCCCGGTCCTCCGATATCTCAAGGAAGGGACGGTGGCCGAATAGTAGACCGGCCCGTTCCATACCTTACGGAATTGTTCTGACAATCCGCTCCTTCGTCACCTTCCCGGCGATGACGCGGGCGAGGGCAAGGAGCACGATCCCGACTGCCGCGAGGATTGCCTCCATCGTCACCGAGATGCCCGACCCGGCCGGTGCGACCTGCTGGAGCCCGATGATCAGGAAGATGAACCCGAATATCAGCACGAACCCGAGGATCTGGTTCTCCCGCATCCCGAGCGCGAGCTGGGCCGCGCCGATGAGCCCGGCCGCAGCGACGATCCAGACCGGGACGACGACCGCGAGGTGAAGGAGGAGCAGGGGTTCGCCGGCTACGGGAGCGCTCGACAGGGTGTAAACAGCCGCGATGGTCACTGCGGCCGAGACGAGGGTCATCAGGTAGGCCGGCACGGCGACCCCGGCGGCCTTCCCCTCCCAGAGGCGGCGGAGGGAGACCGGGGTGCAGAGGAGCGTCTCGATGGAGCCGTCCCGCTTCTCGCGGAGGAAGGCGTCGGCGCAGAAGAGGTAGCCCATAAAGACCCCGACCGGGAGGGTGATCGTGGCGATGCCGGCGGTAATGACCGCTGCGTCCTCACCGGCGCCCGCGGCGATCCCGAGGATCGAGACGACCGGGAACCATACGGCGAAGATGAGCGCCGCGATGAGGGCGCTCCGGTTCCGGAGCGCGAGCCGCATCTCACGGCCGGCGATGACGCGAAACGTGCTCATGCCCCGCCCTCCGCAGAACCGACGTGTTCGAGGTAGATCTCCTCAAGCGACCTTGACGACCGGCAAACCTCCTCGATCCGGAACCCCGCCCCGACGAGGGCCGCGACGAGGTCGGGGGTCGCGCCGGGTTCGGCGAGGGTGCAGAGGAGACTATCGCCGTCGGCGTCGCACCCGGTGACGAACGGCAGTCTCCCGACGGTCTCACAGGCGCGGGCGCGGTCGGCCGGGTCGGCGAGGGAGACCGTCACGGCCGGGCGGCCGGAGGCCGCGGTGAGGTTTTCTACCGAATCGAAGGCACGGATCCTGCCGCCGGCAAGGATCGCGACCGTCGAGCAGATCCGCTCGACCTCATCGAGGTGGTGGGAGTTCAAAAAGACCGTCATCTCCTCCCGCCGGGAGAGTTCGAGGATGAGGTCGCGGACCATCCTCTGCGCGCCGGGGTCGAGGCCTGAAGAGGGTTCGTCGAGGAAGACGACTTCAGGACGGTGGAGGATGGCGCGGGCGATCCCGAGTTTCCGTTTCATCCCGGTCGAGAACGTCCCGACGGGATCGTCCCGCCGGTCGGCGAGATCGACGAGGGCGAGGAGCTCGTCGATCCTCTCCGCCGGGTCCTCGACACCGTAGAGGCCGGCGTAGTAGGCCAGGTTGCCGGCCGCGCTCATCCGGTCGGCAAGACCGTTGTTCTCAAAGAGCACCCCGACCCTCCGGCGCGCATCGTCGTCGGCGGCAAGGTCCCGCCCGAGGACCCGGACCTCCCCCGTGCCGGGGGCGAGGAGGCCGAGCAGGATCCGGATGGTCGTCGTCTTCCCGGCGCCGTTCGGACCAAGATAGCCGAAGATCTCACCCTGCCCGACGGTGAACGAGACGTCGCGGAGGACGTCGCGGCCGTCGAAGGACCGCGAGAGGCCCCGGACCTCGACGGTGCTCACGCCGGCGACCTCCTGTATCCCGCGAAGCGGTTGCCGGAGGTCCCCCGGAGTCTCCCGGCTGCGTGACCGGTAACATACATAGGGATAGATCTCCACGCGAAAGCGTAAAAGGAGCAGGTATCGTGCGAGGGGCGGGTGGATTGCCGGGGAGAGAAATTGCTCGATAGCCTGACCGGGCAGAAACAATCTCAAGGAAAGAACCAAGGAAAGAAGGATGGGCCCGGTGCGATTCGAACGCACGACCTCCCGGTTATCAGCCGGGTGCACCACCGGCTATGCTACGGGCCCGGTGGGATTACCTTAGTGCCTATAAATGTTGTATCATCACCAACATAAAGGTTGCGCCGGAACCCTGCTCCCGAACCGCCTGATTACGATATTATTGCAGAACACGCACGGGATAGCATACCGACGGCAGCTCAACACAGGTCGCCGCCCCACCCGCGAGAGAGGTGATGGCAGAACCGCACATAATCTCAGGCGAAATAGGGCCCGTTCCGGAAAAGCATGACAGAAAGAGTATGGGCCCGGTGCGATTCGAACGCACGACCTCCCGGTTATCAGCCGGGTGCACCACCGGCTATGCTACGGGCCCGGGTAAAATTCCCTCCAGCATCTGGCATATAAGCACTTAATTTTTTGGATTGGCATCCAAAGCGCTATGTTGAAAACCGATGATAGAAGTACAGTTGAGTAGAACAATGGCTGTACGATACCTACTCGGAAACGAGGGCATCGCTCACGCATGCCTGGAGGCAAACATCGATTTTGCCAGCGGCTATCCGGGAACGCCGTCATCGGAAGTGATCGATATCCTCCGGGTGCAGGAGGAGCGGCCCTTCACCGTGGAGTGGTCCACGAACGAGAAGGTCGCCTTCGAGAACGCGCTCGCCGCCGCCTGGTGCGGACTGCGCGCACTCTGCACCATGAAGCATGTCGGGCTGAACGTGGCTGCCGACCCCCTGATGACGAGCGCATACACCGGGGTGACCGGAGGGTTCGTCGTCCTCTGCGCAGACGACCCCTTCGCGCACAGCTCCCAGAACGAGCAGGATACCCGGCGCTATGCGCACTTTGCGAAGATCCCCTGCCTCGACCCCTCATCGGTCCAGGAAGCCCACGACATGCTGCGGGACTCCTTCGCCCTCTCCGAGGAGTTCGGTCTCCCCGTGATCTTCCGGCCCACCACCCGGATCTGCCACTCAAAGAGCGACGTCGAGCTCGGCGCAGTCGGGACCGAACACCGGACCGCCGTCTTCCAGCGCGACCCCAAGCAGTACGTGGTCATCCCCGCGCACACGAGGGTGCTGCATAAGAAGCTGAACGAGAAGCAACAGCCCTTGCAAAGGCGACTGGTCGAACTCGGCTACAACCGCCACACCGTCCGGGGCACGACCGCCGTCGTCACGAGCGGCGTCGCGGCCGCCTACGTCCAGGAGGTGCTCCCCGACAACGTCTCGCTCGCGATCGTCGGCGCCTACCCCATCGACGAGGAGTGGCTCAAATCCTTCGTCGACCGGCACGAGAAGGTCCTCGTCGTCGAGGAACTCGCCCCCGTCGTCGAGGAGGCGATCCGCCAGGTGGCGACAACCACCGAGGTCCTCGGCAAGACGACCGGGACGGTGCCGTGGGAAGGGGAACTCAACCCGGCGACCGTCTCTGCCGTCCTCGATAAGGCAGGCATCGCCCCCACCGTGACCTTCCCCGCACCTGCCCCGGTCCAGGGGGTGCCGCCCCGCCCGCCGATCCTCTGCGCCGGGTGCATGCACCGGCCGACGTTCTACGCGATGCGGAAGGTCTTCCGCGACGGCATCTTCCCAAGCGACATCGGGTGCTACACCCTCGGCCTCCAGCTCGGCGCGGTGGACACTACCATCTGCATGGGCGCCTCGATCACCGTCGGGAGCGGCATCGCCCGATCGGGGGAGGAGCACCCTGTGGTCTGCACCATCGGCGACTCGACGTTCCTCCACACGGGAATGCCGGGACTCCTGAATGCCGTCTATAACGGCGCCGAGATGGTCGTCGTCATACTCGACAACCGGACCACCGCCATGACCGGCCACCAGCCGAACCCCAACACCGGAATGACGGCGACAGGCGTCGAGAGCACCCCGATATCGCTCGACGCCATCTGCCGGTCGTGCGGGGTCTCCTGGGTCGAGACCGTCGATCCTTACGACCTCCCGGTCCTCCTCGACACGTTCCGGAAGGCAAAGGAGCGCAAAGGCGTCCGGGTCATCATCGCAAAACAGCCCTGCGTCATCACCGCACGGAAGAGCGGGATCAAACGCAAGGTCTACGCGATCGATCTTGAGCGGTGCACCGGCTGCGGCGTCTGCCGGTCGTTCGGCTGCCCGGCGATCGCGTTTGCCGGGAAAAACGCGACGATCACCGAACTCTGCGCCGGCTGCGGGGTCTGCGCAGACATCTGCCCGTCGGGTGCGATCGGCATGGAGGGACGGCAATGAAACCCTCGTTCGACATCCTGATCGTCGGAATCGGCGGTCAGGGTACCGTCCTCGCCTCGAATGTCCTCGGCGAGGCCTGCATCATCGAGAACCGGACCGTCCGGAGCGCCGAGACCCACGGCATGGCGCAGCGCGGCGGGTCGGTGGAGAGCCACATCCGGATCGACGGGAAGTTCGGGTCCCTGATCGCGCCGGGGACGGCGGATCTCCTCATCGCCTTCGACCTCCTCGAGGCCCTCCGCTACCGCCACTACCTGCCGGCCGGAGGAAGGCTCATCGTGAACCGGAACCTGGTCGTCCCCACGTCGGTCTACCAGCAGAACCTGGACGTGCCCGACGAGGAGAGCATCCTTTCCGCGCTCGCCGATCTTGACGTCGCCTGCATCGACGCCGCAGGCCTCGCAGAGGAGGCGGGGAGCATCCTCTCGCAGAACATCGTGATGCTCGGCGCCGCGTCCGGGTTCATCCCGCTCCGGCCCGATACCCTCGAAGAGGCGGTGCGCCGGTGCGTCCCGAGAAAGACCGTCGAGGTCAACGCCGCGGCTTTCAGGCTCGGCCGGGAGGCGGGGGCGCGGGGCGCGGGCACGCCCTGACCGGCGAACTGCCGCCGACCCCTCCCTCACCACTTTCTCACCTCCCGCAACCTGTATTACCCATCCTGCCGACCTGATACGCCATGAGCGAGCGGGATATCGTTGCAGCACTGGAGCGCCGTGCAGGCGCAGAGCCGGAGTTCAGGCTCTCGGAACTTCAAAAAGACCTGGGAGCCGGGCAATCGCTCGAACGCCTCGCCGCGGACCTCCGCCCGCACCTTGATAGCCTCGGCCTCGCCATCAGGCCCGCGGGCGAGGACTACGTGATCGGCCGCCGCCCGGACGGCGGGAGTCTCGCGGTCGACGAAGCCGGGCGGGAGCGCCAGCTGGCGTTCTTCCGGAACCCCGGGGTTCCCGGCTATCTCCAGGAACTGGTCGAGTCCTACATCGCGAAGAAGACCGCCAAGCCCTGGGACGACGCTACCGTGCTCGACCGGATGAAGAACGCCATCCTCGCCCAGAAGAGCCAGTACTGGAAGGAGCGGCAGGTGAGTTACCGGAAGGCCTACCCGGTCCTCGGCTATCTCGCCTACCACGCCCCGGTCTACCTGGTGCAGTTCGAGCACATCCTCTGGCAGATCGTCGGCCGCGGGCTCGCGAAACCTCACATGCGCATCCTCGATCTCGGCACCGGGCCGGGCGTGGTGCCGCTCGCCGTCATCGATCTCTTCGGGCGAATCGGGACTGGAACGGCTGATATCTACGCCGTCGAACGCTCCGAAGAGCACTTCGAGGCCTACAACGCCCTCGTCCCGGCCGCAGCCGCGGCGATGGGTGACAGGGTGCGGGTGGAAAAGCTCATCCGCGCGGATATCGGAGCGCTCGCGGCAAAAGACCTGCCCGGTGAGATCGATCTCATGGTCTTCTCGAACGTCCTCGGCGAGCTCCGCCAGATGAGTATCGACCAGCGTGCCGACCTCGTCGCCGCTCTCGCCGAACGGCTCGCTCCCGACGGGACGATCGTCATCGTGGAGCCCGCCGACCTCGCCAACGCAACCGCGATGCGCCAGACCGTTCGCGCCATCGCAGACCGGGGGCTCACCGTCTTCAGTCCCTGCTCGTTCATCTGGGGCACCGCCTGCAACCCCGCGCGGTGCTGGACCTTCGAGCAGAAGGGCGACATCCGGCCGACCCGGCTGATGGAGCGCCTCGCGGAGGGGAAAGATGGCTACCGGTTCATCAACGTAGACATCAAGTATGCCTCGGCGCTCCTGCGGAAGGATGCCTCGGTACAACACGCCTACCGGGTCCCGCCGGGAGCGAAGTTCGCCCGCCTCTCCCACCTCCGCCAGCACCGGGACAAGAAGATCAACGTCGTCGCCGCGCTGATGTCCGCGAACCTCGGCGATAACCGGACGAAGGTCTACAAGGTCTGCGACGGGACGCCTGCAGACCAGGTCTACGCCGTGGTCCCGGCGACCCTCCGCGGCACGAACCGCGACGCGCTCGAAGGCCCCGCCTATGGCGATATCGTCCGGCTCTACGGTGTCCTCGTCCGGTTCAACAAAGACCATAATGCCTACAATCTGGTCGTCCTCCCCGGGACCCGGGTAGAGCCGGTCGGGTCCCCGCAGGGTGAGGGAGCCGGGACCGGCCCAACGGAGATTCCCGGCTCCCGCAGGCCTGCC
Source organism: Methanoculleus caldifontis (assembly GCF_032842345.1). Lineage (NCBI taxonomy): Archaea > Methanobacteriati > Methanobacteriota > Methanomicrobia > Methanomicrobiales > Methanomicrobiaceae > Methanoculleus > Methanoculleus caldifontis. The sequence goes on along the minus strand of NZ_WBKO01000001.1, from coordinate 1,411,546 downwards.
GGAGATTGAGGGGTTACGTCGCCCCCCTGCCCGCGCCGGGCGGCCAGGCACTCCTGAGCGCGTAGAGCAGCCCCCCGTAGCCGAGGCTGACCGCGACGACCTGGACGAGCGCTCCGAGAAGCGGGATGAAGGTGAGGATCTGCAGGATCACGAACCCCAGGACGAAGATCGCCATGGGCCCCGGCTTCCACCCCGTCCGCGAGGCGATGACGTCGCCGAGGGCGTATGCGACAAAGAGCGACGAGATCATGAGGGCGACGAGGAAGAGCAGTCCTCCGACGAGCGCTACCGGGAGACCGATGATGGTGACGGCGACGATCAGCAGGAGGATCGCCGTGACGAGGATCGCGACGAAGCCGAGGACGGTCAGGACGACCGGGCTCTTCTCAACCTCCCGGACGACCGCCGTGAACGGGCCGGGAAGAAGCCGCACCAGGAGGAGACCGAGGATGAGGAACCCGATCGCGGAGAGCACCGCAAAGAGGCCGGGCAATGCCGTATCAGGCTCCTGTTGCTCCTCGAACGTCACGTTTCCGGCCGTCCCGGTGTTGCTGAAGGTCGCGCCCGATACGGTCAGGTTACGCAGGACCGATCCCTCGTTCACGACCTCCCCCGCGCTGATCACCGCATCGCGCTCTATGACGGCGTCCCTCCCGATCCGGACCGTACCGCCCATGACGAGAGCGTTCGTCGCGTTCCCGTTCAGTTCGATCTCGCCCCCGGCGGCGAGCACCTTCCCCCCGACGTCCCCGTTGACGATCAGGGTCCCTCCCGCGGCGATGACGTCGCCGGCGACCGGCGCATCCACCGTCACCGTGCCCCCGACGGCCGTCAGGCTGTCGACGGGGGCACGGACTGTCACGGTTCCACCGGAGACGACCACGTCGTCGGAGATGGGAGCATCGACCAGTGCCCGGTCTCCGCCGAGCAAGGTGAGCGCCTGGGCACCGGACGGGATGAGCAGCAGGGCGAGGATGACAATTGCCAGATGTCTCATGCGGGAGGATGGTATGCCTCCTTCAAAAAGGTTGGCCGGCGGGAGATAGGGCGATGGAGACACCCGGGCCCCCGCGAAAAATAAGAGTGCGGCGAGCGCCTACACGAGCTGTTCCAGGCGGCGCTTGAGTTCGGCGACCGCTTCGTCTTTCCCGGGAACCTCCGACTCCCGGACCGACCGGATGTTCTCCTCGATCGACGTGGCCACCCAGTCCTTCGGGACGCCGGATGCAGGGAAGAGCTCCTGCCACGCGTCGGAGCCGAACGGAATGACCTTGACCAGTGTCCCGAGGATGTTCCAGCCGACGACCTTGTACTCCTCCCCGGTACTCGTGTCGGCGACCTGGATCGACTGGTCCTCGTTGTACCTGACGACCCGGCCGTGGATGACGTAGACGCTCACCTCATCCTTGTCGGTGAAGGAGATCTGGACCACGTCGCCCTCCTTCGGGCTCTCCGGCACCATGTAGAGGGCAATATCCCCCGGGTACATCAGGTCCGGCTCGTACCTGTCCGCGATACCGATGTACCCGGTGTCGGAGACGTAGAGCCGGAGGTACTCCTGGTAGAACTTTCGGACGATCCAGTAGACTGCTCCCGGATGCGTCTCCGCCAGTTTCAGGAGAAGATTGTGGATAGCGCTCGGGATGCTCTCGGGCCGGCTCTGAACCTCACGTGCCAGCCTCTCGTACGCCTCCACAACCCCGGCCTCTGTCTGCGTTGCCTCTGCCATATCAACAAACCCCGCCGCATATTACGGGTGGTAGCATAAAAGTGTTCCTCCAGAATGTACGCATGCACCATCCGGGCCGGTCACCGCACCGGCCGGGAGAAAGGAGAACCGCCGGGGAAGAGAGAACTATAATACTTATATTCGACCGTGACCATACAGTAGAGCAGAGGATATTGATATGGGTGGCATAAAGGATTCTACGTATCTTGATGTCCAGAAGACCCTCGCCCGGCGGTTCTCCCCGCGGGAGGGGTGGCAGTTCGCATGGTCCGCCGGCAATGTGCAGCCGGAATGCGTGCTCTCCCGCCGGGTCGCCGGCAAGACGGAGCGGGTGCTCGTGAACGTGAAGATGGCCTCCGAGGTCCCGGCAGGTGCCGTCGAGGCGCTCCAGGCTGCAGCGAGCGCCGGTGCCGCCGATAAGGCTGTCCTGGTCGTGCCCGGCGGAGCGAACGTCTCGAGGGTCCCGGCAGGGATCGACGTTCTCGAGATGGGTAACTGGCAGGTCGTCGACGGCCGGATCGCCTGGTCCAGAAATCTCGAGAGGAGCGCCTTCCTCGAGGAAGAGCGCGCAAAGAGGGGCCTCGCGTAAAGCGCCCCCTCAAAAACTTTTCTCACATCCCGAAATCAAAGAGCGTCGTCCGCGAGGGGTCGACGTCGTGCCAGTCCCATCCCAGCGGCTCGATGATCCTCGAGAGGGGTCCTTTGAGCGTCTTTTCAAGCATCGTCTCCCAGTCGACGACGAACTCGGACGGCACCTGGTCGGCGTACTCGAAGCAGACCACGTCCGTCCGCGGGTACTTCGCGGTGACGGCCTTGATGTAGACCCTCTTCGGTTTGCTGCCCCGCTTGAAGTCGGTTCCGAGATACTCGTTTGAGTATTTTGCTCCCCGGATATGGGCATCGTCGTTCTCGTAACTCTCCAGGCTCTTTCCGATCCCGCCCGGAATGCCGGCCTCGTTGAGAGAGTACTCGCCCCGCCGATACTTCCGGATGACGTCGCGCAGGTACGCCCGTACATCCTCAAACGCGTCCCCACGAAGGATCATCTCGATGACGGTGCGCTGCACCTCCCGCGTGATCTGCGGCGAGTCGCTCCGACGGATCTCGAACCCGACGACATCGACCTGGTCGACGTCCTTGCCCTCCTTCCAGACCAGGTGCCCGGCGTAGCGCTTCTTCTTGCCGGCCTGGAAGAAACGGCGGTAGACCTTCTCGAACTTGATGGAGAAGTAGTGGGTATCGGCGCCGAGTTCGGTTCTCGCAAAGTCGCTGTAACTCGCGTTCAGCCGCTCCTCCACCGCCCTCGCCCGTGCGATCGTCTCCTCGAGGCTCCCCGGCGGCACCTGGACCATACAGGAGTCGGTATCGCCGTAGAGGACCGTGTAGCCGAGACCGGTGATGATCTCGCGGGTGTGCCTGATGATCGCCCGGCCGACCGAGGTGACGGCCGACCCGATCTCGCGGTCGTAGAGCCTGAACCGGGTGTAGCCTGAGACCCCGTAATAGGAGTTCATGATCACTTTGAGGACGTTCTGCTGGAGGTCGTAGAGGACGTACTCCGGCGACCCGAAGGGGAACTGGTTGCGCAGGCGCTTACGCTCGTCGCGCTCGCTTAAGAGTTCGGAGAGGATGCTCCGCGTCAACCCGTCGGGCTCGCGGGAGAACCGGATGCCGTTCGGCGCCCGCAGCTCGCCATCCGGGTTCTTCGTCTCGGGCGAGGCGTTGATCGTCATCATCGCCATCGGGTAGAGGGACTTTAAGTCGAGGACCACCACGTTCTCCCGGAGGCCGGTGGCGGGCTCAAAGACGGTCGCCCCCTCGAACTCGTCCCCGGCGGCGAGGCCCTTTGAGGGAAGGACGAACGTGCCGGAGGCTTTCCGCAGGACGTAGATATCGATGACGTTTGAGGAGTTCAGCGTCCGGTCGAGCGGGCACCCGACGTACCGGGCGATCTCCCGGTAGAACTCGATGATATTGTCTTTTCTGTCGATCCCGACGCAGAGCTCGACGTCGCGGCAGTTGTATTCCACGAGCCGGGCCGGGTCGGACCGCCAGAGCGAGGTGATCGTCCCGGTGTAGCGGACCTTCGTCACCCCGAGTTCCTCCCCGGCGATCGCGTCGAGCCGGTAGGACTCCTTCTGGGCCTGGTGCATCTTCCGGTAAGCCCCAAGCAGGTCGAAGATCGCCCTCCCGCGGACGGCGTTCCGCTCGGTCTGGCCGGGGAGGCGCGCGAGGTCCTCGCCCCGGAGGCCGAGCGCCGCCATCCGCTGCAGGATGTAGGGGATATCGAACTCGACGAAGTTCCAGCCGGAGAGGATGTCCGGGTCGCGCTCCCTGACATAGGCGACGAGCCCGCGGAGCATCGAGACCTCGTCGGAGAACCGGACGACCCGGTGCTGTTCGTGGAGACTGAGTTCCGGCGCATCGCCCGGCACCCCGCCGGGCTGCCAGAGGAGGGTCGTATAGTCCTCGTCGAACGAGTCCCAGCAGGTGACGCAGATGATCGGGTCCCGCGCCGGCTCGGGGAACCCCTGCTCGTCCACGCACTCGATATCCATGATGCAGGTCCGGGCGGGGGCCTTGACGTCGGACGGCGCGAGTTCGCGATAATCGATCGCCGAGACGTCGGCGGGAAGTTCCACCCCGGCGGTAAGACCGCAGTCGATCATGAACCGGGTGGCAAACGGGATGTCGGCCTCGTAGTGCTGCGGGAAGAGGTCGCGGACGTCGCGAACGTCGCCCGGGCGCCGGGTGTACAGCCGCCGGAGCGGTTCGCCGCGGATGGAGCGGTAAGCCGTCTCCGGCTCCGCGTCCACCTCGCGCGGGAGGGATCGCTCGTTCACGGCACCCGCAGGCACGTAGAAGTAGGGGCGGAAACCGGTCACGTCGATCTTCATCGCCCTCCCCGAGGCGTCCCGGCCGAAGATATGGATGACCGGGATCTCGACGCCGACGCTGTACTCCACCTGGTGAATCCCGACCCGGACCTTCCCGAAGTCGTCCAGGGTCGCCGGGACGCTCATGCGGGACTCAAGCACCTGATCGGTCATCGAATCTCCTGCAGAGGCCGCGCACAAACGCTCCGGCCTCCGTCATCTTCGCCTCTTCCCACGGGTCGAGGTCCCACTCCTCGATGCCGAGGATACCCTCGCGGCCGATCCGGGCGGGGACACCAAGCGAGCAGCCGGAGAGACCGTACTCGCCCTCGAGCACGCACGAGCAGGGGAGCACCTCCCGCCGGTCGTGGAGGACCGCACGGATCAGCATGGCGATATGGTAGGCAGGACCAAAGACCGTCCCCCCTTTGCCCCGGATAACCTCCATGCTTGCCCCCCGCATCGCAGAGAGGATCGTCTCCCGTTCACTGACGCCGAACTCTACGCCGGTCTTTGAGAAGAGCGGCACCTGGTACTCGCCGTGCTCGCCGAGCACCCACGCAGGTCCGGACCTTCCCGCCTCCTTGAGGAAACAGGCGAACCGGGCGCTGTCGAGCTGGCCGCCGAAACCGATGCACCGCCGGCGGTCGACGCCCATCATCCTCCAGAGGCCGTAGTTGTTCGCGTCCATCGGGTTCGTGACGGTGATAACGACCCCGTCAAACCCCTGCAGGTACTCGCTGCAGCGCTTTGCTACAGGCATGTTGGCCTCGAGAAGGTCGGCCCGGGTCTTGATCTCCGGGGTCCTCGGGGTGCCCGCCGCAAAGACGAAGACGTCGGCATCCCGCATCGCCGCCGTATCGGTGGAGACCCCGACGTCGATACCCGTGTGCTGCAGGTCGAGCACCTGTGCCCGGAGAATAGGCTCGTAAGCGTCGTGGACGATGATCTCGTCGACGAGGCCGAGCGCGGCGGCGAGAAACGCCGTCTCGCCGCCGACCCTTCCAACACCCAAGATTGCAAGCGAGGTCATAGTATCGGTCCTGTATGAATAACGGTAAAAGGCAGTCCGCGTGACCGGCCCTGCTGCGCGGAAAATAACGCTCCGGCAGCGGTGCAGGGCATAGCGCCGTCTCCTCTACCGCTCGCCGGGCTCCGAAGAACGGAGCGCCGATTCCTCCGATACTATACGCGGCGCGAGGGTATAATAATACCCCGCTCCCACCTTTTTTGAATGGTTACGCTGTATCCCGGTCCCGTCGAGGTCGGCGGCATCCGGTTGAGGAACCACCTCCTGCTTGCTGCCGGCATCCTCGGGACCACCGGGGCCTCGCTCGCCCGCATCCTCGCAAGCGGTGCTGGCGGTGTGGTCACAAAGTCCATCGGACCGAGCCCCAAGGAGGGGCATCCGGGTCCCTGCCTGATCGTCGTCGACGGCGGCATCATCAACGCCATGGGCCTGCCGAACCCCTCGGCCGCGTTCACGGAGGAACTGGCCGCCCTCCAGGGCGAGCCGGTCGTCGTGAGCATCTTTGGAGGGACACCCGAGGAGTTCCGGACCGTCGCCGGATGGTTTGCCGGCAGGGCGTCCGGGCTCGAGCTGAACCTCTCCTGCCCCCACGCCGAGGGTTACGGGGCGGCCATCGGGAGCGATCCCGCGCTCGTGGAGGAGTGCACGAGGGCGGCAGCCTCCTATGGGGTCCCCACCTGGGTGAAGCTCACCCCGAACGTCGCCAATATCGGTGAGATCGGCGCGGCCGCGGAGCGCGGCGGGGCGACGGCGGTCGTTGCCGTCAACACCGTGAAGGCGATGCGGATCTCGACGGCCCTCCGCCGGCCGGTGCTCGGGAACCGCTTCGGCGGGCTCTCGGGAAAGGCCATCTTCCCCGTGGCGGTCCGGTGCGTCTACGACCTCTACGAGGCATGCTCCATCCCGGTCATCGGGTGCGGAGGCATCTCCACCGCCGACAACGTCGTCGAACTGATGATGGCGGGGGCGAGCGCCGTCGAGATCGGGAGCGCGGTCATCGACGATATCGACGTCTTCTCCGCGATCGCAAAGGACCTCTACGGTCCTGACGGAGTCGATGCTCAGGAGATCGTGGGGTGCGCCCATGCATGAGCAGATGCCCGCCCCCGTCGCGATAACGGAGATCGTCGAGGAGACGCCGTCGATCCGGACGTTCGTCTTCGACCGCGAGATCGCCGCCCGGCCGGGCCAGTTCGTGATGGTCTGGGTGCCGGGCGTGGACGAGGTCCCGATGGCCCTCTCCTCGCCGTCCTCGATCACCGTCCAGAAGGTCGGGGATGCGACCGCCGCCCTCTTTGCGATGCACGAGGGCGACCTGATCGGGGTCAGGGGACCCTACGGGAACGGGTTTACCGTCTCCGGAAGGACGCTCGCCATCGGCGGCGGGGTCGGGGTCTCCCCGCTGCTGCCGCTTGTGACGACCGGCCAGGCGGACACCTTCCTCCTCGGCGCCCGGACGGCTTCTGAACTCCTCTTTGCAGACCGGATTCGGGAGGCGGCGACGCTGATGGTCGCGACCGACGACGGCACCGCCGGCCACCACGGGTTCGTGACCCAGCTCATCTCGAGGGTGGACCTTGCCGACTTCGCCCAGATCTGCGTCTGCGGCCCGGAGGTCATGATGGCCGCGGTTCTCGCCATCCTCGACCGTGAAGGGTGTGCAGAACGGGGCCGGTTCTCCCTCCACCGCTACATGAAGTGCGGGGTCGGCGTCTGCGGTTCGTGCTGCACCGACCCGCATGGCCTCCGGGTCTGCAGGGACGGGCCCGTCTTCTCCGGCGACATTCTGCTCGGGAGCGAGTTCGGGCGATATGCTCGGGACGCGACCGGGAGCCGGCACAGAGTTTAACGCTCGAAAAAGAGAGGGAGGCTCAGGCGATGAAGCCTTCCTGGGGCTTGAAGAGGAGGGAGAGGACGTTCTCCACCCAGCCGGCCACCATGGAGACGGCTGAGCGCTCCTCATCCCGCACCGGAGCACCCGGCCCTGCCACCGGTTCCCTCTCCTCGCCGGCGGGGGCTGCATGGGCGGTCACATTGCCTCCCGTCTCGTCCGATCCGGTCTCCTCCTCCCACCCCGCGCTCTCGAGCAGGGCCGCGTCCCTGGTGTAGAGGTGGAGGGACCGGTCGCCCTCGCCGCCCCCGATCAGAAGGAGCGAACCGTCGGGGGTCACGGCAACCGATTCGGCACGTCCCGGGATCGAGATCTTCTGGAGGCTGGCCCCCGACCGACCGATGACATGGACCGTCCTCCCCGAAGCGGCAAAGACCTCGTTCGCCTCGTTGGTCAGGGCCGTCCCGAGGACGGGGTTCTCCGTGGGGTACTTCCAGAGGTGCTCGCCCTCCCCCGTGGAGAGATAGACGCACCGGTCAAGCGACCCGGCAACCACGAACCGCCCGTCGGGAGTGAGGGAGACGCTCTTCACGGCCTTCCCGGTGCCGTAACTCCAGGACTCACCGTCCCTGCTGTTGAGGTAGTAGACCCCCTGGTTGTCGCACCCGACCACGATCTTCCGGCCGTTATCCGAGATCGCGATGCCGTAACTGTCGGTTCCCATATCGTAATCCCAGAGCGTCTTCTTGTCCTGATCGAAGATGAAGACGGCGCCGTTATCGCATGCTGCGGCAACATAGGTGCCGTTTGACGAGAGTGCCACGCCCCAGTAGACGTAGCCCGTCTTCTCGGTCCAGATCAGGTCTCCTTCACGGTTGTAGAGGTAGAGCTTGTCCGCAGCGACGCCGATATGCGACCCGTCCGGCGATATCGCCACGCCGTTCACCCCGGAACCGGCCGGCATCTGCCAGAGAACGGTTCCCTCCCGGTCCAGGAGGTAGACCCTCGTGCCGGCCCCGGCAACGATCAGGGAGCCGTCAGGGGTGACGGCAACGGAGCTGACGACACCGCTCATCCCTTTCTCCCAGAGAGGAGCGTACTCCTCGCCGGCGGCGGAGGCAGTTCCGAACACGATTGGAGCAAGGCAACAGAGCAGAAGGAGCGGCACGACGATCCGGGCGGCCGGGAGGCGCCGGGTCCGGCAACCGGCAGACATGGCGCGCACGATCCCGGGGTCGACCGGGCTGGCGGCGCTGGAACCTGTAGAAGTCACTTCCCCCGAAGACATCAGGCCCTGACTACTCCAAGAGACAATATATAACTTGTGGGTGCCGCACCCGGTTAGCCCCCCGGCCCGACCCCCTGGTTCCCGTTCAGGCTCTGCCGGGACCGCCCGGAGGAGCCGGGCTCTCGCAGACATTGTGGGGAAGATTCGGAGGCCTGAGGAAGGGGGCCCGCGAAAAGAGAAGATGTTTTCCAGGGAGAGGGGACGCGACGCCGGGTATGAAGCGCGAGCCCTGTTACGACGGCCCCTGATCAGAACCGCAGGCATCGTCGAGGTCGTGCCCGGCAGAAGGATCGATCTGTTCCAGGTCGCTTAAGTTGTTGATGTTCGTGAACGTCAGCAGTTCCGGATCGATCCGGCGGATCGTCTCCACGCCCACGTACCGGGCGTCCAGGTTCCTCACCATCGACCGGAGCGAGAGCGACTCGTGCTCCTCCAGGTAGCCGAGCAGTGCGCTTCGCCGGTAAACGGCGTGGAGCGGCTCGAGCATATCGGCGTTCCAGCCGGGAATAGCAGCATCGTAGCCATCGGCGGCGTCAAAGAGCATTCGCACCACATCGGGGTTGATGCAGGGCATATCGCAGGCAGCGACGAAGACGTACTCGCCGTGCACCGCGAGCGCCCCCGCGTGCAGCCCGCCGATGGGGCCGATATGCCTCCTGATATCGGGGATGCACCGGATCTCCCCGAAGTGGCCGAATCGATCGCACTGTTCAGGGTCCCGTGCGACCACCACGATCTCGTCCACCACCTCCCGCAGGGTATCGATGAGGCGGTCGATGAACGTCCGGCCCCGGAAGGTGAAGAAGTACTTCTCCCGTCCGCCGGCACGGCGTGCCGCCCCGCCGACGAGGACAATCGCAGATCGCATCTCCGCCCCGGCCTCCTTCATAGCCGCTCCCGGAAGCGGATCAGTTCCGCGATGCAGGCATTATGGGGTGCTTCGAGACCATGTTTCCCGGCAAGGGCAGCCACCGCGCCGTTCATGAAGTCGATCTCGGTCTTTCGTCCGCGAGTGAGGTCCTGGAGCATCGATGAGTGATGGGCGGCTGTCGCCGGGAGCTGGGTGGAGCGGAGGTACGCCAGGTACTCTTCCGGGGTCTCCCAGGGGAGAAGAACGCCCTCGGCCTCCGCCACCCGGAAGGTCTCCCCGACGATCGCGGTGACGATCGCCCAGGCGTGCGGATCGGTGAGCGCGCCGTAGGGGACGTTCGCGATGGCGCCGAGCGGGTTCAACGCGCAGTTGTAGAGGGTTTTTGACCAGATATCGGTCCTGATCTCTGCAGTCGCCTCCGCCCGGATACCGGCCTCCCGGAGGAGGGCCGCGAGCGTCTCGACAGCATCGTCCACCCCCGACGGATACCTCCCCAGTCTCATGGGCGCCGCCTCCACCGAGACATGGACCGAGGCATCGCCCCGCCACTCGAACCCGGTGATGATCATGGCGCCGATGACCCGGTCGGTGAACTCTCCGATAATCTCCTCGTTTCCGATCCCGTTCTGGAGGCTCATCACCTCGCGCCCCCTGATGGCGTCGGCAAACTGGCGGCAGATGGCCCCGGTATCGGTAGACTTTGCGGCGATGATATAGTAATCGGCGTCCTGCCACGCATCGGGAAGGTCCTCAGAGCAACTGAAGCGGTAGGCTCCTTCCCCCCATATGCCGGTCATCAGGAGACCCCGTTCCCGCACTGCGTCCGCATGCCGCTTCCTCGCGACGGCATGGACATCCGCGACACGGGACAACTTTGCGGCGACGGTCAGGCCGACCGCCCCCGCCCCCAGGACCACGATCCTCATTCCGGAGTACTATATGGCGGAGTTACCTGTTAACTCCTCCCATCTCCCGGCATGCAGACCCTTCGCCGGCGCTCCATGGCAAGAAGCGCCTCCTTGATCGCGAGATCGGGGGAGAATCCGCCAAGATCGGTCTTTGCGACGACCCGGTGGCACGGCACCACGATCGGGGTCGGGTTCTTCGCCATCGCCGACCCGACCGCACGGGGCGCCGTCCCGATCAGCCGGGCGACCTCGCCGTAGGTGACGGTCTCCCCGCAGGGGACGGCACGGACGGCGCGGTAAATCCTCGCGAACGTCGATTCCCCCGCGGTTGCGACACTCTCGAGGGTCGAGAGGTCGGCCGGCCGGCCGGCGCAGTAGCGGAGGATCTCTTCCGGGACCGGACCGTCGAGGCCCTCGCGGGCGAACCGCACCTGGTAGACCAGATCGCCCTGCCAGGCGACGTGGACGTGCCAGAGGCCGAACCGGCATGACCCGGTCAGGATCGCCATCGGCCGGCTTCCTTTTTGAACTCTTCGACGGTGCATACGCTCATCTCCGCCTGCATCCACGGCGGGAGACCGGCGTGGACCCGCGGCTCCAGGAACCGCCGTTCGCCGACGACGAGCATCCCCCGGTCCTCCGGTGTCCGGAGGACCCTTCCTAACGCCTGGAGAGCGCGGTTGATCGCCGGGAGGGTGTAGCTGATGAACTCGCCCTCCTCGCCGAACTTCATCCGGAAGTAGCTGATCACCATCTTGCGGACGCGGTTGAACGGGGCAAGCGGGAGACCGATGACGAGCGCTCCCGAGAGCATCTCGCCCCGGTAGTCCAGGCCCTCGCTCCACTTGCCCCCGCAGACCGCAAAGAGGACGCCCGACCGGCCGGTCCCCGGGAGGGCCATGAACTCCCGGAGCATCGCGGCGGCGGTGCCGGTCTCCTTGGGCTCAACGTAGACCTGTTTCTTCCGGATCCGGGGGGCGCAACGCTCCGCGAAGGTGTTTAAGAGGTCGTAGGACGGGAAGTAGATCGCGAGGTTCCCGGGGAGGGCGGCGAACGTGGTGATGTAGTCCTCGGTCCGGGCGAGGTTCTCTCTGTCCCGGCGCATCGAGTAGGCGGTGGTGATGTCGTTTGCGCAGAAGACCCGCCGGTTCTCCGGCGGGAAGGAGTTCGGGAGCGAGATCGTCGTGACGGGAAGGTCGCCGAAGTAGTAGCGGCGGTAGCTCTCGATGGGCGAGAGCGTCCCGGAGATCAGGACGCAGCAGGCGTGGGCCCGGGCGAGGTCCTGGAGTTTGGTGCTCGGGTCGATGTTCCTCACCTCGAGCGCCACGGTGCCGTCGTCTGCTTTCCGGTATACCGTCAGGTATGCCGGGTCGGCCGCCGACCGGAAGATCCGGTAGAAGAACTCGGTCAGCCGCTCGATGGCGCTCTCCCGGAACTCACCCGCCTGCATGTTCTTCTCGCGGATCCCCTCGCTGATCTTGAGAAGGTCATCCACGACCTCCTCCACGCTCCGGTAGAGCGTGCCCGATAAGATCATCTTCTGGAAGATAGCGGGTTCAAACCAGTCCTCGACCTCGTGGGAGGCTTTGAGCGCCTCCATGAACCGGGCGATCTGCGGCAGTACCTGGGCGACGGCGTCGGCCTGGTGCTGGGACCGGCGCCGCCCGGCGAGTTCGTGCCCGGCCTGCACGATATCGCGCTCCTCGATCGTCACGCTCTCGATGCTCTGGACGACGTCGCCGCAGTTGTGGGCCTCGTCGATGAGCAACAGGGCGTCGTGCCCCTCGATGCCGAGCGATAGGTAGAGCTGAGCCCGGATGTCGTCGTCGAAGAGGTGGTAGAAGTTCACCAGGATGACGTCGGCGTCCCGCGCGGCGTGCATCATCGTGTCGTAGGGGCAGATGTCGCCGCAGAACCCGGCGAGCTGGTCGGGCCAGATCATCTCGGTGCTCACCCGCTCGGCACGGACGCGCAGGGCCGCCGACGGGATCATCTTCAACCCTGCGTCCTCGGGCTCCACGAAGGACTTGCCGTGGATGAAGTAGGGGCAGATGAGCGGGTGTTCCGGGTCCATCTTCCGGATCTGCTGCCGGATCTGGCGGTCGTTTGCCGGGACGAGCGATCCCTTCTGCGCCCGCTCCCGCATAAGCGCAGTCGAGAAAGCCTTGACGCCCTCGCACCGGCGGTAGACGTCCCCTTCGCCGCCGAGCGGGCACATGCTGGATTTGCCGATGAGGTAGGCGAACTTCAGGCCGCCGCGCTTCTTCCGGACGAGCTCGAGCTCGCGCATGAACGTGGCGAGCTGGCTGATGGTGCGGACTGCGACGAGCACTTTGCGTCCCCGGCTCTCCGCGAGGAGCGCGGAGACCACGCTCGACTTGCCGCTTCCGGTCGGCGCATCGATCATGGCGATGCCGCCGTCGCGGGCGACGGATGCGGCCAGGTCAAGCATCTCCCGCTGGTGGGGCCGGTACTCCCGGTACGGGAACCAGCCGTCGAGGTTATCCATTGGTATACAGGTCGACGGCTGGTATCAATGTAGTTTGGGTGCCCGGGGTGAAAGTGAACGGAGGCCGGGCAGGCCGCACCCGGACCGGGGAGGGGAGCGGCCGGGGCGGTCCAGATCCCGCCGGGACTCAAATACCCCCCTGGATTCTTTCATTTCTTATCAGGATGCAGAATATTCCCCTGATCTCCTGAAGGGGCGCTGGGAGCGGCCCTTGCCGAAAGTATTATGGCATCAACCGCATACTCCCCGCCCGAGGAAACCATATGTCCTTCAAGACCGAGGTCATTGAAAAGATTGCAGCCCTCATCACAGCCGCATTCGGCCTGGTCGCCGCTCTCGCATGGAACGGGGCCATCCAGGAACTCTTCGCGCTCCTCTTCGGTGATCAGAGTACGCTCGTTGCAATGTTTGTGTACGCTATCGTCGTGACAATCGTCGCGGTGATCGCGGTGATCCTGATCGGCCGCGCCGCAGCAAAGGCGAAGAGAGAGGATGAGGTAGCAGCGCGGTGAACCTGCACCACCCCCCGCATTTTTGGCAACTTCTTTCGAACCGACCCGTACCTGATCCCCGATGAGCCGGCGCGACGACCAGACGGCGGGGCGGGATGCCGACCCGGCGAGGCTGATTCATCCCGGCACTCCCGGTCTACGGCCGGTCACCGTCACGATCCTCGAATACGACACCTCGCACCTCCGGGAGCGAAGCGTTACCCGGCGTGGGGAGATCCCGGCTCCCGCTCTCCCCCCGGCAGTCACCTGGATCGCCGTCGACGGCATCCACGATGCCGGGGTCATCCGGTCGATCGGGGACATCGTCGGGATCCATCCCCTGACGCTCGAAGATATCTCGAACAACCACCAGCGACCAAAGATCGAGGATTACGGCGACTACCTCTACCTCGCGGTCAGGATGCTCTCGGCCGACGGCATCGGGGGGTTCCGGAGCGAACAGGTCAGCCTTGTGCTCGGGAAGGGCTACGTCATATCCTTCCAGGAAGAGCCGGGCGACGCCTTCGAGCGCATCAGAGAGCGTCTGCGTGCCGGGGCCGGGCGGCTCCGGAGCGAGGGGGCGGACTACCTCTTCTACGCCCTGCTGGATGCGATCGTCGACGGTTATTTCGCCGTGATCGAGGTGTTCGGGGAACGCATCGAGGCGGTCGAGGAGGAGGTTGTCGCAGACCCCGACCAGGAAACCCTGCAGGCGATCTATGTCCTGAAACGATCCCTGATCGCCCTCCGCCGGTCGGTCTGGCCGCTCCGCGACGTGGTGGCGGAACTGGAGCGGGGCGAGTCGTCCCTGGTCCGGGAGCCGACGCTCGTCTACCTCCGTGACGTCTACGACCACACCATCGAGGTCGCCGAGACCGTAGAGACCTACCGCGAAACGATGTCGGGAACCCTCGACGTCTATCTCTCAAGCCAGAGCAGCAGGATGAACGAGATCATGAAGATCCTCACGATCATCGCCACCATCTTCATCCCGCTCACCTTCATCGCCGGGGTCTATGGCATGAACTTTGCATACATGCCGGAACTCAGGCACCCCTGGGGCTACCCGGCAGCGATCGCCTCGATGGTTGCCGTCGCGGGGACGATGCTCCTCTATTTCAAGAAGAAGGGGTGGATCTGATCGAGAAGAGCGATAGAGCGCCGGCATCGGCCTCCGCCTGTGACCGGGATACCATTATATCGCTCCGCGTCGAGACCCGCGCAACCTTGCCGCAGGCAGAAGCGGGCCACATGGACCACCGGCGGCAGGATGTGGAGCATGCAGGTGAACCGACAGCCCCCGGAGGAGCAGGAAGAGAAGCGCGCGACGCTGAGGACTGTCGCCGTCATCGTGAGCTCCGCCACCGCCACAGTCATATTCTTGCTCATGGCGCTTGCCTACCCGGACATCTACCTCGAGCGCATCTTTTATACGTCCCTCACGATCAGCCTCGTCTACCTCCTCTTCCTCATCCTCGAGTCCCTCACTATCCGACGCATCCGGGACGAGCGGGAGCGCTATTCGTTCAGGAGAACGGTATCGTTCCTGAAGATCGTCGTTGTCGGGGTCATTCTCCTCCGTGTCTGGATCGATACCAACTACATCTTCGTCGCCTATGGAATTGTCGGCGCTGGGGTCGCCATCGCGCTCCAGGACCTCTTCAAAAACTTCGTCGGCGGGATCCTGATAATCCTCTCCCGCACCTACCAGATCGGGGATCGCATCGAGATCAGCGAGACCATGGGCGACGTGATCGATATCGGGATTCTCACGACAAGGCTCCTCGAGATTCACGCCCGCGACGTGAAAGGAGACCAGGCGACAGGCAGGATCGCCATCGTCCCGAACGGGGAGATACTATCGTCGCGAGTCTTCAACTACACGATGGACCATACCTTTGTCTGGGACGAGATCTCCATCCCCATCACCTACGGGTCGGACTGGCAGCGGGCCGTCTCTCTCTTCCTCGATATCGTTCGCCGGGAGACTGCGGTGACAGTCAGACAGGCCGAGTGGGAGATCGAGAGGATCGGCGAGCGTTACTACCTGCCGAAGAGGGACGTGGAGCCCTCCATCTACCTGACCCTCACCGACAATTGGATCACCTTCAATATCAGGTACGTGTCCGAAGTCCGGAGGAAGCGGGCCGTAAAAGACGAACTCTCCCGCAAACTCCTGGTTGCGATCGAAGCGGCCGACGATATCATCATCGCCACCGAGAATATCATTGTTTATGAGGGCGGGCCGATCAAGGTGCATGACCGGCCCGACAGTGATGGCGGATACCACGACGGCACCTTCAAGAGCGGGTGATCTCCTCGCGTATACGCTCTTCGACGCCACTCTGACCGGATATCCCGCCATCCTCGATGCGGCCCGACGACCGGGTGAAAGATCCCCTAAGCGACCGGAGGAGGACGGTTCAAGCGCGGCACCGCCGGACCCGGCGACAATAGCGTCGCCTCGCAGGGACCCTCCCGCAGGCCACGCCTCTTTTTTAACGCGGCAGGGCAAACAGGTACCGACTATGGCAATCCATCCCATCGACTACCGGTACGGCACACCGGAGATGCGCGCCGTCTGGAGCGAAGAGAACCGGTTCCGGGCGATCGTCACGGCCGAAGTGGCGCTGGCCCGGGCCGAGGCGGTGCACGGGATGATCCCCCGCGAGGACGCGGAGACGATCGCATCCTGCGCGCCGGAGGCCCGCCTAGAGCGGGCAAAGGAGATCGAGGCCGAGATCAACCACGACATGATGGCGGTCGTCAAGGCCGTCACCGAGGTCTGCGGCGACTCGGGGCGGTGGATCCACTACGGGGCGACCTCGAACGACATCCTGGATACGGCGACCGCCCTGCAGGTCCGCGAGAGCCTCGCGCTCATCGAGGAGAAACTGGGCAGGCTCCTCTGTGTCCTTCTCGCCCGGAGCGCCGAGACGAAGACCCTCGTCTGCGCCGGCCGCACCCACGGGCAGATCGGTGTGCCCACCACCTACGGGCTGCGGTTCGCGATCTGGGCAAGCGAGGTCTCCCGGCACATCGAGCGGCTCCGCCAGATGCGCCCGCGGGTCGTCGTCGGGCAGCTTACCGGTGCCGTAGGCACCCAGGCAGCCCTCGGCGAAGCAGGGATCGCTATCCAGGAGACGATGATGGAGTTCCTCGGGATCCGGCCGGTGGACGTCTCGAACCAGATCATATCGCGGGACCGCTACGCGGAGTACTTCATGTTCCTTGCAAACGTCGCGACCACGCTCGACAAGATCGGGCTCGAACTCCGGCTGATGCAGCGCTCCGAGATCGGGGAGCTCGCGGAGGCGTTCGGGAAGAAGCAGGTCGGCTCGAGCACGATGCCCCACAAGAGGAACCCGATCAAGAGCGAGCAGGTCTGCGGGCTTGCCCGGATCGTCCGGTCCGCGGTCGAACCGGCGCTGCAGAACAACGTCCTCTGGGACGAGCGCGACCTGACGAACTCCTCGCCCGAGCGGGTGCTCTTCCCCGAGGCCTCGGTCCTCGCCGACCACATCCTGAAGGTGATGATCGGCGTGATGGAGGGGCTCGAGTTCAACCAGGAGAATATCCGGAAGAACCTGATGCTCCTCCGCGGGGTGAACCTCGCCGAGTCGGTGATGATCGAACTGACGAAGCGGGGCATGAACCGGCAGGAAGCCCACGAAGTGATGCGGACGACGAGCATGCAGGCCCTCGCCGAGGACCGGAACCTTGCCGAGGTGCTCGGCGAGCGACCGGAGGTCACGGCGTTCGTCACCCGCGAGGAACTCGAAGCCCTCCTCGACCCTGACGCCTACATCGGAACGGCGGTCCTGCAGGTGGAGCGCCTGATCGAGAAACTCAGGCCGTTCTGCCCATAAACAGGTTCCGGGCGGGATACGCCGCCGCGTCCCGCCCGGCGACCCTCATAGTTTAAACCGGGGAGCGGTATCGAAGAGTTTCCGGTACAGCGAGCCGAAGAGCGCGATATACTCCCCGGCCTTCTCGGTGGAGACGTACCGGGTCTTATCCCCCTCGGCCACTCCGACGAGATACCCTTTTTCCACGAGAAACCCGATGTACTCCTGGCCGGTCTTTGAGTTCAGGTCACACCGGTTGATGATGCCGGTAAACGACTGCGGCGTCCTGCAGAAGACCAGGATCTCCCAGTAGATCTCAAATGCCGTCCTGCGTCCGCTCATCCCCGACCCCGCTCCAGCGTCTCGTTCAGGAGAGCCTCGGACGCTTCGATCTCGTCTATCCGTTCGTCCCAGACCTTTGCAAACCGGGAGAAGTAGTACGAAGAGGCAAGGCTGACGAGGGCAACCCCGAGCGTGAGGAGCATGAAGGGGATGACCAGGTAACTGTTCAGGGTGAAGACGACACCGTCTGTCGAGACGGAGAGATACTCAAGGCTGCCGACGATCCCGAGAGCAAAGAAACAGCAGCCGCCAAGCGTGCAGACCAGGATCATGGTGTGGATGGTTGCACGGTTGTCGCGGTAGTGGGAGAGCATCCTCACGATGAGGCGGGTGAGGTCCTCGTCCCGGATCTCTCCTCCTTCCCCGTCCAGATCGTCCTTGATCGCCTCGACGCCTTCAAAGATCCTGAGACCGGTGAGGATCCAGCCGAGCCCCAGAAGGGTGGCGACAAGCGCAACAAACAGGATCACCGGCGAATAGATCACGTATAGCGCGGTGGAGAAGGTCTCGTACATGGATACCGCCTGCCCGACGATCACGCTGATACCGAACGCCATCGCAAGTGCGGCAAAGACGAGGTTTGCGACTGCGACAAGGCAGAAGTGCCGGATCTCGCTTCTGAACCGGAAGAGTGCTGATTCGTGCATGATGGTGTTTCACCGGTCTATCTCTCTATTTGCGTCCTGCAAATAAAGAGCATGAAACAAAGATACGTAGCGGAGTTGAAATGAACATCCGGCACCGGAGCTGAATACCTGAGCTCATGGTCTCACCGGCTGCCCGCCCCCACCGGAGACGTCCACGGGATCCTTCACCGGTGTCACGCTCCGCCGGCGGCGCCGCTTCCCGCCGGGACCGCTATCGCCCGCCGGGCGGGCGCAAAGCCGGCTAAAAGCGTCCGATCAGCCCGCATTTCGTGCCGGACGCTGCACGTATATTTATAGTTCAGAAATGCAAACACTGAACCTGATCCGTTTTTTGGGCGGCCGCAGTACCCGGCTGTCCCATGGCAGTAACCCGCCGGATTGCAGGACGCGCTCAAGATGAACCTGAGAGGCTGGATAGAACGTGATGGGGTGCGGCTTTCGCCGGCCGAGGCGGAGCGGATGCTCTCCGAGGAGCCGCAGGCTCTCGCCCGGTGCGGCGGGGAGTTCCTGCTCGCCCATGACGACTGCATCGCCCGCGACGCTTTCGGGATCATGCCCGGTCCGGTCCCGCCGGGAACAGTCTTTTGCAGCGGCCGGGAGGTGGCTCGCATAGCTCCCGACCCGGCCCCCTGCAGCCTTGAGGAGGCGATCGTCACCGCGGTAGGTCTCCGGAGCGACGAGGGAGTGACGGCGTTCTCCGGTGGCGTGGACTCGGGCCTTGTCGCCGCGCTCGCCCGCCTTCCCTGCGTGACGGTGGGGATCGAGGGATCGCACGACGCCCGGTGGGCCGCCGCGGCCGCCCGGACGATGGGGCTTGACCTCACGATCGTCTCCCCGACCGAAGAGGAGATCGCCGAGGCCCTCACACAGGTGGTCCGGGTCATCCCCGACCCGACGAACCCGGTCGAGGCCTCGATTGCGACGACCATGTACTTCGCCGCCGCCTGGGCGGGGGAGCAGGGGCACACCCGGATCCTCGCCGGGCAGGGAGCCGACGAACTCTTCGGCGGCTACGCCCGCTACCTCTCGTCCCCGGACCTCGCGGCGGAGCTCGAGCGGGACTTTGCGGACCTCGGCCGCCAGGGGACGCGGGACCAGGCGGTGGCGGCGCTCCACGGCACGTACCTCTCGATGCCGTATCTCGACGTCAGGGTGGTGCGCGCCGCGCGATCGATCCCGGCCGCCGAGAGAGTGCGCGGCGGGGTGCGGAAGTACCCCCTGCGGATGGTTGCACAGGAATATATTCCCGCCGAAATCGCACGGGCGGAGAAGAAAGCAATGCAGTACGGGAGCGGAATATGGCGGACAATACAGCACCTCTCTCGTAAAAACGGTTATAAAAAGTCGGTACAAGGGTACTTAACGGAGATCAGTAGGGCTGAACATGGTAACTGAGAGCGATATTGAGCATATAGCAGAGCTTGCGGATATCGGCATATCGAAAGACGAGGTGCCGGAGTTCACCACCCAGTTCAACGCGATCCTCGACTACTTCGACGTCCTCGACGCCGTAGAGGGCGAAAGCGCCCCGGCGGCGGGGATCACGAATGTCTTCCGCGAGGACGAGCCCCGCCCCTGCCTCTCGCAGGAGGAGGCTCTCGCAAACGCGGGATCTACCGAGGACGGGTTCATCAAGGCGCCGAGGGTGATGTGAGTGGCAGGGAGCCTCGATTTCACACCGGACGACCGGTGCAACGCGTTCATCACCACCTGCAGAGAAGCGCCGTTCTCCGACGGCGCGCTTGCCGGCGTCGCCGTCGCGGTCAAGGACAACATCTCAACGGCGGGCATACAGACCACCTGCGGGTCCCGTATCCTCGAGGGTTACATCCCGCCCTACGACGCCCATGTCGTCGAACTCCTCAGGAAAGAGGGGGCCGCGATCGTCGGCAAGACCAACATGGACGAGTTCGGCATGGGCACCACCACCGAGACAAGCGCGTTCGGCCCTACCAGGAACCCGGCGGACCCGTCAAGGGTCCCCGGCGGGTCGTCCGGCGGGAGCGCTGCCGCGGTCGCCGCGGGCCTCGTCCCGATGGCGCTCGGAACCGATACCGGCGGCTCCATCCGGTGCCCGGCGGCGTTCTGCGGGATCGTGGGGCTCAAACCCACCTACGGCCGGGTCTCCCGCTACGGACTCATCGCGTATGCAAACTCTCTTGAGCAGATCGGGCCGATGGCACGGACGGTGGAGGATGTTTCAAGGCTGATGTCGGCGATCGCGCGGTATGACCCCCGCGACTCGACGATGCTTGATAAGCCCTACGACCACCGGCCCTCTGCCGATATCGCAGGCCTGCGGGTCGGGGTGCCGGAGGAGTACTTCGGCGAAGGCGTCGACCCCCGCGTCGCGGAGACGGTCCGAAACGCCATCGGCGTCCTCGAAGATCTCGGCGCCACCACGGTCCCGGTGAGCATCCCCGGCATGCGCTACGCTCTTGCCGCCTACTACGTCATCTGCACGAGCGAAGCCTCCTCGAACCTCGCCCGGTTCGACGGCGTCCGCTACGGCCCGGCTGTCGACACCAGGAAGTCCTGGCACGAGGCATACCAGGACCTGCGGCTGGAGTTGTTCGGGCCTGAGGTCCGGCGCCGGATCATGCTCGGCACCTTCGCCCTCTCGGCCGGTTACGCCGGCAGGTACTACGCGAAGGCCCAGGTGGCCCGCCGGAACATCCGGCAGGACTTCGAGCGGGCCTTCCGCGAGGTCGATATCATCGCCGGCCCGACGATGCCGACGGTCGCCTTCCGCCTCGGCGAGAAGACCGACCCGCTCTCGATGTATCTCTCCGACATCCTCACGGTACCGGCGAACCTCGCCGGGATCCCGGCGATATCCGTCCCGTGCGGCAGGGTTGACGGGCTCCCCGTGGGCCTCCAGTTGATGGGAAGAGAGTTTGAGGACGAGCGTGTCGTCGATGCTGCCTACGCCTACGAACAGGGGGTGAAGGCATGAAGACGATCGTGGGACTTGAGATCCACGTCCAGCTCGCGACGGCGACGAAACTCTTCTGCGGGTGCTCGACGGACTACCGCGACGACGAGCCCAACACCCACTGCTGCCCCGTCTGCCTCGGCCTCCCCGGAGCACTGCCGCGCATGAACAGAAAGGCGGTCGAGTACGGACTTCGCGTCGCAAAAGCCCTCGATATGAAGGTGCCGGAGGAGTCGGAGTTCGCCCGGAAGAACTACTTCTACCCCGACCTCCCGAAAGCCTACCAGATCACCCAGTACGACAAACCGCTCGCGGTCGAAGGGACCGTCGAGATCGAGGACGACGAGGGGCACGAGAAGATCGTCCGGATCACCCGGGTACACCTCGAGGAGGACCCCGGAAGGCTCGTCCACGTCGCCGGTGCCGCGAAGTACTCGCTCGTCGATTATAACCGGTCGGGCATCCCGCTCCTTGAGATCGTCACCGAGCCCGATATGCGGTCCCCGCAGGAGGCCCGCCGGTTCCTGAACAAACTCAGGACGATCCTCGAGTACCTCGGCGTCTTCGACGGCGACCGGGAGGGCTCTCTCCGCGTGGACGCGAACATCTCGCTTGAGGGCTCACAGCGGGTCGAGGTCAAGAACATCTCCTCCTACAAGGGCGTCGAGAAGGCCCTCACCTTCGAGGTGACCCGGCAGAAGAACCTGCTCAGGCGCGGGCAGAAGGTGACGAGAGAGACCCGGCACTTCATGGAAGGGCGCGGGATCACCACCTCCGCCCGCGGCAAGGAGGAGGAGCACGACTACCGCTACTTCCCCGAGCCCGATCTCCGACCGCTCAGGGTCGCCGGATGGGTCGCGGAGATCGATCTCCCCGAACTGCCCGTCGCACGGAAGAACCGGTTCACGGCGCAGTACGGCATCTCGCTCAACCACGCCCGGACCCTGACCGGCGACCTGAAACTCGCGGACTTCTATGAGGAGGTCGCTCACGTCGACCCCGCCCTCGCCGCGACCTGGGTGGCCGACACCCTTCTTGGGGAGCTCAACTACCGCGACATGAGCATCGCCGCCGTCCCGGCCGACCGCTTCATGGAGCTTCTCGCGCTCCTCAGGGCGGACACCATCACCGATAAAGCCGGCGTCCAGGTGCTGCGGGAGATGCTCGACGCCTGCGCGGCTGGCAGCCCCTGCGAGAAGCCTGCAGATATCGTGAAGCGCGAGGGCCTCGGCAAGGCCGCGGGGGACGAGTTCTCCGGCATCGTCGAGAAGGTCGTCGCCGCAAACCCCCAGGCAGTCGAAGATTACCGGGCCGGCAAGAAGGGAGCCCTGAACTTCATCGTGGGGCAGGTGATGAAAGAGACGCGCGGCAGGGCGGACCCGCGGGAACTCGGGCGAATAGTATCCGAATGTATCGATACATCCGGGGTGTAATCCGCAGTGCATCTGATCATCGCAGAGAAGAACATCTCGGCAAACCGGATAGCGCAGATCCTCGCCGGCAACGAGAAGGTGAGGGCGTCGAAGGATGGGAACGTATCCGCCTACTCCTTCGACACGAAGACCGTGGTCGGCCTCAAGGGACACGTGGTGGAGGTGGACTTCGAGCCCGGCTACACGAACTGGCGGAGCGAAGTCCACACCCCGCGGAGCCTCATCGACGCGGGCACCATCAAGAAGCCGACCGAGAAGAAGATCGTCGGCCTCATCCAGAAACTCTCGAAGAAGGCTGAACTCGTCACGATCGCCACCGATTTTGATACCGAGGGAGAACTGATCGGGAAAGAGGCCTACGAGCTCGTCCGTGCCGTGAACCCCACGGTCCGGATCAACCGGGCCCGGTTCTCGGCGATCACCCCCCCAGAGATCCGCTCGGCCTTCGAGAATCTGGCCGAGCTCGACTTCGCGCTTGCCGCCGCCGGCGAGGCCCGGCAGGCGGTCGACCTGATGTGGGGGGCGTCGCTGACCCGTTTCATCAGCCTCGCGGCACGCCGGGGCGGCAAGAACATCCTCTCCGTCGGGAGGGTTCAGAGCCCGACGCTCGCCATGATCGTCGAGCGCGAGCGCGAGATCGAGAGCTTCGTCCCCCAGACCTACTGGATGCTCTCGCTTGCCACCGAGAAGGACGGCATGCCGGTGGAGGCGCGGCATACCGCCGGGCGGTTCACCGACCACGACGCGGCTCTCGCCGCGGAGGTGGGGACAAAAGAGCCGCTCGTCGTCACGGACGTCAAGGAGGGGCAGAAGACCGACCGGGCGCCGACACCGTTCGACACCACGACCTTCATCGTCGCGGCGAGCCGCCTGGGCCTCTCGGCGGCGAACGCGATGCGGATCGCCGAAGACCTCTACATGAACGGGTACATTTCCTACCCGAGGACCGACAACACGGTCTACCCGAAGTCCCTGAACCTGAACGGGATCCTCGATACGCTCAAGGGAGGTGTCTTCGACGCGGACGTCACCTGGGTGCAGAAGAACCGGCGACCGGTCCCGACCCGCGGCAAGAAGGAGAGCACCGACCACCCGCCGATCCACCCGGCGGGTGCCGCGACCCGCGAGGCCCTCGGCCCGGACCGGTGGAAGGTCTACGAACTCGTTGTTCGGCGGTTCCTCGCGACCCTCTCTCCCGACGCGACCTGGACGACGACGAAGTGCCTCTTCGACGCGTCGGGCCAGCCCTACACCGCAACGGGCGGGCGGCTCATATCCTCAGGATGGCGCCGGATCTACCCCTACTCGGAGGCGAAGGAGAACGTCCTCCCGGCCTTCGTCCCGGGCGAGAAGCTGCCGATCAAGAACGTGAACCTCGAGGAGAAGCAGACCCAGCCGCCGGCACGCTACTCCCAGAGCCGGCTCATCCAGGTGATGGAGGAGCTCGGCCTCGGCACGAAGAGCACCCGGCACGAGGTGATCGGCAAACTCATCTCCCGCCGCTACGTGGAGGGGAACCCGCTCCGCCCGACGCTCGTCGGGAGAGCCGTCATAGACGCGCTCGACAACCACGCGGAGACGATCACCGAGCCCGAGATGACCCGGACGCTTGAGGAGCACATGCAGCTCATCAAGCAGAGCCAGCGCTCCCGCGACGATGTTATCGCCGAGTCCCGTGAGATGCTCCATCGGGTCTTTGACGGACTCGAAGCGCACGAGAAGGAGATCGGCGAGGAGATCATGGAGCAGACCGCGGAGGAGCACACCGTCGGCCCCTGCCCCGTCTGCGGTCAGGATCTCCGGATCCGGCACATCGGCGTCTCGCAGTTCATCGGGTGCACCGGCTACCCGGAGTGCCGGTTCAACATCAGCCTGCCCGGCAGCACCTGGGGCAAGGCTATCCGGACAGAAGAGGTCTGCGAGAAACACGGGCTCGCCCACGTCCGCCTGATCCGGAAGGGGTCTCCCCCGTGGACGATCGGCTGCCCGCTCTGCAGCCACATCGCCTCGAACGTCGAGGCGCTCCGGATGATGCCCTCGATGACCGACGACCTGATGCAACGCCTGCACGCGCACCACATCTATACCGTCTCCGAGATCGCGGGCATGCAGCCCCGCGAACTGGCGAAAGCCGCCGGCGTCGATGCGGGCGAGGCCGCGCGGCTCACAGATGAGGCGGAAGGTGCCCTCGAGATCCTCCGGCGCCGCTCGGAACTCCGGAAGTTCGTCAGAAAGGTTGTCCCGCCGAGGAAGGGCCGCAGCCACGCGAAGATCATCAGGAGTCTTCTCGACCAGGGGGTCGGGGATATCCGCGCGCTCGCGCGGGCAGAGCCTGCGGTAGTGAAGAAGGCAGGCATCGGCGATGCCGGAGCGGCGGAGCTCCTGGGAGCTGCCAGAGGGCTCTGCAACGAGCGCGCCCTTCGGGAAGCCGGCGTCCCCGCGGTCAGCCTGAAGAAGTACCAGGCGGGGGGCGTCGGGAGCCCCGACGACTTCTGCTACCTCCCCATTCCTTACCTCGCAAGCAAAACCGGCATTAATCCAGAGACCGTACATAAACATGTGGATTTGGTCTGCAGGCACCTCGGCCGTCCCGTCCCGGAGAAGATCACAAGAGCAGCTCTCGAACGCGGGCGAAAAGAACTCCTGGAAGTCCCCGGCATCGGAGAAGCGACCGTGGACCGGCTCTACCTTGCAGGCATCTACGACGCCGCGACACTTCGTGAGGCCGACCCGGAGAAGGTCGCCTCAATCACCGGCATCGCAAGGGCCAGACTCCACGACTACATCAGCCACCTGAAGTGACACCATGCACGCGAACTGGAAGACCTGGGCACACGTGACGAAACTCGACCCCGATAAACACCTCCCGCCGGGCACCATCGAAGAGATCGTGACGAGCGGGACCGACGCCCTGATGCTCTCGGGCACCCTGAACGTGACGCGGGAGAACCTCCACGAACTCCTGGATCTGGTCTCCTCCTACGGGCTGCCGCTGGTAGTGGAACCGGCGAGCCCCGACTGCGCCATCTTCGACGGAGCGGTCGATCACCTCTTCGTGCCGAGCGTGATGAACACAAACGATGTCCGCTGGATCGTCGGAAAGCACTACGCCTGGCTGCGCCACGCGGAGAGCGTCGACTGGGAGATGGTGGTGCCCGAAGCCTACATCGTCCTCAACCCGAACTCCGCCGTCGGGCGGGTGACGGGAGCGGACTGCAACCTCTCGGCCGGGGATGTCGCCGCGTTCGTGGAGGTCGCCGACCGCTACTTCCGGTTCCCGATCGTCTATATCGAGTACAGCGGGACCTACGGGGACCCCTCAATCGTGCAGGCGGCTTCCGATGCGGCCGAGCACGCCACCCTCTACTACGGCGGCGGGATCCGCTCGGCAGAGCAGGCGGCCGAGATGGGCCGGATCGCGGACACGATCGTCGTGGGGAACGCCGTCTACGACGAAGGGATCGATGTGCTCCGGGCGACGGTCCGGGCGGTACAGTGATGCCCGAGGTCTCAATCGTCCTGGTCGAGCCCCTCTACGAGGGGAACGTCGGGTTTACCGCCCGGGTGATGAAGAACTTCGGGTTCACCCGCTTGGTGCTGGTCAACCCCTGCAAACTCGGCGACGACGCCATCATGCGCGCCTCCCACGCCCGCGACGTCCTCGATAATGCCCGCCGGATGACGACGGTCGCCGAGGTCTACCGCGAGTTCGACTTCGTCGTCGCGACGACCGGCGAGGTGAGCAAATCGGTCTGCACCCCGATGCGGATGCCCTACTACTCACCGGCCGAGGTCAGGGAGATCGTCGCCGACATCGACGGGACGGTCGCTATCCTCTTCGGGCGGGAGAACTGGGGGCTCGCAAACGAGGAGCTGAAACGGGCGAACCTCATCTGCACCATCCCGACCTCGGATGTCTACCCCATCTTAAACCTCTCCCACGCGGTGGGCATCCTCTGCTATGAACTGGCAAACCTTCCCCGCGGCGAGTATCCGATCGCGGGACCCGTCCAGATGGACGCGCTCTACGAGCACATCGATGCGTTCCTGGACCGGATCGACCACCCCGACTTCAAGCGGGAGAACACGATGATCCTGATCCGCCGGCTGATCGGCAGGACGAAACTGACCATCCGCGAGGCGAGCACCCTGCACGGGCTGATGCGGCGGACGGAGTGGCAGATGGAAAACAGAGAACAAACCAGCTATAAAGGAGAGATCTAGAGAATGATTCTTGTCGACTGGCAGATAGAAGACCGCATCAGGCGCGGATATATCAAGGTAGATCCCTTCGATCCCGGCCTGATCCAGCCCAACTCCCTGGATATCAGGCTCGGTTCCCACTTTGTCTGGTACGTTCCCGGAGAGACCGTGATCGACCCCTACGACAGGGAGAGCGTCTGCGTAAAGACCGAGGAGATGGTCGCCGACTCGATCGTCCTCGCACCGGGACAGTTCCTCCTCGCAGAGACCCTGGAGGCGATCGAGCTCCCCGACGACGTCGTGGCAAGCATCGAGGGGAAGAGCAGCATCGCGCGTCTCGGGGTCGAACTCCACCAGACGGGAGGCTGGATCGACGCCGGGTTCCGGGGGACGATCACGCTCGAGATGTGCAACGTGAACTCCCGGCCGGTCAAGGTCTACGCCGGGATGCCGATCGGGCAGCTGGTCTTCTACCGCACGGACCGTGCCGCGCGCCCCTACAACATGAAGACGGACGCGAAGTACATGGACCAGCGGCAGGCGACCCTCTCCCGCTACCACGAGAACGCGCGCAGCGCGCAGGAATGATGCCGGATATCCGGCCATCTCCCGCGCCCGCCGTCGCCACCCGGCGGGAGATGCGGGGCGGCGCACCTTCGCTCCCGTCCCCGCAGTGTCATGCACTATATAGCAGGAAAACAGATATTGAACGATTCAACTGGAGATAAACCATGCGACTTCTCCTGATCCATTCCGATCATATCGAATACGAGACCCGGAAGAAGACGAAGGTCGCCGAAGAGGATGTCATCCCCAAGGATGCCCTCGACGAGGCGCTCGCCGTCTTCTGTGCGGTAGAATCCGTTGACGAAGAGAACATAGAGGACTCCGTCCGGCAGGCGGCGGACGAGATCGTCGCCACCGCCCGGCAGCTCGGCACCACCAATATCATGATCTACCCCTACGCCCACCTCTCCGCCGACCTCTCATCGCCGGAAGCGGCAGTGAGCGCTCTCAAGGGGATCGAGGAGGCTCTCGCCGGCAAGGGCGGTCTCGTCGTGAAGCGGGCGCCATTCGGCTGGTACAAGGCTTTCTCCCTCACCTGCAAGGGCCACCCGCTCTCGGAGCTCTCCCGGACGATCGTCCCCGGCGAAGGAGGAGCGGCCGCTCCGAAGAAGGAGATCCAGCACGAGTTCTTCGTCCTCACTCCCGAAGGGGAGCGGAAGGACCCGGCCGACTACGCCGAGGAGAAGACGCCGTTTGCATCCCTGATCCGGAAGGAGCTCGGCTACCCGAACCCCGAGGGAGCCGAACCGGTCCACGTCGACCTGATGCGTGCGAAGGAGCTCGTGGAGTACGAACCACGCGCGGACGTCGGAAACCACCGCTGGATGCCCCGGGGCAAGCTGATCCGCGACCTCCTCTCCGACTACGTGCTTGCACGGGTGCTCGAGTACGGCGGGATGCCGGTCGAGACTCCGGTGATGTACGACCTCGCCGATAAGGCGATCTCGGAGCACGCCGCCAAGTTCGGGGAGCGGCAGTACCGGTTCAAGAGCGGCAACCGCGACATGATGCTCCGGTTCGCGGCGTGTTTCGGCATGTTCTCCATCATGCACGACATGCACATCTCGCCAAACACCCTCCCGATGAAGCTCTACGAGCTCTCGACCTACTCGTTCCGGCACGAGCAGAAGGGCGAAGTGATCGGGTTGAAGCGCCTCCGCGCCTTCACGATGCCCGACATGCACACCCTCTGCCGCGACGTCGACGGCGCGCTTGCGGCCTTCGAGGAGCAGCTCGTGATGGGCTGGAAGAGCGGCGAGGATCTCGAGACCCCGCTCGTGGGAGTCATCCGGTGCACCCGTGACTTCTACGACCAGTACGAGCTCTGGGTGAAGAAGATGGTCGCGGTCTCCGGCGTCCCGATGCTGATCGAGGTCCTCTCGGACCGGGTCCACTACTGGATAGCAAAGGTCGACCTCGCGGCGATCGATGCGCAGGGAAGGCCGATCGAGAACCCGACGGTCCAGATCGACGTGGAGAGCGCGAACCGGTTCGACATCAAGTATTACACCCCCGAGGGAACGGAAGTCCACCCCCCGATCCTCCACTGCTCGCCCACGGGCTCGATCGAGCGGGTGATCTGCGCGATGCTCGAGGGCACCGCTGCCCAGGAGGTCCCCTCGTTCCCGGCATGGCTCGCCCCGACCCAGGTCAGGCTGGTCCCGGTGGCGGAGCGGCACGTCTGCTTCGCCGAGGAGATCAGCGCCCGCCTGAACGCCGCCTGCATCCGGGCGGACGTCGACGACCGCGACGAGAGCGTGAACAAGAAGGTCCGCGAGGCCGGGATGGACTGGGTCCCCTACGTCGCGGTCATCGGCGACCAGGAGGCCGAGACCGGCAGGCTCACGGTCACCATCCGGAAGCTCTCGGAGAAGAAGAAACCCTACAAGGAGATGATGACCGAAAGCGAGCTCATCCAGGCGGTGAGGATGGAGACCGCCGGAAAGCCCTTCCGTCCGCTCTACACCCCCCGTCAGCTCTCCCGGAAACCCCGGTTCATCTAATCTTTTTTGCGAGGCCGCGCCGGCCGTAGACTCTTTCGGGAGCAGGCGACCGTCCCGCTACCGGATCATCGATCGTCCGCGCCGGGTCCTCCTCCATCACAGCCACTATTCAGATAGCAGCAGTTCCTGCCTCTGCCGTCTCCAGAAATCACCGTTTCGACCCTCACCCGGGCCACCGCAGGGATCTCAGCCGCCGCCCGCACCCGGTACGGGAGCCCGGCCCAATAAGGTTAAGAGTCTCCAGATGCTATTGCCCGCCGGTGTAAGACCAATGGATGCCGAAAATTACCGTTCAATCATATCGAATGCCATCGAGAGGGAGATCGAGGCCTACACCTTCTACCGGACGGTCCGGGAGAAGGTCACGGATGAGAACTTAAAGAATCTTTTCAACGAACTTGCCGGGGAGGAGACCGGCCACAGAAAGACCCTCGAGGGCTTTCTCACGAAAGAGCCGGCGAAACTCGGCTTTAACACGCAGCGGGACTACAAGGTCGCCGACTCCCTGGAGACTCCCCCGCTCTCGGCCGACTTAAGGCCGCTCGACGGCCTCGTGATCGCAATCAGGAAGGAACTCGACGCGATGCAGATGTACACCCAGCTCGCGAGCCTGAGCGACGACCCACAGCAGAAGGAGTTGTTCCAGAGCCTTGCCGCGATGGAGCGGGGCCACAAGGCGCGCCTTGAGGACCTCTACACCAACATGGCGTTTCCCGAAGTCTGGTGAGGAGGGGGCCTGCGCCCCTCTCACCCTGCAAAGAGAAATAAACACAAGAGCTTTTGTAAAATTAGATTGAGGGGTTCTCCCCCGCATCACTCCGTCGTGCAGTAGGCCCCTTTGTAGAACCAGTTCCGGTAGACGATAGGGGTGATGAGCGTGGTCAGCAGACTCATCAGGACGACCACCACGAAGATTTGCTGGCCGATGAGCCCCGCCTCCAGCCCGATCAGGGCGACGATCATCGCCACCTCGCCCCGGGGGGCCATGCCGAACCCGATGATGAGGGAGTCCTCACGGCATATCCCCATCGCCCGGGCGGGGATACCGCACCCGATAACCTTGGTGGCGATGGCGACCAGGGTCAGCACCGCGAGGAAGACGACCATGTCGGAGGTGAGTGCACGGATGTCCGCGAGGATTCCAAGCGATATGAAGAAGATCGAGGCGAAGACGATCTGGAAGTACTCGGCACCTTCGTGGACGCCCTTGCTCTGCCGGAGTCTGACCTCGGCAAAGGAGATCCCGGCGAGGAACGCACCGATGATGCCCGATAAGCCCGCCAGGTCGGCGAGCATTGCATACAGAAACGCCATCATCATGGCGAAGATGAAGATGAATTCCGGGTACTTCCGTGCCAGGGGAGTTCCGTCCATCCGCTCGATGACTTTCCGTATGCCGAAGTACCCGACGGCTCCGGCGATGATGATGAATCCCACGGCTCTGGCGAGCATCAGGGCGACCGACGTTACCGAGACGTCGCCGCCGACCGTAAGATCGATGGCGATGGCGAGCACGATAAGGGAGAGGACGTCGTCGATGACCGCAGCACCGATGATCGCTCTCGCGGCCCCGGTCTGGAGCACGCCGATCTCTTTGAGGACGTTTGCGGTGATGGCGATACTCGTCGCGGTCAGCGCCGTACCGACGAAGACCGCGCTCGCGAAGTCGAACCCGAAGAAGATGGTAGTGGCGTAGCCGCCTATCCATGGGATGATCACACCGAGGAGGGCGATGACTCCGTAGCGCGGATCGATAATATCCTTGACGTTAAACTCGAAACCGATGACGAAGAGGAGGATGATAGCCCCAAGATGCGCCAGGGTCGCGACGAAGTCCGTGTAAGTGATCAGGCCGAGCACACTCGGTCCGACGAGAACCCCCACGAGAATTGCCCCGATCGTCGCCGACTGGTTGATTCGGGATGCCACGAGGTAGCCGGCGAGTGCGAGGAAGAGGAGGAGACTCATCTGAATCTCAATTGCTAAAGCTGCGCTTTCCATGGTTGCCCATGATTGATGCGAAGTACGGCCTTAAGAACTGTATGGAACGTATGGGGGTTGCACTCCGGGGTATTCCAGCTCGCTTCGTCGCCCCGGCATACTTCCCCGGCACCGGACTTACTCTCGCAAAATGTTCTTCGGGGGGACCGAATCCCACCATCTCATACCCCCGGGCGGATTCGAACCGCCGTCGCCGGATCCAAAGTCCTGCATGATTGACCACTACACTACGGGGGTGAGAAATGAACCCGGCCCGCAGGCACCTGCGATACCAGCTCTTATGTACTATGTGCCGGGGTGTTATATCGGTTTTGTAGCAGGCATCCGGGCAGCAGGCAGAGAGGTGCCGGTGGACCGGCACCGCCGGCCGGCTCACGCCCGCTCGAAGTCGTCCTCGTACCGGACGATGTCGTCCTCGCCGGTATACTCCCCGATCTGCACCTCGATCAGTTCGAGCGGCAGGAGGCCGGGGTTCGCGAGCCGGTGGACCGTCCCCGCCGGGACGAAGGTGGACTCGCCGTTCCGGAGAAGGTACGTCTTCTCGCCGATCGTCACCTCGGCGCACCCGGTGACGACCACCCAGTGCTCGGAGCGGTGGTGGTGCATCTGCAGCGATAGCCGCCGTTTCGGGGGGACCGTGACCCGCTTGATCTTGTATGCCCGCCCTTCCTCGAGGTTCGTGTAGGAGCCCCAGGGCCGGTGGACCCGCGTATGGAAGAACGCACGGGAGTCCCCCCTCTCGCGGAGAGCCTTTGCGATCTCGCCCACCCGCTGGGCCTCGTCCCGGTCGGCAATGAGGATGGCGTCTTTCGTCTCGACGATCGCGAGGTTGTGGACCCCGACGGTGGCGATCAGCCGGTCCGCGAGGATCAGGTTCTCGGAAGAATCGATCCCGATATGCTCGCCCCTGACGGCGTTGCCGTTTCCGTTCTTTTGCAGGGCGGCATAAAGCGCGTCGAAGTTTCCTACGTCGTTCCAGTCGGCCTCGAGCGGCACGACCACCGCCCGCCGGGTCTTCTCCATGATCCCGTAATCGATGGAGAGAGCGGGAGTTGCAGCGTATGCTTCCTCGACGGGGTGCTCGAACGCCCTGACGACCTCCGGTGCGCAGGTCTCGCACTCGGCAAGGAAGAGGGCGGCATCAAAACAGAACATGCCGGAGTTCCAGAGGTAGCCGTCTGCAACGTAGCGCTCCGCGGTGGGGAGATCCGGCTTCTCCACGAAGGCGTCCACGACCGAGCCGTCCGCGAGAGGCTCTCCCGGCCGGATGTAGCCGTAGCCGGTGTGGGGCGAGGTCGGCCGCACCCCGAAGACCACCAGGTAGTCCTTCGCGAGCCGCTCCGCCCGCCGGAACGCCTCGTGGAACGGTGCGGTAGCGGTGATCAGGTGGTCCGAGGGCAGCACCGCGACCGTCCCGGCCCCGTCTTCGGCGACCTCCCGGACGCCGTAGTAGATCGCCGGCAGGGTGTTCCTGCCCACCGGTTCGACGAGGACCCGGCAGTCGCACCCGATGGCGGCAAGCTGGTCCCGGACCAGGAACCTATGCTCCGTGTTCGTGACGATGGCGATATCCTGCGGAGAGGAGAAGAGGAGCGACCTCCTCACGGTCTTCTGGAAGAGAGACTCGTCGTCGACCAGCGGGATGAACTGTTTCGGGTAGTGTTCCCGTGAGAGCGGGAAGAGGCGGGTGCCGCTCCCGCCTGCAAGTATGAGCGTCTTCATTGGCTCGGGCTCCGTGCCGCAGGGCACTCGATGGCACACTCTAGTGTAAGAAGGTGGATAAATACGTACGGGTCCCTCCAGGGGTCCGGGAGACTTCGCGATGCCACAGGCCGCCCGGATGGAGGTCGAGGAGAGATACGTGCAGGACCGGGAGTATGTACGCAAGAAGACGACCCATATTGCATCCGATAGTGTATCAATTTCGGAACTCCGCGATTCAGAGAGGGGGAACCCTATTGGGCCGCACGGGGTTTCAAAAAAAGGTTTCAGATTACGCCCGGGTCATCGTCAGGTTGCCGGGATAGAGCGCCCGCGCCTGCGGGTCGAGATCTTCAGCAACCGCAAGAGCCGATTCCGCCTCCGGGTACTTCCCGAGCCTGCTGAGCACCGTGCCGTAGGTGACCCAGGCGAAGATGCACGACCGGTCGATCGCGAGCGCCTGCGTGCAGGAGAGCACCGCCTCCTGGAGACGGCCGAGCCGGGTGAGGATCACCGCCCGGTTGTTCCAGGCATAGACGTCGTCGTTGTCGCAGACGAGCGCGGCACTGAATGCAGCGAGCGCTTCCTCGTAGCGTCCCTGCCTCTCAAGCGCCACGCCGATGTTGTTTAAAACCGTCGGGCTATGCGGGTTCTGCACCGTCGCATCGTTGTACGCCCGTGGTGCGTCCCTGTTATCACCCTTCCGGACGATCTCCGGTGTAATCAGTTGGGGCATACGTCGGTACCTCGCACCCCATACAGCAGGGTGAAGATATATAGGTTCCTGCTGCCGCCGCACCCCGACCCGGAGCCGCCTATCGGACCGCCGGAGAGGGGAATCCGGGAACGCAAGGGCCTTGAAGTTCATTCACCGGCGTCTTCCGCCCCGACCATCCCGGAACCACTCCACGGTCTCGCGGAGCCCTGCTTCGAGGGTGTAACGGGGGGAGAACCCGAAGGCCTCCTCCGCCCGGGAGATCTCCGCGAGAGAGTCGCGCACATCTCCCGCTCGCGGCGGTTCGTATACCGGCCGGAGGTCTACGCCGGTGATCTCCGATAGGCTGGCGGCGAGTTCGTTGAGGCTGATCCGGCGGCCGCCGGCGATGTTGAAGACTCCCCGGGCCTCGCTCTCCATCGCCCTGATATTCGCCTGCACCACGTCCGCGACGAAGATGAAGTCACGGGTCTGCTCCCCGTCGCCGTAGACGATCGGGGGCTTCCCGTCGAGCAACCGGGTGATGAACTTCGGGATCACCGCGGCGTACTCGGAGTTCGGGTCCTGTCGGGGCCCGAAGACGTTGAAGTAACGGAGGAAGACCGTCCGGATGCCGTAGAGGTCGGCAAAGACCTTCCCGTAGTACTCGCCCGCGAGTTTCGAGACCGCGTAGGGAGAGAGCGGAGTCGGCGCCATCGTCTCCCGCTTGGGGAAGACCGGGTCGTCCCCGTAGATCGCCGAGGTGGAGGCCGTGACGACCGACGG
Source organism: Methanoculleus caldifontis (assembly GCF_032842345.1). Taxonomy (NCBI): domain Archaea; kingdom Methanobacteriati; phylum Methanobacteriota; class Methanomicrobia; order Methanomicrobiales; family Methanomicrobiaceae; genus Methanoculleus; species Methanoculleus caldifontis. Next base: position 1,376,853 of record NZ_WBKO01000001.1, on the reverse strand, counting down.
GACGCCGCACTCTTTCGCGGCCCAGAGGACGTTCACGGTCCCGGCCGCGTTCACCGCGTTCGTCTCGAGAGGGTCTTTCACGGAGCGGGGGACCGAAGCGATCGCCGCCTGGTGGAAGATGCCGTCCGCACCAGCAAAGATCTCCATCAGGAGGTCGAGGTCGGTGACGCTCCCCTCGACGAAGGTCACGCGGGAGTTGTCCATGATGCGCTCGATATTCTGACGCTGCCCGGAGGTGAGGTCGTCGACGATCACGACCTCGTGGTCGCGTGAGAGATGTTCTGCGAGGTTGGACCCGATGAACCCGGCACCGCCGGTGACGATGTAGCGCATACCGATACGGTAGGTCTTCCTCTCATTTGAGCGTTGCCAGATGAAAGAAGCGGGGAAACGGTCGGAGGTGCATCCCACACTTCGCGGTTTCGCGCGAGGCTGCATTACAATCTCCGGCATTTAACTCACGCGAAGGCGCGAAGGACGACGGTTCGTAGAACCGGAGTTTAAGAAGCCATCAGGCTTCGAAGTGCGATGGGCCGAAGGGCCGGAGCTCGAGCACCATCTGGTGCGAAGTGCGAGCGTAAGCGAGCATGAGAAGCCATCAGGCTTCGAAGTGCGATGGGCCGAAGCGCCGGAGCTCGAGCACCATCTGGTGCGAAGTGCGAGCGTAAGCGAGCATGAGAAGCCATCAGGCTTCGAAGAACACGAAGAGAGGGCCGGAGGACTGCCCTCAACCACATCATTCGATAGAAGTGAGCGTGGCATCCAGGCAGACCCCCAACAGATGCCAGGGGCAAGAGACCGGGGCCGGAGGATCCTCTGCCGCCCCAAACCCATATAGCACCATACGGTTTATCGAGATCAGCTCACTCACCGGACTTCTTCCCGTTCGAGAGCGGGAAATACTGTTTATAGACGTTCCTCCGCTCATCGAGGTCCGTATGCAGGTAGATCTCGGTCGTCTTGATGGAGGAGTGCCCCAGGTTTTCCTGGACGACGCGGAGGTTCTTTGAGCGCCGGTAGAGCTCGCTCGCGTAGGAGTGCCGGATCTTGTGCGGCGTAATCCCGGCGGGAGCATTCTGCCGGAAGATGTGCTGGACGGTCCGGGGGGAGAGGGGGTTGCCCTGCTGGCCCACGAAGAGCGGCCCCTCTATCGTGTTCCCGATGAATTCGTCGATCGTCTGGAGGGTATCTTCGTCGACGAAGACCGTCCGGATCTTGTCGCCTTTTCCCTTGACCCGGATCGTCTGCTCCTCGAAATCGATGTCCTCGACGCGTATCGAGCAGAGTTCGGAGACACGGACGCCCGTGGCGTAGATGAGCCGGACGATCAGTTTGTCACGCCCGTTCTCGATGGAGTTGATCAGCCGGAGAACCTGGCTGTGCTTGAGGTATTTCAGTTCCTGATTCTTGATCCGGGGCCGCTCCACCCCGATCATGGGGTTCGCGACAACGACGCCCTGCGCGTAGAGGTAGCGATAGAACGAGGAGAGCGTCGAGACCATCCGGTGGAGAGTCTTTGGCTTGTAATCCCGGCCCTCCGAGATGAACGAGAAGAAATCCGTGACGAGGGCAGCGGAGACGTTCACATCCGCATCGAGGGGCGCGGCATCGAGGGCAGCCTCATCGATCCGGATCCCGCCCGGACCGGGATGCTGCCTGAGCCAGGCGTACCGGGCGAAGCGTTCGACGGTCTGACCGTACTTCTTGATGGTCCGGGGGGAGTAATTCCGCATCCGGAGGTAACTGCTGAAGCGTTCGAGCCATTCGGAAAAAGGAGCGTTTTCCATCGGATTATAAGTTGAATGGGGGAGCATATCAAAATTGCGGTAAATCACTATTCCCCGCAATCGGGTATTTCCAGGGGGCAACACCGGACCCGCCGGACTGCGGGACACACCCGCCCGGGCGGCCGCGGGCCGAGAGGGAGATCACGGCAGAACCCATGCCCCCAGGCATACGGGGCGGCCGGACCCCAGACAGGATAACGCCAGGCAGACCCCACCTCAGCCCATAATCGCCCTGCTGGCCGCATCGAAGACGATAGCGAGAGAGGGGCACACGGCGGCAGGAGCATAGCGATAGGAGAACGCCCCCGAAGATCCCCGGCAGGAAATGGCCGGCCGAAACTGCATCCATCCGGACAGCCGGCCCGCCGGAAGAGATCGGCCGGACCCCGGACCCGGGAAACCCCTCGAAGCCCGGACGAAGGCGAGGATATCCAGACACCCCCCGGAAGGCTGCTGCGCCGGCGCGAGATGGCGTTCCGCTACCGGAACGGAGCGACAGCAAATCCCCGCAGAGGGAAAGACCCACGATAAAAAAAAGTGTATCTCAGTGATGCTGGAGGCATCAGGTGTTCGGAGGTATGGGGTTGCTCTCCCGGGTGGACGGGAAACAGACCCTGATGAATACTTTTTCTTCTGAGTATATGAATCCCCCGCCGCGCAGGGTGAAAGTGAACAATCTGCAGCAACCTCCGGCACCACAGAGCACCCTCCGCCCGCCCACATATAAATGACCGCCATAGAGCGGATTATGGGCACGATCAGCCGCCCGACGATGTCTGTATAGGAGGACGTCCCGATCAGGGCCCATAGGTGCGATACGAGGCCGCCCAGTCAGAGGGGGCCACCCCTCAGATCGACTGCCCGACGACCGGGGCATGCCCGGGAGAGCCCGGTCCGCCAATCAGAGATCCGGACCTCGCCCACCATCCCCGCCCCGAGAACCAGCCAGCACACCGGCACAGCACGGGGAGCAGAGCCCGGCCGCACCGAACATACCGGAGGGCGAGGCCCGCCCCCGCGAAAGGGAGAGGGCGGCCCGGTAGCCGTACGGCGAATAGTGCGATTCAGGCCCACCTCGCGGAGGGAGGGCAGCATCCGACGCGGAGAGTTGATCGGACATCCGGGTGGCGAAACCCGCCGGCCGGCCCCCACGACCCCGGAAAGCGGACGGGTTACGAGAAAAAGCGTGCGTCGAGAGCCCGGGATGATCTTCGGGGAGGGCGCCGCCGCCCCGCCGACAAGGGGCAGACCCGCATGGACTCGATACCCGCAGATCGCCCGCAGATCGGGTCGTGAGCCCGGCCGAAACCACGGGGCGATCCACCCGACCAGGGCGGGGCAGGGGGCACCGATAAACCACATAGTGCTATACGTAACTTTGGGAGTGCAGTTACGGGACCTGCCCTGGAGGCAGCAGGAACCGATAGGCAGACCCGCGCCCCTCACCAACAACCCTATTGAAATAGCAACACCAACAAGAGGATAGATAAAATGGAAGAGCCCGACAGCACCAGAGACCCGAACAAGTACCAGAAATTCAAGAAAGTGGACGGCGCCACCTACCAGCGGGTCAACCAGTTCCTGCGCAAACACACCCACATCACCGCCCGCGAGTGGGCGATCGCACGCCTCTGCGCAGACTTCAAGACGACCAGCGGCTCGGAGATGACGTTCATCGGCGAGAATCTCCCGGAGCTCTGCCCATTCATGCTCGACTCCTACACCCCGCAGGCGGTCAACCAGGCGAGGAGTTCGTTCAAGAAGAAGGTGAAGAAGGCGGGGGCGACATTCTTTTACGGGGCCATGTGCGGCTTCTTCACCGCGGAAGAACTCGACGAGATCCTCTTTGAGGCAAGCGAGGTCGCGAGGTTCCTGCTCGAGGTCGAGGGGACGAGCCTGAACATCGACGACGAGATCGATGTCGAGGACCGGATCACCGAGGTGATGCGGGGCGTGGCCGAGGCGGCCTCGGTCGTCCTGAAGTCCAGGCCAGGCCAGGAGGAGAACCCGGCAGCGAAGGACGGGGGGGACGAGGAAGAGGAAGAGGAAGACGACGAAGACGAAGAGGAAGAACCATGAAGATCATACAGATCGTCGGCCGCTCGAACACCGGGAAGACCACATTCATAAAGAACCTGATCCCGGCGCTCTCTGCACATGGGACCGTCGGGGCAGTGAAGCATGTCGGGCACCACGGATACCGACTCGAGCCCGGAAAGGACACCACCATCTACCATGAAGCACATGCTGCTCTATCGACAGGTGTCGACAGCGAGAAGTCGGTCCTCATCAGGCGCGAGAACGACCTCGACTCGACTCTGGAAACACTCTGCAACATGGGGATCGAGTACGCCGTCATCGAGGGGTTCAAGACCCGGCCGTTCCCGCGGATCGTGATAGGCGACCTGGAGAGCGAGAACGTCGTGCTCCGGAACCCTTCCTCCGTCGAAGAGGTGATCGCCGCGCTCCCCTCGTTCGAGGACTACTACACCATCGAAGGGCTGGTCAGGGATCTGAAGCGCGAGCACGATCTTGCGCATGCAGGCGCGATCCTCACGTTCAACGGGATCGTCAGGGAGTGGAGCGGGACCGAGCATACTGAGTACCTCGAGTTCGACGAGACCGTCGATGCCGTGACCGAGAGTATCGGGCAGGAGATGGAAGCGGTCCCCGGAATCATCGGGGTACGGTTCCATCACCGGAAAGGGCGGCTCTATGCCGGAGAAGATATAACCTATCTCGCTATACTTGCAGAGCACAGACAGGAGGCGTTCGCCGCCGCCAGCAATGCTATCGATCGACTCAAAAGGGAATTACACGACGCGGAGAAGTGACAGAGATGGTACGCGGAAAACAGATGTTTGGAACGAACGGCGTGCGGGGCGTGATCGGAGAGGGAATGACACCGACCCTCGTCCTCAAGGTCGGCGCCGCACTCGGATCGATGAGGAAGGGGACCATAGCGATCGGGCGGGACACCCGGACGTCCGGCGAGGCCCTGGCTCACGCCCTCAAGGCCGGGCTCCTCATGACCGGGTGCGACGTGGTGGACATGGGCATCCTCCCCACACCGGCCCTGCAGTACATCATAAAGGCCAACCGGTTCGACGGCGGCGCGATGATCACCGCATCCCACAACCCGCCCGAGTACAACGGCGTGAAGATCATCGAGGCCGACGGCACCGAGATGTCCGATGAGGAGATCGTCCTGCTCGAAGACCGGTTCTTCTCCAGCTCGTTCGAGACGGCGGCCTGGGACGGCGTCGGTGCCGAGAGCGCCGCACCCGACCGGATCGAGGAGTACATCCAGGCGATCGTCGGCCACTTCCCGCCGGGCATCGGCAACGGCATGACCGTCGTCGTCGACCCCGGCTCCGGCCCCGCGGCGCTCACGACCCCGGCCATCCTCTCGCGGATGGGCTGCAGGGTCCACACCGTCAACGCCCGGCTCGACGGCACCTTCCCGGGCCGGATGCCCGAACCGACCCCCGAAGGGCTGCGGCCCCTCTCGGAGATGGTCGTCGCGACAGGCGCCGACTTCGGGGTGGCCCACGACGGCGATGCCGACCGGGCAGTCTTCGTTGATAACAAAGGACGCTATATAGAAGAGAACTATGAGTTCGGGCTCATCGAGGATTACGTCTGCAGCAGGAATCCCGGCGGGCTCGTCGTCACCCCGGTGGCCACCTCGCGGCTGATCCAGGACATCGCAGAGAAGCACGGGTGCACCGTCGACTACACCGCCGTAGGGAGCATCTATGTCGCACGGAGGATGATCGAGCTCATAGGGCAGGGCAAGAAGGTCTCCTTCGGGGGCGAGGGGAACGGCGGCCTGATCTACTCCGATCACCAGTTCTGCCGCGACGGCGGCATGACCGCCGCCATGATGGTCGCGGTCCTTGCCGGCCACGGCGAGAGGCCGCTCTCGGAGATCCTCGACGAACTCCCCGCATACCACCTCGTCAAGGAGAAGCATCACACCCCCGACCCGGCTGCACTGGTCCGGGCCGTCGAAGAAGCGTTCTCGGGAGAGGTCATCGAGAAGATCGACGGCATCAAGATCGTCAGGGACGATGTCTGGGCGCTGGTGCGGGCGTCGGGCACGGAGCCGATGGTCAGGGTCATGATCGAGTCGCGCGACCCAAAGACCGCAGAAAGCATGTACCGCGAGATTTTGCAGGTTATCGAGCGGGCATGATGCGCCTGCCCGGCCGGACGCCGGGCAGGTGAGATCCACCCACCATTAACTATTCCCTTCGAGGTGCTGCAAGGGGACCCTTACCTTCCCCCATACAACCGCCATTTTCGAGGGACTCTCAAAATACCATTGAAAAACATTCTTGTGGGGTAGGGGTAATCTATATATCAGATAATGGACATGCATGATGCAGAACCCACTGGAGAGCGCTGATCAAAATGGATGGTAAACCCCAGATGAAACAGAAGATCAACTCCGCAATCTCTTCGGGCGATCTGCGTGAGGTTGAAAAGGTCGTAATGGACATATCGGAGACCCAGACGAGAAAGGAGAAAAAATCGCTCTACGAGCAGATGAACGCCGCCCTGGTGAAGACGGCGTTTGAGAGCGGGCAACCGGAGCTCCTGAGCCAGTTCGTCGAGCCGACGAAAGAGGAAGTCTTCACCCTCGCCCGGCGCGCCGCAGAATTTTACCGGGAGACCGGGAGCGAATCGTGGTTCTCTGCAATATTCACCCTGGTCGACAAGCTCGACCGCAAGAGTCACCAGTCCGATATTCTCGCAGCGATCTCCCGCGACCTTGTCCAGGCGGGGGTCGAAACCGGTGATATCCACTATATTGAGAAGGGCGGCGAGGCCTTCGATAAGATCAGCATCCGCAAATATCGCTCGGCAATCCTCTCCGAGATCATCCCGCTCTTCATCCAGTACGGGCGGAAACACCAGAACGTCGAGATCATGCAGCGTGCTCTCCAGGCGCTCTCCGAGATCGGCGATATATCAAGACAATCCCAGCTTCATGCCGATGTAGCCAGGGCTATAGCCAGTTCCGGCATCGAATCGGGCAATATCGACCTCGTGATCCGGGCCCTCTCGAGCGCCGCCGAGATCAACCAGAAGATCCGGCGGACCAACTCGATCGCCGACATCGTGGACGCCGCCTGGAAGTCGTCGCTGAAGAAGGAGGTCGCCGATATCGAGCAGATCATAGACTCCCTCCCGGATCTGCCGGAAGAGCGGCTCACCGAGGTCCTCGCGACCCTGACCGAACAGCTCCTCGACCGCCAGCGGGACAAGAAGCAGGTCTACACCAGACTGCTCAGGATCGACGACGAGAAGGCCTGGGCAGGCCAGACCCTCGTCCTCGAACTCCTCAAGAAGGCGGAGCGGAGCGGTGAGCGCTGGTATCTCGAGAAGGCGTTCGAGTTCAACGCCCGGAGCACGGCGGGGACCCAGCTCCCCATCGAGGAGATCGTTCTCTCCGGGATAGCGGTCGTCGAGAAGAGCGGCAACCCGACCGTCCTCCTCGACATCACCCCGCTGATCGACGAGTCCTGCGACGCGGCGAAGGCAGCGCACCTCTACCGGCAGATCACCGACGCCCTCTCGCGGATGGGCGACTTCTACCACGCGATCGAGGTCATGAAGAAGGCCAGCACCAGCGCGCAGAGGATCAACGCCCAATTTTTCGAGACCAGTGTCCGCCTGATCAAGGAGGGTATCCGGCGCGGCGAGATCGAACTCGTCCGCGAGAACATCCTCACCACACTGGAACTCGATATCGCCGATTCGCTGGTACACCAGGCGGTGACCGACTTCTGCAAGGAGTATGACTTCGACGAAGTCGTCAGGCATATACCGGCTATCAAGGAACTTGCTGAGTCGCACCGGGAGCAGGACACCCTGCTTGCCGAGTGCAACACCATCATGATCGAGCGGGGGTTCGTCCGCCAGAACGATGCGGCGGCCCTCGTGGATCTCGTGAGCCAGATCGGTGAGCAGTCCCTGCGCGAGCAGGCGATCTCGACCATAGCCGTCGAGATGGCGCGGATCGGCGTCGCGAGGAAAGACCGCGACCTCCTCCGGCACGCGACCGCGCTCACCTGCGAGATCATGGACCAGCACGCCCGGGCCGAGGCGATCGGCGGCATCGTCGACCAGGCGGCCGTGCTCGCCGTTGAAGACGGCGACCTCGACCTGCTTCACGGGATGCGGGTCCTCTCCACGTCCCTGCTTGAGCGCGACTACTGCCTCTTTGCTATGGGCAAGGTCATCCACGGCCTGATCATGTACGGGATCGAGCAGCTCTCGCTCCGGGCGCTGGACGAAGCAACCCAGATCCTCTCCCAGATCACCGACCCGTCCCTGCAGCGGCAGCTGGTCGATCCTCTCATCGAGGGCTACGTCCGGGTCGGGGGCCTGCAGGCGGCCGACCAGCTCTCGCGGGGGAAACTCAGGATCTTCGACGGCATGATGGAGCCCTTCACGATCGCGCTCGACCTCCTCCAGACCAACACTCCGCGTGAGGAACTCTCGATCAAGATCGCGAGTTACGTCGACATCATGCTCGAGTACACTCAGGTCCACGCAAGCCCGATCTTTGCCGTCCCCATGACGCTCTTCTCCCTGGAGATCGAGGGAGATTACGAGCGGACCGCGATGATCCAGCGGATCCTCACCTTCTTCACCAGTTACACGCGGGAGTTCGACTCGGCCGATCCCTACGAAGTGATCGCCTACCTGCTCGAGGGTATCGAAGGGGCGACGGCGGCACCGCCGGTGCTCGAACTGATGTACCGCCTCTTCGAGCACACCGGCGACGTTTACGCCCGCTACTCCGGGATGTACCGGATCGTGAGCGCGTACTCGGCCCTCGGCAACGAGGAGCAGGCCGAAGGGATCATCAGAAGGCTTCACGAGACGATCGGCACCATCGGTGAACCGTCCGTCCGTGCGATCATGCTCTCCGACCTTGCAGGGCTCATGGCCGGGATCGACCACGGCGCCGCCAGAGGCTACCTCGGCGAGGCGCAGACGATGCTGGATTTCATCGGACCGGAGCGGGAGGCGTTCGTCAGGAAGAACCTGATCTACGCGGCAAGAAGCCTCAACACCATCGAGCGGCAGGAGGAAGACGTCGACTGGGCGATCGGACAGGTCGCCAGGATCGAGGATCCGGTCGAGTACGTGGATGCCCTCGCAGCGGTCTTTGACATGGTCACCGAGCCCGTCCAGAGGAAGGATATCCTCTCGGCCATGTGCCACACCGTGGTGGGCATCCCCTCCCCCTACGTCCGGCTCTCGATGCTCTTCGACGTAGCCCAGTTCGCCGAGACCTACGGCGACGAGCAGGAGATCGACGAACTCCTGGACGGCATGGAGAAGACCGCCGGAAGTATCCAGATCCCGTTCGTCACCGCCATGACGCGGCAGCGGATGGCACAGATGCTCTTCTCCTACTACCGGGCGAGCGGAAAGCCGGCCATCCGGCAGCGAGCCGTCGATATCGTCTCCGCCATCGATGACGACCGGATCCGGTACAGCCTGATGGTCCAGCTCGAGCAGGCCATGCCCCAGTCGTGGAAGAGCTCGGTCTACGGCAGGATCCTCGACTGCCGCGACAAGATCCGGAGCGGCGAGTATACCACAAAGGACATGGTCACGCTCGACCGTGCCATCAGGGCGGCGCCGGACCGGGCAAAGCGGGCGGCCTACTACACCGAACTCTACCTCATCGCGAGGAACGCCGGGCAGCACGAGGTCGCGGACAGGATGCTCCTCTGCGCGCTTGAAGAGGCGCGGATCATCAGGCCGCTCTCGCGGCGGGCCTTTGTGCTCGGCGACATGGCGTGCCGGATCTACGCGGAGCGCTACGAGGACCGCTCAAGGGAGCTCCTCGACATGGCCGTTAGCGAGGCCCTCAACATCCGGGACTCGACGATCCGGGACGAGGTCTACGACGAACTCGATATGTCCATGCGGATCATCCAGGAGCACTGGCTGTGAAGACGATCGAGATCAGGATCGCAGGAAGGGTGCAGGGCGTGGGGTTTCGCGCCTGCATCAAGAGGATCGCGACCAACCTCGGCGTCGTCGGCGAGGCGATGAACCTCCCTGACGGGAGGGTCCTCATCACGGCGACCGGGGAGCCCGTCATCCTCGACAAATTCGTCTCGATGCTGTATGGGTGCCCGCGGGTCGTCATCAGGGATCTCTCCCAGCAGGAGATCCCCCTCGCCCCTTACCCCGAATTCACGATCCAGCGGGGCAATTACCAGTACAGCACATGAAAATCGGCGTTGCCTAACAGCGCGTCGCGGAGGATGCGCACCTGCGTATCGATCCGGGACTGATCGATGGACCCGCGGAACGCCTCGACCAGTCGGGCCGAAAAGGTTCCATCCAGATAACATCTCTTCTCACCGCGCTCGTAGTCTCCGGCCGAGATCTCGCGGGCAAATTTGAGCACCGTGCGGTCCACCATCGCCGCCTTCTGCGGCTCGATGATATCGTAGGCAAGGCTCCCGACTCCCTCGTGGAGCATGCCGCGATCGGGGTCGAGGTGGGCGCCGACCAGGGAGACGCAGCAGTTGCCATACAGCATCGCGTACCCGAGCGAGAACATGGCGTTGACGGGGTCGAGATACGGGCGGGAGAGCCTCCGCCGGAACCCGAGCTCCGGCGGGAGCGTGCGGGAGAGGATCTCGTAGTACATATCGGCCGTCAGGCGGGAGAGCCTCCGCAGCTCCTCCATGGTGACCGAGGCCGCAAGCTCCTCGCGGGCCTGGTGGAGGAAGTCGAGCTCTCCGGCGTAGAAGATCTCCTCTCCGGCGCGGTCGTAGAGCTCCTCAAGGAGGAGGAGGCGCGATTGGTGGCCGGCCGTTGCAAGCGGTTGCGCGAAGCGGTGGGGGGTGGCCCGCTCCTGTGCGGTGCGCACCCTCTCATCCTTCTGGTGGCCGTAGGGGGAGAGGTGCCCGACGGGCGTGCCGTCGATATCGAAGAAGGTGATGATAGCCCCGGCTTTGAGAAGGTTCGTCACTGCCGAGGTGTGCAGGGTATGGCCGCCGACGACCAGGAGGTGCTTCACCTCCAGGAGCGGGTAGCGCCGGGTCTCGCTCCCGAACGCGATGACCAGGTCCTGCGTCGTAGCCTTGATATGCCCCCCGTAGCCGATGACGGGGAGCCAGGATTCCGTCGCTCTCATCAGATCCTCTGGAAGTGAATATTTTGCGGTTTTTGGTGATTAATGCATCGATTTGCCGAGATACTGCCCGATCCCCGGAGCATGGAACGACGGTCGGGCCGGACCCCCCATATCAACGAGATTAACTTAATCAAATAGATTAATTAAATGAAAATTTTTTCCATAGCCGTAACCCAGATTTAAACTGTCGCTTAACCAGCGGGCTGCTGGGAAAGAGTATGAACGAAATCTGGTGATTGTATGGAATTCTCGAGAAAAAAGATTCAGTACGTTGCAATCGTGCTGATGGCCTGCCTGCTGCTGGCAACACCGGCAGCAGCAGAGGCACTCGACGACGCAGGTGTGAGCCTGCCGGAGAGCGCCGTGAAGGATACGTTCGTCGCTGAGGAGACATCAGACACAGGATCTGCCGGAGCCCTGGCTGATGACCCTGTAGTGCTCTTCAACGGGCCGGTTGCACTGGAGGCAGGCGCGTTTGAATGTACGGCCTACAACTCCGGAGTGTCTTATACGGTTGATAACCGGACGCCGCTCGGAGCTCTCCAGGCAGTAGCCGGGCGCACGGGCTTCACGTACGATGTCACCGACAAGAAGTGGGTGGAAGGCAGCAACGAAGTCCTCCTGCTCGACAACATCGGGGAATACGCGTTCGTGAAAGGCGGCGCCGGGTGGGCCTGCTACGTCAACGGCGTCGAGAAGGACGGTTACAGCAGTTCTGCTGACGCCCTCAACGCCGTAGCGCTTGCCGACGGCGATGTGGTCGTCTTCTGTTACGGTGTCGACACGACGCCGGAGACGGCCACTGTGCTGATCCGGATCGAAGCGGACCTGGACAGCTCGGTGACGCCGACCCCAACTCCCACGCCGTCGGGCTGGAGCCTCACGCTCAAGGGTGCGTCGACCGAGACCGTCGACCAGGACTACTTCGAGGACGGGATCGCCTGCGGGCACGTCGCCACCTACACCGATGAGAACGGAGCCATATGGAGCGGCATGCCCCTCTGGTACCTCGTCGGCCTCGTCGACGACGGTCTGAAGCACGGATCCGGCGCGTTCAATGAAGAACTCGCCGCGCAGGGCTACTCGATCAAGGTCATCGCGGACGACGGGTACGCGATCAACTTCGAGAGTGCAAGCGTCGCAAAGAACAGCGGGATCATCGTCGCGAATACTCTCAACGGCACCGGGCTCCCCGAGACCATCGGCGAGAAGGCAAAACCCTGCTGGCCGCTCCAGCTCATCGGCCCCGACGTGAGCGCCGGCCAGAAGATCGGCGGCATCGCCGCGATCGAACTCGTCGGCCTCCCCGAACCCTCCGGTGAGTGGGAGATCACGCTCGCGGGCGCGTTCAACCGGACGCTCTCGCAGGCGGAGTTCGAGGACGGAGTCAAATGCCACGGCGAGAGTTACACCGACGAGAGCCTGCAGGTCTGGACCGGCATACCGCTCTGGTACCTGGTGGCCGTCGTCGACAATATGGAGACCGGCAGCCACTGGACGCTGAATGACGCGCAGGCGGCCGAGGGCTACACCGTGCGGGTGACCGCGAGCGACGGCTTTTCCGCCACGTTCAGCAGCGCTGATATCGCCCGGAACGACACCTTCCTTGTTGCGGACAAGATGAACGCCGCACCGCTCGGCGCGGATAACGGTGCGCCGCTGAAACTCGTCGGCTCCGCCCTGACCTCCAACAAGCAGCGGATCGGCAGCATCGCGTCGATCACCCTCGAGGGGCTGCCGGGCGAGAGCACCGAATCTGAGTGGACGCTCGCGGTCGAGGGACCGCAGATCAGCGATCTCCTCACGAAGGAAGAGTTCGAGGAGTGCGGCTACCACACGAAGGAGTATAACGACGGGGTCAGTATCTGGACCGGCGTCCCGTTGAAGGTCCTCTGCGGCTGGGTCGACGACGACGTCATGCACGGCTCGGGAGCATTCAACACCGCCCTGGCCCAGGCAGGCTACACGGTGATCGTCTCCTCCGGCGGGGAGAACCCCTACAGCAAGGAGTTCACCAGCCAGGAGATCATGGCGAGCCCCTTAAACTACATCGTCGCAAGCAAGGTCAACGGTACGCGTATCGACGGGAGCGCCTACCCGCTCCGCCTCGTCGGCGAGGGGGCTGCCGGGAGCAAGAGCATCGGGAACGTCCAGAAGATCCAGCTCGTCGACTTCCAGGAGCCGACGGAAGCCCCGTCGATCCGCATCGTTCGATATGCCTCCGACGGCGTGACCGTCGTCGAGGAGACGACGAAGACCATCACGTGGATGGAAGAGAACCTGGATGTCTACGGAGCCCCGGACGGTATCCGGCTCAGGTTCCAGGGACCCACCTTCGACCCGAACGACCTCTGGAACCCAGCTGAGGACATCAACCCGGGCAAGGTCGACGAGGTTGTGAAAGGGACCTCTATCCGGGACCTCTGCGATCTCGTAGGCGGTGTTCCGGAAGGAGGCGAGGTAGAACTCGTCGCATCCGACGGTTACGGGGCCAAACTGAACTACACCAACCTCTATACTCCGCTCGACCGGCAGGGCGAGGCTATCGTCGCCTGGTGGACAGAGCGGCAGGGCTACGCGCCCAACTATCGTGACGGACCGCGCCTCTTCTTCAACACGCCCGACGGCATCTTCGGTGCCGAAGACATGGGAACGTGCCTCAAAGAAGATTACTGGCACTACTACTGGGCCGGCGGCATCCAGTACCCCTCGGCCGCGGGAGTCTCCAACAGGAACATCGCGACCATCAAGATCAAACCGGGTGCACGGGAGAACTGGAACCTCGTCCTGACGGGCGCGATCACCGACACCATCGGTCGGTCCTACTTCGAGTCGGGCAAGGCCTGCGCCATGGGCATGCACAGCGCGACCTGGACCGATGACGGAGGACAGGTCTGGTCGGGGATGCCGCTCTGGCTCCTCTGCGGCTGGGTCGACGACGGCAACAAGCACAGCGCGGGAACGGACCCCTTCCGCGACGACCTCGCGGCCGCAGGCTACAACATCACCGTCATCGACTACGGTCCGGACGGCACGAAAGGCACCGACGACGACTTCTCCGCCGTCTTCAACAGCTCATTCGTCGCACGGAACAACAACATCATCGTCGCGGATGAGATCGACGGCGCGCCGCTCCCGAGCGACGGCAAGACCTGGCCGCTGAAACTCGTCGGCACCGCCCTGACCTCCAACAAGCAGAGGATCGGGAGCATCGACGAGATCGTCCTCACTGGTGTGCCGATTGTCGTGGAGCCGCCCACGGGCGACACGACGATCTCCCTTGAAGCGGGCTGGAACTTCGTCTCGACCCCGAAGCAGCTTGCCGACGGCAGCAACACGTTCGCCGTCTTCTTCGATATCGTTGATACTGCAGGCCACTCGATCCAGTTCTATGACGGCCTGGAGCAGAAGTGGAAACCGGTGGCCTCGACCGACTCGTTCCGGCCGCTCGACGGCGTCTGGGTCTACTCAAACGAGGCCTGCACGGTCTCCCTGACCTTCGCCTCCGGTGAACCGGGTCTCCCGCCCATGAAAAATCTTGGCAAAGGCTGGAACGCGATCGGTTTCTCGGATACCGTTCCTGAGTCTGCGGTAAACACCCTGCTCTCGCTCGGCAACCACTGGACGACCCTGATCGGGTTCGACGCGGGGGCCCAGGAGTATGAGGTCTCGATCATCCGCGGCGCCAGCGGGCGTCACGGCGAGGAGCGCACGATGGAGCCGACGCAGGGCTACTGGATCTACACGACCGGGGCAGACACGCTTGCTGCCATCGGCGCCTGAAGGTGAACAGGCGATGATGCGGTATGGCGCCGTGCTGATCCTCATCCTCGGCCTCGTCGCCAGTGCGGCGGGGGCCGGGGATACAACCCCCGTTTTGCCTCATGAGTTCTACGGGAGCGTGACGATCGGCGGATCTCCCGCACCGGCCGGGACCGTGATCACCGCGAAGATCGCGGGGGTCGGATGCGGTTCGGTTCAGATGATAGAGGCCGGACGGTACGGTAGCCCCGACGAGAGTCTCGGGAGCCGCCTGGACGTGACGGCGACCGCGGACCGGGCGGGAGCGACGATCACGTTCTACGTCAACGGCGTGGCCGCACAGGAGACCGCGACCTTTACGTCCGGAGCGTTTACGGCTCTTGACCTGACCGCAACGGCCGGGGAGAGCACCCCCACACCCACGCCCGGTAACGGCGGCGGTAGCGGGAGCGGCGGCTCTTCCACGAGCCCCGGATCGCAGTTGACCTACGACCCCAACGCTCCTGTCGCACCCATAGTGTCCACCGAACGCGCGTCCCTCACCACATCAGCGGCCGGCGTGGTGCTCACACCGGTGACGGTCAGAACCGATGACGAGACCGGAGCCGTGACGATTCCGGAGGGCACCACTGCCCTGGACGGAAACGGCAACCCGCTCGGCGAGGTGACCTGCAGCGAGGTCGCTCCGGCCGAGGTCCCACCGGCACCGCCGGGAACGACGGTTGCCATCGCGCTCTCATGCGGCCCCGCGGGCGCCACCTTCGACCCGCCGGCCGTCCTCACCTACACTCTCTCCGCGGAAGAGTGGGCGAGAATCGGTGAAGGTGCGACGCCGAAGGTGATGTGGTACAACCTACAGACAGGGGGATGGCAGGAGATCGCCGCCACAATGGACCCCGCTACCCGGACGGTCACTGCAGAGGTCGATCACTTCAGCATCTACGCCCTGGCGTGGACCGTCCCGGCTACCACGGCCGTGGCCGCGGGAGCGGAGGGAACCAGGACTCCGGTCGGAGAGCCGGCCGGGGAGCCCGGACCCGTGCTCCCGCTCTGGGTGCCAGCTCTCGTAGTCGTGCTGATAGCCACGGTTGCAGCCTTCCTCGTTCTGAGGAAGAAGTAACCATTTTTCGTAATCACCGAGGAGCAGTGAATGTTACCAGCGCACTGGCAGGGCTGCGTTCTCTATCCCGCCATCATTGCAGCCTGCATCTGCCTCACAATGGCGGTGCCGGCCGCCGCCGCCCCGACGACTGAGTTGCATATCGTGAAACTCGCAGCCGACGGCGTCACCGTCTTGAACGAGACGACCGTCGACTACCGCCGGATGGAGGCAAACCTCCCGGTCCAGGGAGATGGCGTGACCCACTACTATCACCAGGGACCGGTTTTTACAGGGGACCCCTGGAACCCCGGAGAAGACACCAATGTCCAGAGTAAGGATATGGGCGCGGTGAAGGGGACGGACCTTGCCGACCTCTGTGACCTCGTCGGCGGAATGGCCGGGGGAGAGACCGTCAAGGTCCGGGCGGCGGATGGGATGTCGAAGATCTTCCCCTACAGGAACGTCTACGAGCCGGAGCCCCGGCAGGGGCCGATCGTCGTCACCTGGTATAAGGCCGACGAAGGGTATGTTCCCGAGTACTACACCGGGATGCGCCTCGTCTTCTTTGCGGATACGTCGACCAACCCGAACGGCACCCATGCCTTCGGTGTCTGGGACATGCACGAGTGCTTCGATCCCGAATACTGGTACTTCTTCCAGCCCAACGTACCGACCACCACCGGCCTTTCGGTACAGTACGTGACTGAGATTATCATCTACAGCGAGGAAGAGCCCACCGGGAGTATCCTTGTAACGTCCGCACCCCCCGGCGCCGCCGTCTACATCGACGACGAAGAGACCGGCAGCGTGACCCCCTGCACTCTCTCCGGGATCGAGACAGGGGGCCACAGCATCCGGGTCGAGAAAGAGGGATTCGGCCAGCCCGGCGATGTATGGGTCAACGTAAAAGCAAACACCGTCGCGGAAGTTGAGTTCAACCTCACTCCAGAGACCGGGAGCATCGCCGTCTCCTCCGTCCCGACGAACGCGAGCATCTACCTCGATGGGAATATGACGGGGTTCCGGACCGATACGGCCCTGAAAGAGGTTCCGACCGGGGAGCATACAGTCGAACTCGTGATGCCGGGCTACCGGAATGCCACCCGGACCGTCACCGTCGAGAAGGACGATTACAGTATCGTCGATCTGGTGCTCTCTCCCGAGAACAGCACCGCAGGTGAGACTACCGGCGGGACCGGGCAGATCGTCGTCTTCTCGGTCCCGACGAACGCGAGCATCATCCTTGACGGATACGCTACGGGGCTCTGGACCAACACGACCCTGGATGTCCCGGTCGGCGAGCATACAATCGAACTCGTGATGCCGGGCTACCTGAATGCCGCCCGGACGGTCACCGTCGAGGAGAGCAGGTCTATCACCCTCGACCTGCTCCTCTCCCCGGCAGGCAGTACGGCCGGAGCAAACGCCACCGCAGGCCCTGATACGTCCGCAACCGGACACCCGGCGTCGAACAACTCCCTGGAGGCCCTCATTGCGGCGGTGTTCAGTCTCATGAACGGGCTCCTCTCATTCCTGGGGATGGGAGAGAGCCTGCCGGCCCCCGCTCCGGAGCAGGAGAGCGCACCGGCTCCCGACGAAGGCGCTATACCCCCCGTGCCGACCGACACCCCTGTGCCCTCCACGCCGACGCCAGCCGATACCCGGTCCGTGAAGAACCAATCGGGGGGGCTTCACATAGAATCCTACCCACCGGGCATGACGATCGTCGTCGACAACAAGAGACTGGTGTGGCAGACGCCCCACGTCGTTTACGGCCTCCGCGAAGGGCTTCACAGCGTCACGGTCGAGAAGAGCGATCCGGGCAGCAGCCGGAAGGACTCCGATTACCAGTTCGAGACGGTTCAGGCCTGGGTCTATCCGGACGCGATCGCTCCGGTCTTCCTGGACGGCGTCACCGCCACGATCAGGAAGACGATCCGGGTCGACTCGGAGGCCTATGCCGGGGAGCAGTTCACGGTGAACGGACTCTTCCCGGCCGGCACCATCCCCGGCGATGCCACGGTGGAGGGCATGAAACCCTGGATCACCGTCCTCCGGGACGGGAAGTATCTCTCGTTCGCCGTTCCCTCCAGTATCGCGGCCAATGGGACATACTTCATCAAGCCCTGGAGCGGGGAGACCGTCTCGGTCGGCATCGGCTCAGACCCCGCCGGCGCCCCGGTCTTCGTCGACGGGTTCCCTACCGGCGAGCGGACCCCGTGCCGGGTTGGAGGCCTCTCTCCCGGCCGGCACCGGATCCTGGTCTCGATGCCCGGGTACCTCCCCGCCGAAGAGGTGATCACGATACCGGAAGGGTCCTCCGGCAACGGCGGCACGATAACCTGCACGCTCCGGGAGTATACCCACGGGGATCTCCGCATCGAGAGTACGGTTCCGGACGCGAAGATCTACCTCTACGGCCGGTACACCGGAGAGAAAGCGCCCCACACCTTCCCCGGCATGAGCATCGGCACCTACGAGGTCAGGGCCGTCTCGGAGAACGACTCCCGGACGGTCGAAGACATGCTGGTGAGACCGGGAGAGACGACACGGTGCATGGTGGCCCTGAAGGAGGGGGCGCCATGAGCCGATACCGGAACGCCCGGAGGATTGTAGCGGCAGCCGCGCTGCTCGCACTCCTCCTCCCGGCGGCAATGGCCGCCGTCGTCTGGGGGCCGTACGTCACAACCACCACCGAGAACTCAGCGGCGATCACCTGGAAGACCGCCTCGCCGGCGGAGGAGTGCTGGGTCGAGTACGCCCCCGAGGGCGGTGAGGTATACCACATACCCTCTTCCGGGGAGGGGGCCGTGCACCAGGTCCTGCTCACAGGCCTCGCGCCGGCGACCACCTACCGTTACCGGATCGGCGCCGGGAATGAGGCGATAGAGGGCTGCAGGTTCCGGACATTCGGTGACGAGGCGTTCACCTGCATAGTCTACGGCGACACCCGGGCGCAGAAGCCCTTCTTCACCCAGGCCGACCGGCACGGCCTGGTGGCGGAGAGGATAGCCGCTGAGGAGAATATCCTCTTTGTCATCCACACCGGCGACTTCGTCTGCGAAGAAGAGGAGTGGGATGAATTCTTCGCGGTAGCAGGGTCCATGCTCCGGAACACGACCCTCGTGCCGGTGGCCGGCAACCATGACGGATCCGCGGAGGCGTTCGCCGCCACTTTTGGCCTCCCGGCCAACTACTCCTTTGACGCCGGCAGCCTCCACGTAACTGTCCTTGACAGCAACGACCGCGCATGGGCGGATATGGACTCGCAGACCGCGTGGCTGAAAGAGGACCTCTTGTCGCCCCTGCCCCACAAGCTCGTAGCGTTCCACCACCCGCCGTTCAGCGCCGACCGGCAGCATCCCGGAGGAGACCTGGCGCTCAGGGCCGAGTGGTGCGGCATCCTGTCCGGGAGTGGTGTAGACGCCGTCTTTAGCGCGCATACCCACGCCTACGAGCGCTACAGGATCAACGGGACGGAGTACATCGTCGTCGGATGCGGCGGGGCTCCGTTCTACGCCCTCTCAGAGGAGAAGCCCACGGGGTACCGGGCGGGACTCGAACAGACCCTCGGCTACGTCCGGGCCACCGTCAGCCCCGACGTCGTCACTCTCGAGATGGTCGCGGTCGCGGGAGTCACGGAAGACGGCGAAGTGACGCCGTACCCGCCAGGGACCGTGATCGACGCCGTCCGCCTCCACGCGGCCCCCGCGTGGTGGGACGTGCCGGGATCTCTCCTCGACTCATCAGAACTACACAGATTACGGAGATGAAGATCATGCGTATACAATTGTCACAGATGCTGCTCGCGCTCCTCTGCGTGAGCGTCTTCGCCGTTGCCGCCTCGGCGGCCCCGACGACAGAGCTGCACGTCGTAAAGATTGCAGCCGACGGCGCCACCGTCTTGAACGAGACGACCGTCGACTACCGCTGGCTGGAGGCAAACCTCCCGGTCCTCGGGGACGGCGTGACCCACTACTACCACCAGGGGCCGGTCTTTGAAGGAGACAAGTGGGACCCTGAAGAGACGACGAACTTCAAGGACAGGGGGGCCGTGAAAGGCACGAACATCCGCGACCTCGCCGAACTGGTCGGCGGCGCCGAACCCGGCGACGAGATCATGGTCAGAGCGGCCGACGGTTATCACGTCGAGTTTGCTTATCAGAATGTTTACGAACCCGATCCCCGCCAGGGACCCATCGGGATCTGCTGGTACAACGGCGACGAAGCAGGGGCAGGCGAGCGGCAGGGATGCGGTTACGTCCCGGATTACTATACCGGGATGCGCCTGGTATTCTTTGCCGATAACTCGACCAATACGGAGGGGCTCCACGTCTACGGGAATCAGGATATGTATGACACGCTCCCCGAGTCTGCCCAGCATTTCTACGACCTCTACCCCTCGACCGGGGGCCTCACGGTGAAGTGGATCGACGAGGTCCGGGTTTATTCCGGCGGATACCACGGTGAGAAAGGAGCCCTCGCGGGATCGCTCGACGGTCCGGTGTCGAGGACGACGGAGGCGCCGGAAACCCCGCTCTCTCTTGCAATGACGCTTGCGGCAGCCCTCGGGGCAGCAGCGCTCCATGCCCGGAGAGGAGCGTGAGCCCGGTGCACCGGACGCCCCCAATTCTCCTTGCCCTGGTGCTCATCGGCGGTGCGACCCTTGCATCCGGGTGCCCCGGTCCGGCAGCCGCCGCCGGCGACGTAGCCTGGAACCTGACGCTTGCCGGCGATACGGAGCAGGTGCTCACGCATTCCGGGATCCAGGCGCTGCCTGACGTTGAGGGCTACGGTTACTCGGTCTCGACGGTCGGGATCAAGTACGGCCCGAACCGCTACCGCGGTGTATTACTCACCGATCTCGTCGAGATGGCGGGAGGGATCGGTGAAGACGACCTGATCTATGTCTCCGCAGAAGACGGCTACCTCTGGGTCTTCGATACCACGCAGTTGCGAGGCGAGGAGTTCTTCACGTTCGACGAGAATCTGCATGAGATCCCGGCTCCGGCGCTCCGGGTGATCCTGGCCTACGAACGGGATGGAATGCCCCTGGCCTATGAAGACGGCGGACCGCTCCGCCTCGTCGTCATCACAGAGACGCCCGATGTCATCACCGAAGGAAGCCCCTGGGTGAAGTGGGTCGACCGGGTCGAGGTCCGCAGAGGATGACCCGGCCGGCAGCACTCCTCACGGCTCTCGCCCTCACCGTCCTCATGGTATCCGCAGGCTGCACCGGGACCGGCCAGGAGCGCACCGTCCTCACGGTGGTCCCGGCCGGGAGCCTCCTCTCCCCGCTTGAGGAGATTGAAGCTGCCTTCGAAGACCGGCACCCGGATATCGACGTGCGGCTCGAGGGGCACGGGAGCATCCAGGCGATCAGGCAGGTCACGGATCTAAAGCGGCCGATAGACGTCGTCGCGGTCGCGGACGCCTCGCTCATCCCGGATATGATGTATATCCCGATGGGCGACGGTGAGGGAAACTACACCGACTGGTACATCCCCTTCGCGGAGAACGAGATCGTGATCGCCTGCACCGGCCGGAGCGCGGGAGCCGACGAGATCACGCCGGAGAACTGGCACCGGGTCCTCTCCCGCCCGGACGTGCGGGTGGGGTTCTCGAACCCCATGCTCGATGCCTGCGGCTACCGGGCGCTCATGGTGACGGCGCTTGCGGAGGAGTATTACGATGAGCCCGGGCTCTTCAGGGCCATCATCGGCAACTCGTTCGACCCGCCGCTCACGCCCGCCCGCGTGGACGGGATGACGACGCTCGCCCTGCCGGAACGGATGAGGCCGGCGGACGGGAAGGTCGCCATCAGGGACGGGAGCATCTACCTCCTCTCGCTCCTCGATTCCGGCGGGATCGACTACGCCTTCGAGTATAAGAGCGTCGCCGAGGAGCACGGACTCCGGTGGATCGACCTCCCGGCCGGGATCAACCTCGGTTCCGCGGCACATGCCGATGACTACCGGAAGGTGCACGTGACCCTCGGCTTTGAGCGGTTCCGGTCCATCGGGAGCGAGCGGGTCGGCCAGCCGATCGTCTATGCCGTCACCATCCCCGCGACTGCCCCGCACCCGGATGAGGCACGGATCTTCATGGAGTTCGCCCTGGACGCGTTCCGCGAAGGGGGCACCGGATGGCCCCGGCCGATGGAGACCGGGGCGGGTGCTGCTACAGCGTACCATGCCACAGACTGACAAACCTTTTTTGGCACCGGCGCCCATGTAGAGGTAGCACATGCCCGGCGGCGCGGGTTCCGGGGTCAGCGGGCCATCGCCGGGCAATCACCAACGGGTTACGATTATGTTCTGGAACAGGGCGATGGAGACAATCCGGCCGGATGAACTCGCGGACCTTCAGCTCAAGCGGCTGAGATGGACGCTCCATCAGGCGGAGAACGTCGGGTTATATCAGAAAAAATTCAAGGAAGCAGGCATCTCGCCGGACGACATCAGGACGCTTGCAGACGTGGAGAAACTTCCCTTCACGTCCAAGAAGGAGCTCCAGGCCGGATACCCCTTCGGCCTCTTTGCGGTCCCCTTACAAAAGATCGTCCGGATCCACACCACCTCCGGCACGACGGGGAAACCAACCGTCGTCGGCTACACGCGGCAGGACCTGGAGAACTGGTCGGAACTGATCGCGCGGAACATGTCGATGATAGGTCTTGGCGAAGACGACATCTTCCAGAACGCGGTCAATTACGGCCTCTTCACCGGCGGCCTCGGCTTTCACTACGGTGCCGAGAAGATCGGGATGACCGTGATCCCGAGCGCGACGGGAAACACCCGCCGCCAGATCGAGATGATCGAGGACTTCGGGGTGACCGCGATCCATTGCACGCCGAGTTACGCCCTCCACCTCGCCGAGGTGGCCGAGTCGATGGGAAAGACGCTCGACACCCTCAAGACCGGCATATTCGGGGCCGAACCCTGGTCGGAGAGCATGCGCACCGAACTCGAACGGCGCCTCGGCGTGAAGGCCTACGACAGTTACGGGCTCTCGGAGATGTACGGCCCCGGAGTGGCGTTCGAGTGCCCGGAGAGGAACGGGCTCCACATCTGGCACGACTGCTACCTCACAGAGATCATCGACCCGGAGACGGGCGAGCGGCTCGGTCCCGGCGAACGGGGCGAACTCGTCATCACCCCGCTCGTCAAGGAAGCCCTGCCGCTCGTCCGCTACCGCACCGGCGACGTGACCAGGCTGATCGAGGACGGGTGTGCCTGCGGGCGCGGGCAGAAGATCGAGCGGATCACGGGCCGCAGCGACGATATGCTGGTCATCCGGGGGATCAACGTCTTCCCATCGCAGATCGAGCACGTGCTCCGGTCCCTTCCGGAGGTCGGCGAACAGTTCATGGTATATATCGACCGCGTCAAACATCTTGACGAGATGACTATCGAGGTAGAGATGAGCAGAGCGGGGTTCTCCGGCGAACTCCAGGACCTCGCCCGCGTGCAGAAGATGATCGGGGGCGAACTCCACAACACGCTCGGCCTCAGGACCGCGGTGAGACTGGTGGAACCCGGGTCGCTGCCCCGGTTCGAGGGGAAGGCAAAGCGGGTCATCGACCGGCGAGGGGCGATCTGATGGCGCCCTGGAACCCGCGGACGGAGGAGATGCCGCCCGACGAACTCCGGCGGCTCCAGTTCAAGCTCGCGAAGTCCCTGGTCTACCGGCTCTACAGTTTCAACGAGTTCTACCGGCGCCGGATGAAGGAGGCGAACGTCCATCCCGACGATATCAGGTCGCTTGAGGACGTCGCGAAACTCCCGTTCATGTACAAGCGGGACCTGCGGGACGGCTACCCGGATAAGATCTTTACCGCCGAGCGGAACGAACTGGTCAGGTACCACGTCTCCTCCGGCACGACCGGGAAACCGACGGTCGTCGGTTACACCGAGCGCGACATCGAGAACTGGAGCGAGTCGCTGGCCCGGGGATTCTCCTCCTGCGGCCTCGGCCGGGGCGACGTCATCCAGGTGAGTTACGGCTACGGCCTCTTCACCGGCGGCCTCGGTGCCCATTACGGCGCCGAGCGCGTGGGGGCGACCGTTCTTCCCACAAGCGTCGGGAACACCGAGCGGCAGGTCGAGCTGATGCAAGACCTCCATGTCACGGCCATCGCCTGCACCCCCTCCTACCTCCTCCACATGGGCGAGGTGGCGGAGAAGATGGGCGTCTCGATCAAGAACGATACCGACCTTCGCATGGGCTTCCTCGGCGCCGAACCCTGGTCCGAGCAGATGCGGGGCCGGATCGAGGAGTGGCTCGGGATCCGCGCCTACGACATCTACGGGACGAGCGAGCTCTCCGGCCCGATGTTCACCGAGTGCGCCGAGCAGGAGGGGATCCACGTCTGGGGCGACCTCGCGCTCGTGGAGATTGTGGACCCCGCGACCGGCGAGGTGCTGGAGGCCGGCGAGCAGGGCGAGCTGACCATCACCATGCTCCAGAAGGAGGCCCTCCCCATGGTCCGGTACCGGATCGGCGACCTCACCGCAGTCGAGGAAGGAGTCTGCGCCTGCGGCCGGACCCATCCGCGTATCGGGCGGATACGGGGGCGGGTGGACGATATGCTGATCATCAGGGGCATCAACGTCTTCCCCTCCCAGGTGGAGCACGCGCTCCTTGAGATCCCGCAGGTCGGCAAGCACTTCCAGATCGTCGTCGACCGGAAGGGAGCGCTCGACTCCATGCTCGTGCGGGTCGAGGTGAGCGAGGAGGCGTTCTCCGACAAGATCACCGATCTCATGGTGATCAAGAAGGCGGTGGAGCACCGTCTCCGGAGTTCCCTGAACGTGAGCGTGGATGCGGAACTGGTCGAACCGGGCTCGCTGCCCCGGTTTGAGGGCAAGTCGAAGAAGGTTGTCGACAGGAGGTCGTTATAATGGAGAAATCGTATATCGTCAAGCAGATCTCGATCTTTTCGGAGAACCGGCCGGGGCGCCTCGCGGCAGTCGCCGGCGCATTGCGGGACGCGGGAATCAACATCTTTGCGTTCAGTATCGCCGAGGCAAACGGGTTCGGGGTCGTCCGTGCGCTCGTCGACCGCCCGGAGGACGCCCACCGGACGCTGACCGAACTCGGCTTCCGCGTCTCGTTCACCGACGTCATCGGCGTGAAGATGCGCGACGAACCCGGCGGCCTCTCGGAGATCGCGTCGGTCCTCGGGGACGCCGGGATCAACATCGAGTATGCCTACGCCTACTCCGGCCGGGACGGGGCGGTCCTGATCCTGCGCGTGGACCAGGCCGAGGACGCCGTCCGGCAGATCCTCGCCCGCGGCGGCGAACTCCTCAAGGCATCTTTCTCCCAGTAACCGGGATCAGACCGGGGCCCGGTGCACTTCCGGGCCCTCGTGTTCTCCGGTCTCGCCCGTGCGGAACATGTGGACCCTGCCTGCGACGCGCCGGATCGGCATGACGAAGGCAAGCCCCATCCCGGGCTGGTCCAGCTCGGCGGCGGCGACGATCGCGTCCAGCACCCGGTCCGTCTGCTGAACGGCGACGACCGTCAGGATGATCTCTTTCTCGGGTTCGATGGCGATCCCGAAGAGGGTCTTTACTTCATGGATACCGGTCCCGCGGCCGAGGAGGATGGTCCCTCCCTCGGCCCCGGCCTGGCGGGCCGCCGCGAGCACCGGCTCGGACCAGCCCCGTTTTACGATCGTGACGATCAGTTCGTTACCGTAATCGTTGTTCACGTTTCTTCACCTCGTGTTCTCCGGTACAGGATGCCGAGCATCAGCACCGAGAGGATGGGTGCAAGCGCTATCAGCGCGACCAGCCCGAACCCGTCGACGACGGGATTGCGTCCCTCAATGCCCGCCGCAACCCCGACGGCAAGGGAGAGGAGGAAGGTGACCGCCATCGGGCCGGTGGCGACGCCCCCTGAGTCGAACGCGACCCCGACGAACTCTTTTTCCGAGAAGTAGAGAAGGATGATGGCAATGAGGTAGCCGGGAATGATGAAGTACAGCAGCGGGATCCCGTAGACGATACGGATCATCCCGACCGCTACGGAGGAGGCGACGCCGAGGGAGAGGGTATACAGGATCAGGGTGTCCCCGATGTAGCCTCCCGACGACTCCCGGACCTGATAACAGAGGACCCGGACCGCAGGTTCCGCATAGGTGGCAAGAAACCCCAGGAAAAACCCGAACGGAATGAGCAGCCATCGCTGGTCGAACATGGCAAGGGCCTCTCCGATCTCTCTCCCTGCGGGGAGGAACGCAACGTGGACGCCCTGGAGGAGGAGAACCATGCCGAGGAACGTGAGCAGGATCCCCCTTGCCAGATTCACGAGGTAGACCCGCGGAAGTTTCAGGTAGAAGATCTGAAAGACCAGGAAGAAGGCGAGCAGGGGAAGAAGCGCCCGTGCGACCTCGATGATGATCCTGTCCACGCCGTCGAGAAGCCCCACCGCAATCAGGAGTAGATCACCCCCATCAGCATGACGCCGAGGATGGGGCCGATCGACGCGAGACCGATCAGCCCGAAACCGTCCGTGAGAGGCGAGCGCCCCGCGAGGACCTTACTGACACCGGCCCCGAGCGCCAGGATGACCGGGACGGTCAGCGGCCCGGTCGTCACGCCGCCTGCATCGAATGCAACGGCGAGGAAATCCCGTGGAGTAAACAGCGCAAGGAGGAGGACGGCCCCGTAGCCTGCTACAAAGAGGTAGGCAATAGGGATGTCAAAGACTATCCGGAGAACGGCCACGGCGGCAAAAAACCCGACGCCGACGCCGATAACGAGGATGAGAGGCTCCTGTGCGATGCCGCCCCCGGAGACCGTATCGACCATGCCCGATAGGACGCGGACGTCGGGTTCGGCCACGGTGGCAAGGAACCCGAAGAGGAAGACCCCGACGACGACCAGAGCAAGCGAACCCCGGGCGGGCAGTTCCGATCCGATCGCCTCGCCGACAGGGAGGAGGCCCGCCTTGACGCCGGAGAGGAAGAGGGCGATCCCGAGGACGACCATGCCGCTGCCGAGCAGGAACTGGAGGAGATCCGACGGCGAAGTCCCGATCAGCCCCACTTCGATGGCGACGATGACGAGGATTATCGGGAGAACTGCCCGGAGAACCTCCAAGACCGCCTCCCTGATATCCTGCATCATCTTGCCGCTCCTCCCTGAGTGCCGGGTATCAGTTATTCTGTCGCAAACGCAGATAAAGACGGCGCTCGCCCTCAATCGGCGCCGTTTCTCCCGTCTTGGGAGTTCTGAGACCTCCGGGAGCGCCCGCCCGCCCTGGAACTTCTTGCAGATCCTCTCTCCAGCCTCCTCTTCGTGAAACAGACCGGTGTCCGGAGACCATCACTCACGAGATCAGGGACGCCAACGCCGCCGCCTGCAGACATGAGGGTCATCTCATCGAGACGCATTCTGAGGAAGGAAAGGCTTATGCAAGAAGACCCGGGAACGGAACCGATAAGAGCACTGAGATCTTAAGGGGTGTCGCCACTCGAGGTCTCTGCCAGCGTGTCGAGTAACGCGGTCAAATCCGGCGGGTAGGAGGTGCAGGTCACCGTGACGTAGCGGTGACGGTTGCAGACCCCGGCCCGGATGTCCCGGACGAGAAGAGGGCGTCGATCTTTTACCGCTCTGAGCGGGGAGAGGAGGAAGAACGTGGCGAAGGACCTGGCCTGTATATCACGAAAACGCCTGTCATGCGGCATGCTGAGGAGATCGGGGCCGGAGAATGGGGTCCCGGTCATCCCGGAGAGGATGCGACATCCAGGCTCACACTGCAAAAGAGCGACCATGCAGACGGAAGAACACAAGATCCAGGAGGCCTGACCGGATGATCGACACGGCGCCGGATTATCAGATCGAGCAGATACACCGCGACCTGCGTAATCTCCTCCGGAGTACGGATACCGCAGCCCGGCATGAAGCCTTCTCCCGCCTCACTGCCGGCATCGACGAACTCGCACTCACGAACCTCAGACTGGCTAAAGAGAACCGTGAGCTCCGGATGAGGGGGGAGCGGCTTGAGAGGGAGCGCGACGCTGTGCTTGAGGCGGCCATACAGGGGGTGCTCGTCTACGATACCGAAGGGAGAATCATCCGGGCGAACCGGGCTGCAACCGAGAGTCTTGAGCAGGATCCCGTCGGCATGAGCGGGGACGAACTGATCCGGCATACAGGACTCCGGAGAGGCGACGGGAGGGCGGTATCCGTCGAGGATCTGCCGAGCACCCGGGCATTGCAGGGAGAGAAGGTGGCTGCCGAGAGGATGGACGCTGTGATCGGAGCAGGGGGGCGCCGCAATATCCTGGCGTCGGCATCCCCCCTCACCCATGACGGCCGGACCTTTGGTGCAGTCGTCGTCTGGCAGGAGATCACCGAGCAGGTCCGGACCATAAGGATGCTTGAGGAGGAGAAGGCGCGGCTGCGGGTGATCATCGACAGCGCACCCGAGGCGATCCTCGTCGTCGATGCGCAGGCCCGCATCCGGCTGGCAAACCGGGCTGCAGAGGCGATCAACGCCCGACCCGTTCCCGAGGGAGAGGATTACGCCGCCTATTGGGCTACAATGATCTACGATACGGACGGCAACCGGTGCAAGCCCGACGATCTTCTTCTGATACGGGCGGTAAAGCACGGCGAGACCGTCACCGGCCGTGAGCGGGCGATCATCCAGCCGGGAGGACAACGGCGGGAGATCCTGGTGAATGCAGCTCCGATCGTGAACAAAAGCGGGGAGATACTCGGCGCAGTCGGAGTCTTCCAGGACATCACCGATCGGAAAAAGGCGGAGCGAGCGCTCAGGGAGAGTGAAGAGCGGTTCCGTGGAGTCTTTGAGCGGGCGGGCATCGGTATTGCCCTTGTAGATACAGAAGGCAGGTTCCTGCGGGCAAACCCGGCGTTCGAGAGATTTCTCGGATACCCGGCTCGTGAGATGCAGGGCCGGAACATCGGCGATTTCGTCCACCCGGACGACCTGGATTCAGCCCGTCTGCACTTTCAGGAGACGCTTGCAGGAAAACATGACGAGGACCATCTGGAGAAGCGCTATATCAGAAAGGACGGGCGGACGGTATGGGGCCGCCTGGCCACCACCCTCCTTCGCGACCCGCAGGGCGGGATCCGGTTTGTCATCGGGATGATCGAGGATATCACCGGGCGCAAAGAGAACGAGTCCCTCCGAAACAGGGCGTTTGAGCAGATTGAGCACAACATGGAGCAGTTTGCGATCCTCGGAGACCACGTCCGCCATCCCCTGCAGGTCCTACTCGCCCGGGCCGATCTCATGGAGGACGAAGAGACCGCGGAGAAGATCAGGGAGCAGGTCCTGCGGATAAATGCGCGCGTCAGGCAACTCGACCGGGGATGGATAGAATCGCGGGAGATCCGTGAGTTCTTGCGGAAAAATGAGCTGGTCTGAGATACCCTCTCATCCGGCAGAGAAGCGGGTTTTCAGACGAAACCCGATATAGACCGTCCTTCACCCCGGCATATATTCGGGTATGGATAGTGCTCGTCCGCGGTCAGCGCCGCTTCTCCCATTTCAGGAGTTCGGAGATCTCCGAGAGCGTCTTTCCGCGCCGGATCTCCTCGCGGATTCTCTCCTCGGTCTTTTTGACCTCCATCGCCCGGCGCGCGACCTCGTAGGCCCGTTCCCGCGGGACCACCACGACGCCGCTCTCGTCGGCGACGATCCAGTCCCCCGGCCGCACCTCCTGGCCGCAGCAGGCGATCTCGGTGTTGATCTCCCCAAGGCCCTTGGGGTCCCCGGCGTTCGGGACGGTCGCCGTGGCAAAGACCGGGAACTTCATCTCCCGGATGTCGTCGACGTCCCTGACCGCCCCGTCGATCACGACGCCCGCGATCCCCCGGTTCTTCGCGGAATGGGTGGCAAGTTCCCCCCAGGGCGCGACGTCCGTCCTGCCGTCATTGCTGATGACGAGGAGATCGCCCGGTCCCGCGACGTCGATCGCCTCGACGGGCTTTGCCCAGTCCCCGGCGACGGTCCGGACCGTCACCGCCCTCCCGACTGCCTTTACCCGGCCGCAGAGGGAGAAGACGCCTGACATCGCCCCTTTCCGGTGCATGGCGTCGGTGACGTTCGGTGCGGAGACCGCTTCGAAGAGACGGCGGATGGCGGCATCCTGGCTCTCCTCCTCCCGCGGCCGGATCTCGGGCCGGTCGATGGCTTCCCTGACCCGCCGCGCCGCCCCGGCCACGTCGGCGGCCTTGATGATGTTCCCTCCCACGATGACGACCGAGGCCCCAGCGGCGACCGCCTCAGATGCGGTCGCTGCGTCCAGTCCTCCCGCGACGGCGACCGGGACGCCCACCTCCCCGGCGAGGCGACGGAGGAGGTCGAGCGACGACTTGCCGAGCATCTGCTGGTCGATGCCCACGTGGGCGTTGATGTAGTCGACGCCGAGTGCCGCGAGTTCGCGGGAACGGGAGACGGGGTCGCCGACGTTGATGAGATCGGCCATGATCCGGACGCCATATTTGCGAGCCGAGCGAACCGCTTCGGCGATCACGGTATCGTCGGCGTCGCCGAGGATGCAGACGATACCGGCGCCGGACTTCGCGGCCATCTCCACCTCGACGGCGCCGGTGTCGGCGACCTTCATGTCCGCGACGATCTCGTGGCCGGGGAAGCGCTCGCGGAGCGTTCGCACGGCCTGCATCCCCTCGCTCTTGATAAGGGGCGTTCCGGCCTCGATCCAGTCCGCACCACCACGGACCGCCTCATCCGCGATTTCTACCGCACGATCGAGCTCGAGGAGATCGAGCGCCACCTGGAGAACCGGCGTTGCCATGCCGTACTGTATGGCAAAGATTGTATTTATGGGGTGCCGGACCGGGGAAACATATATGAACCCGGATGCGCGAGGTAGCGGGCGCCCGCGCCGCCCCCGTGATGCCCGGAGAATACGGGAGCGGCCGATAGCGGCACGGATGTGATGACGGATGGTCGAGATAGGTTATAAACTGGCATGCGAGGAGCACGAACCCCTGGATCTCGTCTGCAACTCCCGGCAGGCGGAGGACGCCGGGTTTATGTTTGCCATGATATCGGATCACTACCACCCCTGGACGACCCGACAGGGACAGAGCCCGTTCGTCTGGGGCGTCATCGGCGGGATCTCTCAGGTGACGGCGGCCCTCCCGCTGGTGACGGGGGTCACCTGCCCGACGATACGGATTCACCCCGGCATCATCGCCCAGGCCGCCGCAACCGCCGCCATGATGATGCCGGGGAGGTTCGCTCTCGGCCTCGGGTCGGGCGAGAACCTGAACGAGCACGTCTTCGGCGACCGCTGGCCCCCGGCACCGATCAGGATAGAGATGCTTGAGGAGGCAGTGGAGGTTATCCGGACGCTCTGGAAGGGGGGGATGCAGGACTATTACGGCTCGTTCTACACGCTTGAGAACGCGCAGGTCTTCTCGCTTCCCGAGAAACTCCCCCCGATCTACATCGCGTCGGAAGGCCCGATCAGCGCGTCCATGGCCGCGCGGGTCGGTGACGGGTTCATCAATGCCGGCACCAACGACGAGGAGAGCCTTATCATCTTCCGGGACTCCGGGGGCGGCGATAAACCGGCATACGTCGAGGCCTCGGTCTGCTGGGCCGAGACCGAGGAGGAAGGACAGAGGACCGCTTACGAGCAGTGGCCGATACCGGCAAACACCGGGGAACTCAACAGGCTCCTCCCCACCCCCGTCCACTACGAGCAGGTGGCGAAGATGGCGACACCGGAGGATGTCGCAGAGCATGTCGTCTGCGGTCCCGACCCGGAGCCCTACATAAAAAAGATCGAGGAGAGCGTCAGGAAGGGGTTCGACCACGTCTGCATTCATCAGATCGGACAGCAGCAGCGGGAGTTCATGGAGTTCGCCGCAAAGGAGATCCTGCCGCAGTTCAGGGGGTGAGGGCGTTATAGGAGGGGTTGGGGAAGTGCAAACCCCGGGAAGGGCGAGCCCGGGAGGCAGAAAACATCAGTGTTTGTGAGTCTTGTTAGGTAAAACCTACAAATGAGGGAGATCCCAGTGCAGTGGACCGTGGGAGTATCGCCATTGGGGGAGGGGCTGACGGGGAGTGCGATGGGCGGAACGCCCGGAGCTCGAGCATCCGAAGGGTGCGGAGTGCGAGCGTAGCAAGCTAGAGCACCGATAGGTGCGAGGGGGGCATGCCCCCCTCCCCTGTCTCTACCTTGTACCTGGACACCTGTAACCCCCACCCCGCCGGCCTTCGGCCTCCTCCCCCGCCCCGAGGGGCGGGGGCAGTGCGTGGCGATAGGCGAGGTCCCCACGGGACATCGCTGGAGAAGACCGAAGGTCTTGGACTGGCGACGGGCCGAAGGTGTGACGGACGGCATGTCCGGAGCTTGAGAAACCGCTAGGCTTCGAGAACGGGAGCAGGAGCACCGAAGAACGACGTTCCTGAAGGAACGGAGTTTGAGCACCAGAGGTGCGAAGGTGCGAGTGGCAGCAAACTGAATGTCCGGAGCTTGACATTCTATGGCACCAACCGCCCCTCAAGGGCAAAGGCCCTCCGGAACAACCCAAAATAGTTATAGTTCGGCCGGATCCTCAAGGTCCGTCCGCACCCGGCAGATGCTCTCGATCGGACTGACGAAGATCCTGCCGTCTCCCGGCTTGCCGGTCCGGCCGTTCGCCCGGACGATGCCGATGACCTTCTCGACATCGGCATCCTTAACGGCCATCTCGATCTTCACCTTCGGGATGAGGTCGACCGGCATGGCTTTTCCCCGGAACTGCAGGGCAATGCCCTTCTGTTCCCCCCGACCCTTCACCTCGGTGACGGTCATTCCGATGATTCCCTCGGCTTCAAGGGCTTTTTTCACCTGTTCAAACTTTTCCGGCCTGATCACTGCAATGACTAACTTCATGATGCATCCCTAGACCTGAATGGACTCACCGTGCTGGGAGATGTCCAGCCCGACATACTCTTCGTCTTCACTCACCCGGAGACCCATCAGCGCATCGACACACCGTGCTATGACGTACGTCCCCGCAAACGAGAAGACCGTGACGGCTACGGCGCCGAACGCCTGCAGAAGGAACTGCTCTCCGGCTCCTGCGATGAGGCCGCTCACACCACCTATGGAAGCGATCGCAAAAATACCAATCGAAAGCGTTCCCCAGAACCCTCCCACGCCGTGGATTGCCCAGGCGTCCAGACTCTCGTCCAGGCCCTTCCTGATCCGGAAGAGCAGGGCGTAGTAACAGAGCAGACCGGAGACCGTGCCGATCACGACCGCCGCCAGGGGCCCGACAAATCCTGCCGCCGGGGTGATCGCGCCGAGTCCGGCAATGGCACCGCTGATCATGCCGAGCGAGCTCGGTTTGCCCCGGACCCATGACGCCCCCATCCATGCCAGCGCCCCGGACGCGGCGGAGATGTTGGTCACGACGAAGGCATTGGCCGCCAGGCCGTCGGCCGCCAGCGCGCTGCCGGCGTTGAACCCGAACCACCCGAACCACAGGAGCGCTCCTCCGAGCAGGGTCATCGGGATGTTGTGGGGATCCATGCTGTACTGCCCGAACCCGACGCGCTTCCCGATGACGAGCGCGAGTGCGAGCGCCGAGAAGCCTGCCGAGATATGGATGACGATGCCGCCCGCAAAGTCAACGATGCCCATCTGTGCAGCCCAGCCCCCGCCCCATACCCAGTGGGCGATCGGATCGTAGATCAGCGTCGTCCAGAGCAGGCCGAAGACGATGAACGAACTCAGCTTCACCCGTTCGGCGACCGCCGACGTGACGATGGCAAGGGCAATCGCAGCGAAGGCCATCTGGAAGACCATGAAGAGCAGGTCGGGGATGCCGTCGCCGGTTGTTCCGACGCCTTCAAGCCCGATGAACGTGAACGACCCGATGATCCCGGAGATATCGGGCCCAAAGGCCAGACTGTAGCCGAAGAAAACCCATTGAAGCGTAACGATCGAGAGTGCAACGAACGAGAGGGCAACCATCGAGATCAGGTTCTTTCGTCGAACTAATCCGCCGTAGAAGAGCCCCACTCCCGGCGTCATCAACATAACCAACGCTGTACAGATCAGAATAAACGCTGTATCGCCATTATCAAGCACCATGCTCCTTCCTCCTGGTGACAGATGGCGTTCGCTACCGGCTTGTGCCTCTTCTCGGACATCACGGACTTTTCACAAATCGGGACGAGACGAACGGCCCTGTCTCTTCACCCGGCCGGTGATCGCGCAGGATGTCTCTGCTGGGACCTCAAACGGACGGCTCTGCCGTGCGACAGTATACGGGGACGCTATACCGCCATCTGTTAGAAGGAAGTTGCTTTCCACATAATTTAAGCGTTTCTAATACACTTCGATGGCGAAAGAACCAAAGGGGGCCGGCAGATCCGGAGGGCCGGCGGGCAGGCCATCCACCAGGAGGAGCGTGGTGCGGCCCGCCTGCGGCCCCGGTTCGCATCGGATCAGGAGCAGAGCACGTTCGGAGGAGAGAAAAAAGGATTATTGGTCGACCGGGTCGACCTCGTCGGTCCGCACCTTGCACATGGTCTCGATGGGCATCACGAAGACCCGGCCGTCCCCGAACTTTCCGGTCCGCCCGTGCTCCCGGATGATCCGGATGACCTCGTCCACCTCTGCGCTCTTGACCACCATCTCGATCTTCATCTTGGGGATGAGATCGACCGGCACCGTCTTGCCCCTGAACTGGAGCGAGATCCCCTTCTGTGCTCCGCGCCCCCGCACTTCGCTGATGGTCATACCATAGATCCCGCTCGCCTCAAGGGCCGATTTTACCGAATCAAACTTCTCAGGCCTGATAATTGCCGTAACCATCTTCATGCCAATCACCGCCTCACAGCTGGGTCGATTCCCCATGCTGTGCGATATCCAACCCGACATATTCTTCCTCCTCGCTCACCCGGAGCCCCAGCGCCGTGTCGACGACTTTGGCAAGCACGAAGGTCACGACGAAGGCGTAGAGGACGACGACAGCCGCATCAACCAGTTGAATGACGAACTGGCCGAGGTTTCCGTAGAGCAGGCCATCGACACCGCCGACTGCCGCAACCGCAAAGATACCGGTCGCCAGAGCGCCCCAGAAACCACCGACGCCGTGGACGGCCCAGGCGTCCAGGCTCTCGTCCAGACCCTTCCGCATCCGGAAGAGCAGGGCCCAGTAGCAGATGATGCCTGCGACCGCACCGATCGCAATCGAAGCCATGGGATCGACGAACCCGGCCGCCGGAGTTATGGCGACAAGCCCGGCGAGGGCGCCGCTGATCATGCCGACCGAACTCGGCTTGCCGCGAATCCAGGCAGCGAAGAGCCAGGCAAGAGCCCCTGCGGCCGCGGCGATAATGGTGACAACGAAGGCGTTGGCTGCCAGGCCGTCGGCTGCCAGCGCGCTGCCGGCGTTGAACCCGAACCACCCGAACCACAGGAGCGCCCCTCCGAGCAGGGTCATCGGGATGTTGTGGGGCTCCATGCTGTACTGCCCGAACCCGACGCGCTTCCCGATGACGAGTGCGAGCGCGAGCGCGGAGAACCCGGAACTGATGTGGACGACCGTTCCGCCCGCGAAGTCCAGGGCCCCGAGCTGCGCTGCCCAGCCCCCACCCCACGCCCAGTGGGCGAGCGGGTCATACACCAGCGTCGTCCAGAGCAGGCCGAAGATGATGAACGAACTCAGCTTCACCCGTTCGGCGACCGCCGACGTGACGATGGCCAAAGTCAGCCCGGCAAAGACCAGCTGGAAGACCATGAAGAGCAGGTCGGGGATGCCGTCGCCGTCCATGCCGACGCCATGCAGGAAGACGTAATCGAGGTTTCCGATCAGCCCGCCGATATCGGACCCGAAGGCCAGACTGTAGCCGAAGATCACCCACTGGAGGGCGACGACGGCAAATGCAATGAACGCCAGCGCGATCATGGAGATGAAGTTCTTCCGCCGCACGAGCCCGCCGTAGAAGAGCCCCACGCCAGGAGTCATCAGCATGACCATAGCCGTACAGATGAGGACAAACGCCGTAGCACCGGAATCAATCATGCTCCGGCCCCCGGGACGTCCATTTCATAGAGGTAGCCGTCACCATACATTGGAAGGAAGTTACCTTCCTATGCATATAAAGTTTTTTAAAAAAAGGGCGATGCCGCCGATCCGACAGCCCCATCGCGCGCAGCGCAGGAACAGAGATCCCGCAAACACGATCGGAGCACCCCGGACAGATCCGCGCATAGGATACAGTACCGCCAGCCGGAGAGAGCAGTGCAGAAGTATCCGCGCCCCGACGGGCGACGCCCGGGAAGGCTGCTCACGCCGAGGGCCCCGCACAAAAATAGAAACACATAAATATGGTAGAAGGAAACTTCCTTCTACCATCTGATAGACAGGTGAGCATGGTGAGTCTAAAGCACGTACACATTATTCTGATTGTCGTCCTCCTGGCGATGCTCGTCACGCCGGCCCTGGCCCAGGACCCGACCGGCGCCGCGACCCTCGAGGACGACCCCGATGCACCCGTCAACTTTGCATGGACCTTGATCTGCGGATTCCTGGTCATGTTCATGCAGGCAGGGTTTGCAATGGTCGAGACAGGACTGACCCGGGCAAAAAACGCCGCAAACATCCTGATGAAGAACCTTGCGGACTTCTCGTTCG
This sequence comes from Methanoculleus caldifontis, assembly GCF_032842345.1. Classification (NCBI taxonomy): domain Archaea; kingdom Methanobacteriati; phylum Methanobacteriota; class Methanomicrobia; order Methanomicrobiales; family Methanomicrobiaceae; genus Methanoculleus; species Methanoculleus caldifontis. The sequence continues at coordinate 1,340,367 of NZ_WBKO01000001.1, read as the reverse complement.
GCGCCCTCTCCTACTGGGCGGTCGGGTTCGCCCTGATGTTCGGCACAGCCTCCGGGATCACGGGGCTGCTCTTCGGCACGGACGGATTCTTCCTCCTCGGGGACGCCTATGACGTGAGCACCATCGAACTCTGGTTCTTCCAGATGGTCTTTGCGGCAACGGCAGCCACCATCGTCTCCGGAGCGGTGGCGGAGCGAGCGAAGTTCTCCACGTACCTGATAGCAAGCGTCGCCATCACCGCGCTCATCTACCCCATCTACGGGCACTGGTTATGGGGCGGCGGGTGGCTGAACGCCGCTGACTTCATGGTCGACCTCGGCGGCGGCTACGGCGCGCTCGACTTCGCCGGTTCCGGCGTCGTCCACGCCGTCGGCGGCTTCGTCGGCCTGGCAGGCGCCCTGCTCCTCGGCTCCCGGCTCGGGAAGTTCAGGAAAGACGGCACACCGGTAGCCATTCCGGGCCACGCCCTGCCGCTTGCCGTGCTCGGCGTCTTCATACTCTGGTTCGGCTGGTTCGGGTTCAACCCGGGAAGCACCCTCGCCGCCACCGAACTGCGGATCTCGGTCATCGCCGCCAACACCGTGCTCGCCTCCGCCGCGGGCGCGGTCACCACGATGTTCATCACCTGGTGGCGGTTCGGGAAACCCGACGTCAGCATGACCGGGAACGGGGTGCTCGGCGGCCTCGTCGCCATAACCGCATCCTGCGCGTGGGTGAGCCCGTGGGCTGCCGTCGTCATCGGCATCGTCGCCGGCATCGTCATCTACGTCGGCGTCTGGCTCCTCGACTGGGTGCTCCACATCGACGACCCGGTCGGCGCGGTCTCCGTGCATGGGTTCAACGGCGCCTGGGGGCTGCTCGCGCTCGGCATCTTTGCGGACGGCACCTACGGCGTGTACACCACCGAAGGTCCGATGGTGACCGGGCTGCTCTACGGCAACGCCGGATTCCTGGCCGTGCAGGCCATCAGCATGGTAGTGAACTTCGCCTGGGCGTTCGGGTTAGGGCTTATACTCTTCGCCGCCCTCAAGTATACGGTTGGCATCCGGGTCTCCCCGGCGGAAGAGATGCAGGGGCTTGACATCGGAGAACACGGGGTGAGCGCTTACCCGAACTTCGTTATCGCGGAACCCCCCCTGGATGGTGAGAAAGCATGAAGAAGATCGAAGCAATCATTCGGACAATGAGATTTGAGAGCGTCAAAAACGCTCTCGAAGATGCGGGATACGATTCCATGACCGTCACCGAGGTTAAAGGCCGCGGGCGGCAGAAGGGCATCACCCAGCAGTGGAGAGGGGCCGAGTACGTCGTCGACCTGATCCCCAAGACGAAGATCGAGATCGTGGTGGCGGATGCCGATGTCGAGAAAGTCGTCGATATCATCGCCGCCAGTGCGGTGACCGGCCAGATTGGAGACGGAAAGATCTTCATCATACCCCTTGAGGATGCGATCAGGGTCAGAACACGGGAGCGTGGCGACACGGCGCTGTGACCGCGACACCATGCCATACCCCCGGACCCTCCCCCCAGGCAGGCCAGGAGGGTAAGCCCGTGCGGCTCCCGGGCACCACACCTCTTTTTACACGTCCTCCCATCTTCAGGGCGGCACAACGTGCCGCCCGGCCGGATGAAGCATGACTGCACCCCCAGGGTCGCACCGGGGCATCATTGATGCACCCGGGGGTCGAATGTTATCCGCGTGATCCGATGAGCGCGACTCGTGGCCCGGCAGGCATCCGCCGTGCCTGCGCCCGTCTCCGGCCGGCAACGACGCGGAGGGAACTTGCGGCCGCCCTCTACCGCGAGGTCTCCGGCTACTCGCTCTTCGACCTCCAGGCGATGCGGGGCAGGATGGAGCGCGACCTCCAGTCCGTCCCCGCCGGGTACCGCCGGCGCCTCTACCCGCGGATGATGGAGATGATCTTTGAGACGCATCATACCCTGATCGCCACCATGCGCCGGGGCAACCCGGAGCTGGAGGACGGGCCGCTTGCAGAGGAGTTCCAGGACTTCTGCGGGATGGTCGAGAGGACATGCCTGAACACCGACGAAGAGGAGGAGCACCTTGAGCTCCTCTACTTCCTCCTTGCCGCGTTCAACATCTTCGTCCTCGGCCGCCCCGCCCACCCGGTGGGCACGCCCTTTCCCGGCGGGCTCGAGGTCGAGGTCAGGGACGGCGAGTACCTCTGCCCCGTCCGGGAGAAGGCCGACGACGTCTCAAACGCTCTCTGCCCCTACTGCCCGGCAAAGCAGAGCGAGGTTTGAGAAGAGCGGAGTCTCCGCACGAGTGCGCCAGGATCAGGCCAGGGCGGCAAAAAAAGTGGATTTATATGAGTGACTCACTCTTCTTCGTAGCGCTCGAAGAAGGCGACCTCGTCTATGACCTTCTTCTGCGCGATCTTGATCTCTTCGGGGTATCCCGCGGGGATGAGGGAGACGAGCGCATACCCTTCAGGGACGTTGAGGAGTTTCCGGACGTCCTCGGCGTAGTCCTTCTTCTCCCCCGCAACCCAGCAGGACCCGACCCCCCATGCCTGGAGCGCGAGGAGGATCTGCACCGTGGCCGCACAGCAGTCTTCAAGATAGTACTTCGCGTCCCTTCTTCCAAAGACGGCGAAGCAGATGGGCGCATCGGCGATGAACCTGCCGTTCTCGGCCAGGCCCGCGATCGCAGCCAGCGTCTCGCGGTTCTGGATGGTCCCAAAGAGCCAGGGCTGCTCGTTTCGTGCGGTCGGAGCAAGGCGCGCGCAGTCGAGGGCATCCTTGACGATCTTCTCCTCGATCGGCTTGTCCTTGTACTTCCGGACGCTGTGCCTGCTCCGTATGACCGTGACACCGAGATTAACCGTTCCACCAATCGGACTCATGCAACGATGGTGGGCACTCCTGGCCTAAATACCTTGGGGAAACGGGGGTCGGAAGACCCCCGGGCAGGAGAGCAGCCGCCTAGAAGAGGCCCTGTATCAGCTGCAGCATATTCGAGAAGCCGTCGACGATGACCGTGGCAGGGTCGATCCCGAGCACCGGAAAGATGAACAGGAAGTAGGCGAAGGTCCCGATCGTGCTTCCGACGTTCGCAAGAGCGGCGACCAGCACCACCCGGAAGAGCGGGATCCTCCGCATCTCCGAGAGCGTCTCCGCCGCGAGGATCTGCCGGAACTCACCGGCGGCCGGCTTTCTGATCTTCGCCTCGACGATGGCGGCAAACCACCCCGCCGCGAGCAGCGGGTTGAGCGACGTCATCCAGGAGACGGCAAACGCCGTGGCTGCCGAGAGGGGGTGCCCCCCCGCAAGCAGGGTGAATCCCGCACTCAGGATCCCGTTGATCAGGATCCAGTAGAGGAGGGCGGCGAGCAGGACGTTGAGCCCCACGCCGGAGAGGGCAATTGCCGCGATCAGGAGGAGGAAGAGGGCGGTGACGGCCACGCCGAGGATCTTCGCCCACGGCAGGCCGCCCTTCGACTCGGCAGTAAGGGTTGCAAGCGGGGGCAGCGTCGCCGGCGCATCGAGGTAGCGCTCCACCCCCCGGATGTGCCCGGCACCGACGACCGCGAGCACCCGCTCGTACCGCCCGCCGAGCATCAGGATCTGGTGCGCGAGGTACGCGTCCCGTTCATCGATCAGGGCGCGGGCACCGTGCGGAGAGAACTTACGGAACTCCTCCATCGCGGCGCTCACCACGTCCTGGTCGATGAGTTCGTCCACCTCGATCTGCTGCCTCTCGACGCTCACGAGCGAGTAGACCAGGGCCCCGGTGAGCTTGATCTTCTCCCAGACCCCCATCCTGCCCCAGAACCGGGCAAGCGTGATCCGGATATCCCGGTCGATGAGCGCCACGGGCTTCTGGTGCGCTTTGGCCTCATCGATGGCGGCCAGCATCTCGGCACCGGGCTTCACGCCGGTCTCGGCGCCGATCCGCTGCTGGATGTAGGCGAGCACCCACTGGACGAGGAGCCGGCCGAAGTTCCCGCCTTTGAGGATCTCGGTGATCGGGGGCTCCTCGGTCGTCTCCTGCGTGAGCGAGACATACCTGCCCTGGTCGAGCTCGACACCGACGATATCGGGCTGGAACTCCTCGATCGCGGCCCGGACTTCATCGACACTCTTCTGCGAGACGTGGGCGGTCCCGACGAGACGGATCTCAGCCATGGACCACCTTCACGCCTTCGCTGTCGATCACGGCACGCCTCCCCGGCGGCACCGTCGTTCTCTCGAAGACTCCGCGGAGACCGGCCTCCTCCGCCCCCTCTGCCGCCTGCCGACTGCAAAGGTCGGCACCGAGAGCCTGCGCGTCGCGGGGGGAGATGGGCGCCCCGATGCCGGGACACTCGGAGACCATCAGGTCGTCATCCACGAGCATGAACGGGTACGTGCGGCAGATCCAGGGGCGATGGGCGTAGATGGAGCACCGTCCTTCGCAGAGAAAGATGCAGGCGTCGGCAGTGCGGCGGACGCACCAGGCGAGCGTGTATTCCCCGCCGTTTCCGGCATCGATGAACTCGGGGTACGGCTCGGCGACCTCGTCCCAGGCCATAGTGGTCGCAGCCATGATCGCCCGGACCTCAGCAGGGCTCACCAGCACCAGGTTCGAGTCCTCAGCGACCCGCCGGCAGCAGGCCCCGCACCCCCGGCAGCGGAACCCGATGGTTCCGACCCTGCCTGCAACATCGTCTACTCCGAGCATATCCGGTTGAAGTTCTCAAGGAGAAGCCGTCCATTGACGGTATGACTGACCTCCGGGTGCCACTGGACACCGTAGAGGCGTTCATCGGGAGACGCCATCGACTCCACGCCACAGATAGCCGATTCCGCGAGCCGGACAAACCCTTCCGGGACCACCGAGACCTCATCCGCGTGAGACGCCCAGACCTGCATCCTCTCCGGGTAGCCCTGGAGGATGCCGTCCCGGTCGAGGACATCGACCTCGACCGCGCCGAACCCCCCGCTTGCCCCCCGGCGGACGGCGCCGCCGCGGGCCGTCGCCATGATGTGCAGCCCGAGGCAGATGCCGAGGACCGGGAGGCCGAGATCAAGGTACGCGGGAGCGGCCCCGATGCGATCGAGGGTCGGGCCGCCGCCGAGGATGATACCCCGGCAGCCCCGGGCGACCTCGGCAGGGGGGGTCTCGTTTGAGATCATCGTGGCCTCGACGTCCATGTCGCGGAGCGCCCTGAGGATCAGGTGATTGAACTGTCCGTGATTGTTGACCACATAGAGTGGAAGCATTGCTTATAAGATGGGTGTAAAAAGGTATAGTCCTTCCCTCAGGCATACTGCCCGACGAAATCAAAGACTTTTCTCGTGATCGCCTCGGGCTCGTGGCCCATAAGATAGGCAAGCGTCAGGGCGCCGCCGGCCCCCATCCCCTCCTTGACTTCGCCGATGCAGTAGCGGGCGAGGCCGGGATGCCCGATGCCGGCGAAGTTCGGGTCGACGAAGTAGGCCCTGGTGCCGACGTCAGCGACCGACCGCGAGAACCCGGCGGAAGGATCGTCCCTGACGTAGACCGTCGTCGCAAGGTGCGGCACCCTCTTCCCGAGCGCCTTCAGGGTAGCCGCGACGGCAAGCATCTGCGTCCCGCCGGCAAAGAGGATATCCCCGGCATACGCGCTCGCGATCCCTGCCGCGACCGGCATCATGGGGTCGCCCGCGGCACGGAGGATCTCCAGGGGCTCTCTCGCACCGGTCTTTCGGACCCGGGCAAGCACCTCCCTGCAGACGGCATCCTTCAGGCCGAGAGGGTTCTCGGCGAAGGCGCTGCTGACCGAGGCATCGTAGCCGAGCGCCCGGAGGACACAGAGAGCGGTCGTCGTCCCGCCGGGGACGCACTCGCCGAGCATCAGGAGGTCGCTATACTGCGAGAGCAGTCTGCCGACCATCTCCCCGCGCTCGAAGAGGAGCGCCGCCTGCGGCACCGCGTCCTCCACCCGCGGATCGCCGCCCGCGCTCCCGTAGACGTCGAGACAGGGGACGGTGGGAGAGTGGGCGAGCCCGGCGTTGATGATGACGGGGGCGAGACCGGTCAGTTCCATCATGGACCGGGTGATGGTCGCGGGCGTCGGGCACCCGGTAGGGGTGTTCGGCCGGGCCGGGACGCTCGTGATCGCGCCGGTGGTGACCAGTTCCGCGTCGAGAACCGGCGTGAGCAGGGTCTTTTCCGGGGTAGGCCCGGCGCCCGATATGCCGGGGACGGTGGAGAGCATGGTATTGCCGAGGACCAGCGCCATCATCGGGCGGCGAGGCCGGAATCCGGGATCTTCGGAGAGGAAGGGGTGAGACATTACGTACAGGGTTGGCGCCGCGGGATGGAAGAGGTTACGGTAGGGGGCGGGACGGAGTGCGCCCGCGAGCCGCGGGCTTCGGGTGCTCGAACTTCAGAGAGCCCTGAACAGGTGTGATCTCACGCGAAGGCGCGAAGCCGCGAAGAACGTGAAGGAGCCGATCAGGAGCCAATCAATGCTCCGACTTCGCGCCTTCGCGGCTTCGCGTGAGCCCGTGTGGCATCACGCCAGATCAGGTTCAAACTCCGGCCGCTCCGGCCGCTCGCACCTGCGGCGCTAAGGCCTTTTTGCCCGTCGCACTCGAAAACGCTTCGCGTTTTCTCAAGCTCCGGCCGCTCGCGCCTGCGGTGCTAAGGCTCTTTCGCCCGCCGCACTCGAAAACGCTTCGCGTTTTCTCAAGCTCCGGCCGCTCGCGCCTGCGGCGCTAAGGCCTTTTTGCCCGTCGCACTCGAAAACGCTTCGCGTTTTCTCAAGCTCCGGCCGCTCGCGCCTGCGGGCGCGAGCGCCCGTCGCAAATTACCAAACGCCAAAATACCTCCCGGTGCCAATACTTCAACGATGTTCGAGATAGAGCGCAGGCTGGAGGAGAAAGGCATCACGAGGAGCGATATCGTCGCCTCCGCGATGGAACTCTACGTCTCCCACGGGATCAGTGCGGACGAGGCTGCAAGCAGGCTGGATGCGAAGATAGAGAAGGCCCTCCGGGACCCGAACGTCTCGTCCCTCCTCCTTTCCGCCGTCCTGCTCGAGGACGAACTCTACTGGAAGCGGAAGAACTCCGAGATCGCCGACGACCCGGTCTTCCTGCTCTCCGACGAGATCATCGGGATGGCTATTGCGGAAGTTATCGGGGGAACCTATGCGCGGTTCGAGTTCACCCGCTACGACCAGAAGAAGCCGGGAATCCTCGCCAAACTCGGACCGTTCCTCGACGACGCCGTCGCCGGGCTGATCGCGGGCTGCACGTCGCGCCTCTACAGCGAGTCGATGGGATCGATGTGAAATCCGTCCTCGCCCTCCTGCAGTTCTGCACCTCGCTCCCCCTGGGGAGACCGGTCGAGTTCGACCACTTCGCCCGCCGCTCCTACCTGTACCCGATAGCCGGGTACGTGATCGGCGGGATAGCGGCCGCCGTCGTCTCCGTGATAGCCTCGCCGGTGGTGGGCGCGGCCGTCGCCCTCGCCACGGCGCTCGTCCTCTCCGGGTGCAACCACTTCGACGGGCTGCTGGACTTCGGCGACGGGCTCATGGCCCACGGGAGCCGGGAGAAGAGGATCGCCGCCATGACCGACCGGACCACCGGGGCCGGCGCCGTCGCGGCAGGGATCATCGTCACGCTCATCGCGTTCTCAGGCCTCCAGACCGTCGCGTACCTCCCGGCAGCCATCCTCATCGCCGAGGTCTGCGCAAAGACCGCGATGTCCTATCTCACGACGCTCGGCGCACCGTTCCGCGAAGGGATCCACTCCTACCTCCACCAGTTTGCACGGCCGTGGTTTCTCGTCCCGGCAACGCTGCTCACGCTCCCCCTCTTCCTGCTGCCGGTACCCCCGGCAGGTGTCGCGCTCGCCCTCGCGGTCACGGCCGCCATCGTCGCACTGATGCTCTTTCTCTCCCGGCGCCTCTTTGGCGGGGTGAACGGCGACGTCGTCGGCGCCTCAAACGAGATCGTCAGAGCCGGCGTCATTCTCCTCCTTGCACTCCTGTAACTACCTTTTTTATCCCGGTTGCTGCTACTACTGTAGAATGATGCACGATCATACCCTCCATTCCCGGGGAGGGATCATCACCGAGCGGAACGCGGACTACGCGACGGTGCGGCTGCGAGTTCCGGCAGGAGTCCTCTCCGCAGATCAGATCAAACACCTTGCAAAGATCAGCGAGAAGTACGGAGACGGCTCCCTCCACCTCACCATGCGCCAGGCGGTGGAGATCCCCCATGTGAAGCCCGAGAACCTCACGAAGATAGCCAGAGCCCTCGAGAAGAACGGAACCCCGATCGGGGCGGAGCACAACGAGGTCGTGAATATCATGGCCTGCCCGGGCACGGAGCGGTGCAAGTATGCCAACTGCGAGACGATCGATCTGGCCCGAAAGGTCGACGAGAAGGTCTTCGGGAAAGAACTCCCGATACGGCTTCGCATAGCCATATCCGGCTGCACCCACATGTGCAACAGCCCGCTCTTAAACGACATCGGGATCATCGGCAGGATCCGGCCGTTGCGCACGACCGGACTCTGCACGGGGTGCGGCACCTGCGTGGAGTACTGCAGACAGTGCGCCATAGCCATAAAGAACGGCATCTCCATCCTTGACGAGGGGAAGTGCACCCAGTGCGGCATCTGCGTCCACTCCTGCCCCTACCACCTCCTGAAATCCGAGTACGCTCACTACCAGATCACCGTAGGGGGGCGCCGCGGCGCCGCGCCCCGCGCAGGACGGGAACTCGTCACCGTCGAGACCGAAGAGGAGGTCGTCGAGGTGATCGATCGTATCGTCTACTGGATCTATCGCAACGCCTGGAGCGACCGGCTCCTCGCCGACCAGATGGACGAGATCGGGTACGATAAGTTTGCCGAAGGGATTCAGAAAGAGTTCGGGCCGAAAGAGATCGCGGCAGCGGAGTGAGGGGACCGCCCCCGCGCCGGCTGCGGAGGCGGCTACGGCCAAAGACCGCCCCGCAGAGAGAGGTACCGGACCTAGCGGCGGTACATCGAGCAGAACCCTTTGCCCGCATCGTCCTCGCACTCGATGGCGCTGCCGTCCCGGACGAGGGTGTTGAACATGACTGCGGCGTTCAGCAGGCTCTCGTCCGGGTTCGGGCTCCCCCCCATACCCGAGAGAGCCTGGCGCTGCGGCGTCGGAATCGTCCGCCTACCCACCCGGACACCCGCACAGTGCCGGCAGTAGCCGCAGTGGGAGTGGACCGAGACCTCACGATCTGCGCATGTGACCGTCACCCGGTCCCCGGCACCGTCACGGTGAAACTCAAGCGTCTTCATGGTACGAAGAACGTAGATTTCAGGAGAATAAGATTCTGTCGATTAGCAAGGGATTCCGGAGAATGTACGCTTTTGACGCAGACAGAAATGCTTTATATTGAGAACGTCCTACGTATAAGATACTCGCATAAGCAGGCTGTTCGAGCTGACACGCCTATTTGAGTGGAGGATACTATCTATGGCAGTTGAAAAGCCCCACATGAATTTAGCAGTAATTGGACACATCGACCACGGGAAATCTACCACCGTCGGCCGGTTGCTCTTTGAGACTGGAGCGGTAGCGCCCCACATCATCGAGGGGTTCAGGAAGGAGGCCGAATCCAAGGGTAAGGGCTCGTTCGAGTTCGCCTGGGTTATGGACAGCCTCAAGGAAGAGCGTGAGCGTGGTATCACCATCGATATCGCCCACAAGCGGTTCGACACCGACAAGTTCTACTTCACGGTCGTGGACTGCCCCGGCCACCGTGACTTCGTCAAGAACATGATCACGGGCGCCTCCCAGGCAGACGCCGCACTGCTGGTCGTCGCCGCACCCGACGGCGTGATGGAGCAGACCAAGGAGCACGTCTTCCTGTCCCGTACGCTCGGCATCAACCAGCTGATCATCGGCATCAACAAGATGGATGCCGTCAAGTACGACGAGAAGCGCTACAACGAGGTCAAGGAACAGCTCTCCCAGCTGCTTAAGATGGTCGGCTACAAGCCCGAGGCCATCAGCTTCATCCCGATGAGCTCGTTCGTTGGGGACAACATCTCCAAGCCCAGCGCGAACACCCCCTGGTACAAGGGAAACACGCTGCTCGCCGCACTCAACACGCTCACCGAGCCCGAGAAGCCCACGACCCTGCCCATGCGCCTCCCCATCCAGGACGTCTACTCCATCTCCGGTATCGGGACCGTGCCTGTCGGCCGTGTCGAGACCGGCATCATGAAGAAGGGAATGAAGGTCAACTTCATGCCCGCGAACAAAGATGGTGAGATCAAGTCCATCGAGATGCACCACGAAGAGATCCCGCAGGCGCTCCCCGGCGACAACGTCGGGTTCAACGTCCGTGGTATCGGCAAGGGTGACATCCGCCGTGGCGACGTCTGCGGTCCCGCCGACGTGCCGCCGACCGTTGCAGACGAGTTCATCGCGCAGGTCGTCGTGCTTCACCACCCCAGCGCTCTGACCGTCGGCTACACCCCGGTCTTCCACTGCCACACCGCCCAGATCGCGTGCACCTTCGTCGAACTCCAGAAGAAGCTCGACCCCCGCACAGGTCAGGTCAAGGAGGAGAACCCCACGTTCCTCAAGACCGGCGATGCCGCTATCGTCAAGATCAAGCCGACTCAGCCCATGGTCATCGAGAAGGTCAAAGAGATCCCGCAGCTCGGCCGGTTCGCTGTCCGTGATATGGGATCGACCATCGCGGCAGGTGTGTGCATCAACATCACCCCCAAGCAGATGAGATAACCAGGTACCCATATTTTTTGGTGGAACTATGCAGAAGGCCAGAATACGTCTTTCAGGCACTGACTTTGAGAAAATCGAGATGGTCTGTGACAGGATCAGAGAGATAGCAGAGCGTACCGGCGTCAATCTGGCAGGTCCGATCCCGCTGCCCACGAAGAAACTCGTGGTGCCCACCAGGAAGAGCCCTGACGGCGAAGGTACTGCAACCTGGGACCGCTGGCAGATGCGGGTGCACAAGAGGCTCATCGACATCGACGCCGACGAGCGTGCACTGCGTCAGCTGATGCGCATTCAGGTGCCAAAAGACATCGGCATAGAGATTGTGCTGGAGAGTTGAGGTGAAAGCGGCGTGAAGGCCGCCACGTTCACGGCAAGAGGCCGTGAGCTGCTCTCATTCGAGGGGCTTTTCCTCCTCATACTTCTGGCCACAATTGCTCTCCGTTTTTACGCTCTCGACTTAAAGCTCTTTCACCACGACGAGGCCATTCACGCGTGGTTCTCGTACCGGCTCCTGACCGAAGGGACCTACATCTACGACCCCATGTATCACGGGCCGTTGCGCTACTACGTCACGGCCGGGATGTTTGCACTCCTCGGCGACTCAGATCTCGTAGGGAGGCTTGTCCCGGCGCTGCTCGGCACTCTGCTCGTTCCGCTGCTCTACCCGATCTACAAACTCGGATACCTCGATAAGAAGCAGACCCTGGTAGCGGCGCTCTTCATCGCCGTATCGCCGAACATGGTCTACTTCTCGCGGTTCCTCCGGGACGATCCATTCATCATCTTCTTCACGATGGTGCTCCTCGTCGCCCTGCTTTACTACTTTGAGCGGCACCAGATGAGGTATGCACTCATCGCCGGGACGGTGATCGGCCTCGGAATTTCCACGATGGAGAACATGCCGATCGTCATCCTGATCTTCGGGGCATATCTTCTCTACCTGGTCTGGGCGAGGAAGGTGCGGCTCCCGATACACTGGGTCCGGGATCTCGCGCTCGTCGCCCTCATAGTCTTCGGGATCATGGCAACCTTTTACTCGTCGTTCGGCGCCCACCCGGAGATGATCACGACGTGGTGGCTCCGGGCCATCGAGCATTGGACCTCGATGCACCAGATGCAGCGCCTCGGAGGGCCGCCCTACTTCTACATGCTGCTCTTCATCCTCTATGAGTTGCCGATCCTGATCCTCGCAGTTATTGGGGCGTTGCAGTTCATAGATATCCGGGGTAGTATCTCCCGCCGGAGAGAGCGGAAGATGCGTCATGCAGGAACCCTTAAAGAAGGAGGAGAGGCCGAGGAAGCGGAAGAGGGAATCCCTGAGGTTGCGACTCCTCCCCCCGCCCTCCAGCCACAGGGCTGGACGGACCGGCTCCGTGAGATCCTTTCGGGTGGCGGGGAGATCCAGCCGATCGATCGGCAGAAGGAGTTTACACGGTTCGCCATCTTCTGGATGCTTCTCTCGATCGCAGCCTACGCTTACATCGGCGAGAAGGTGCCGTGGCTGATCCTCCACCAGCTCCTGCCGATGATCTTCGTTGCGGTCTATGCGATGACCACGAGAAAGGCAGTCATCGCCGTCGCGGCAAGCATCTTCCTGGTCGCGGTGATGTTCCACGTGGCGTTCACCCCGGCGGATATCAACGGCCCCATCGTGCAGGTGCAGAACTCCGAAGACCTCCGGGAGGTCTTTTCCATGATCGATGCCGCGGACCGCGTGGCGATCGCGACCGACAACTACTGGCCGCTGCCGTGGTACTACCGGGGGGAGGGAGCCTCGAAACTATCCTATTTCGGCCAGAAAGTGAGCGAGCAGACGATCTACGGGGGCAACTACGACCTCGTGATCACCCACGACGGCAACACCTACCCGGCTCTCGAAGGGTACGAGAAGGAGACCTACCGGCTGAACTACTGGTTCTCGTATGAAGAGAACAAAGACAGGCTGCTCGAGTACTACTTCCTGCGGGACGGGAAGTCGGGAAGCAGGAACATCGACGTCTTCTCGAGGGTCCCCGCAGGGGCAACCGCCTGAGACTCCCCTGGCAGCAGCCCCGGAGACTCCCGGCTCATTGACCGGGATCCGGGGCTGCCTCTCTAGCCGGACACGACAGGTCATGCTGTCGATCTGTAAGATCGCTTCTACCATCACGACCGCCCGGCGAGGCCATGCTGCCACCCGCCTTCGCGGGCCCTTCTGCACCACTTTCATCTCATCGGATAGACGTTCGTGCCGATCTGTCCGCGCCTCATCCTCCGGCTGCCCCTGCCCGTGGAAGAGACCGGGCTCGGCACCCGGGCGGTGCTTGAACCCGCACTCGCTGAGAGGGCACGCGGATGCGCCACGCAGGGTTGAGACGCGGAGGCAATCCGCTCCGGAGAGAGATGGAGGTTAGCCCCTTTACGATCGAAAACTCCTCCCCGGGGAGTCGTCCTGAAAACCCGGAACGGGAAGGTGCAAAAATAAAAAAATCGGATGTGGAAGAGGGTTTCTACTACCGGGGTTATCCGAGCTCGTCCCAGCCGGTCTTCCTCCGGTAGATCACGACACCCACGATGACAAGGACAAGGACGATCCCGACACCGATGTAGAGGAGGAAGTCGCCGCTCAGGCTGAATCCCTGGCTGATCTTCTCCTGGAGCCTGTTCGCGTCGGTCAGAGCCTCGTTCGCCTTATTGGTGGCGTCGGCTGCCTTCGAACGCGCGAGCGAGTTGTTGTTCGCGTTCAGGGCATCCTTTGCCTGGGAGTAGAACTGGACGGCGCTCTCCCGCTTGGTCATGATAGCGACCACCTGCGGGTCGCTGCCCATGGAACGGTTCTCCACGAAGTTGGTGATCATGCCGTCGAGAGACTCGATCTTCTCTGCAGCGTTTGCGACCTCCTTCTGGGTCCATGCCTTGTCAAGGAGGACCTTCGACTCGTCCATGGCCTTCGAGGCCGTGGTCAGGTAACTCGCCGCCTGGGACGGGCTTGCAGATGCGGCGCTGACAAGCGCCTGGTTTGCAGCCTCGTACTTGGCCTGTGCGGCAGCGGTATCGACGCCCTGTGCGGCCTTGGCGTCGAGGTCGGCCTTCAGGGCCTTGAGGTTATTCTGCTGGGTGGAGAGCGAACCCTCGACCTGGGCCTTGCTCACCACATCGCGAACCACGGAGTGGGTGTCCCTCACGGTGTCGCCCTGCTTCTGCTGGATCTTGACGACCTCGATTTTACTGCTCGCTCCCGAAGGCACGGTCCCGCGCAACTGAACATCCAGCTGAGTTTCGGCATCGCCGTAGTTGAACTCATACTCCGTCAGGACGGGGTAGTATCCGCTTCTCTTGGGAATGGGAATGGTTACCCCGTCACGGTAGATGGTGAAGTCCCAGGACGGGTTCGATAGCCCGGTGCTGAACTCAAACGTCTCGTCGTTGGCATTGTTGATGGTAGCCAGTTCGTAGGTGAGCACGTAGCGTACAGTCACCTGCTGGCCGGGCTCGAGATTCCCGCTTGCAGGGTTGATGGTCTCGGTCTTGACCTCGAAGCCCGCCGCAGCCGACGCCGCCTGCACGATGCAGACCAGTGCCAGCAACAGGACGGCCAATCTGCTGATGCTTGCCTTCATAACGTCCCCTCACTCAAACAGCGGCTCGATCCCATCATCAAACATGGTCGAGCGCTTCTCCTTCGATTTAATGACATCTTCCTTTGTGGCTTTTGCAATCTCAAGAAGGTCCGTGATCCGGGGGGCGTTCCCGATCGTCGCAAGGACCACCACTGCGGCGACATAGTCGCTCTGCACCGGGTAATCGCCGCCACGCACCTCGACGCCGGCGATGTTCTCCTCAACCCAGCTCTTCGACTTCTCGACGCCCTTCCGGTCCATCTCGTCCGGCGGCCCGGCAAGAAGGACGAGACCCCGCTCCGCCGTCGAGTAGTCGCACGGCAGGGTGAGGCGGCCGAGCATGGCGCGCCTGACGAGAGCGATGATCTTCGCCGACTTGTCCTCTCCGGTCAGCACCTCCTCGGTCTTCTCCTTTCTCCGCCGGAGGCCGGAGAGAAGCCCCTGGTTCTGCTTCGTGCGGGGGCTGACCTTCTCGCTGATAGCGTATCCGATGGTGCTGATTCCGCCGCCGCGCAGGGTATTGATGACCTCGCTTGAGTCGACGACCATCTCACCGATGCCTGCCTTGCCGACCTCGCCTGCGCGGAAGAGCACACCGAACCGCCGGACGATCTCGTCGTTCAACCTGTTATAGGCATCCTTGACACTTTCTCCCTCATTCTTCCAGGCACTGTTGTCGAAGATGAAGGTATTATCCGCCTCATTCACCAGAGTGCTCAGCGAGCGGGCCGCATTATAGGAGTAGAGCCGACCCTCCTCGGGAGCGGGCAGGATCCCGATGGCATAGACCGGTTCCCGGTAGATGCGCTTCAAGTGCCGGGCGAGAACCGGCGAACCACCGGAACCCGTTCCACCGCCGAGGCCGGCGATGATGACGAAAGCGTCGATGTCATGGGTGCCTCTCGAATCGATGGCGTTGATGATGGCGTCGATCTCGTCGGCGGTCACCCGTGCCCCGGTCACGTTATCGGTCCCGACACCGTGGCCTTTGACCACGGTCTGCCCGATCAGCAGCCGGTCCTTGAGCTCGATGTTTTTAAGCCCCATCAGGTCCGTTCGTGCTGTGTTTACTGCGATACCTCTGAAATTCTGGGTCTGCATTCGTTTGTCTTGTTCGATGAACATATCGACAATTTTGCCCCCAGCCTGTCCGAATCCTATGAAGAAGACCCTCATCCAGCTTCACACCCTCATATTGGACTAATCAATAATATCGACGTTTATGTATAAAGACGTTGTATACTTTATTACTCAAAAGTGTTCTTATAATTCCCAGACATAGTGGTGAGCAATGAAGATCTGCATTGTGGGGGGAGGAGTATGCGGCCTGGTCTCGGCTCTCGAGCTCGCCGGCAGACACCAGGTCGATCTCCTCGAGCGGAGGCACATCGCAGGCGGCTGCCTCGGCTCATACCGGATCGGTGACTACTGGATCGAGGAGTACTACCACCATTGCTTCGCCGGCGATACCGCCCTGCTCGACCTCTTCGAGAGGCTGCAGGTGGCCGACCGGCTGGAATGGCTCCAGGGCACCACCGGCTACCATATCAACGGTGCCATCCACCCACTCACCACCCCGGTTGAGATCCTGCGCTATCCCCACCTCACAATCGCCGAGAAGGCCCGTCTCGGCCTCCTGACTCTCCAATCCCGGCGGTTCGACGTCTCCGCACTCGACGGGATCACCGCGAAGGAGTTCATCCTGGACAACCTCGGTGCCGGCATCTATGCCTCGTTCTTCGAACCGCTCCTGAAGAGCAAGTTCGGGGACCGACGCGAGGAGGTCTCGGCCGCCTGGCTCATATCCCGCATCGCGATCCGCTCGAACCGGGGCACCGGGGGCGAGCGCCTGGGCTACCTGAAGGGAGGGTTCCAGCACCTCATCGCCCGGCTCCAGGAGGAGGTGGCGGGACAGGGTGGGTCCATCATGCTCGACTCCCCTGTCGAGGAGATCCGGCGGGCGGGCGGGAGCTGGCTCGTCAACGGCGAGGCCTACGACTGCGTCATCTCGACGCTCCCCCCGCAGATGACTGCGGATCTCGCCGGCCTCGATATCCCCCGGGTCCCCTACCAGGGCGCCGCCTGCATGACGCTCGCGCTCGACCGGGACGTGACCGACGGCATATACTGGCTGAACATGAAGGATCCGGCCCCCTACGGCGCGGTGGTCTCGCACACCAACTTCGCCCCGCTCGAGTGGTACGGCGAGCACCTCGTCTACCTCGCGTCCTACTTCTCCGGCCGGCTCCCCGACAAGTTTGAGCGGTCGATGCTCGCGGACTTCTGCCGGCGGTTCTCCGTCAGCGAACGCGAGGTTCACTGGCACCGGCTCGCCGTCGACCCGTACGCAGGCCCGGTCTACACGACCGGCCTCCGCGACCGCCTGCCTCCCTACGAGAAGCACGGGCTCTTCCTCGCCGGGATGTTCAGCCCTCCGAACTACCCGGAACGGAGCATGAACGGTTCGGTCGTCGCCGGGCAGGAAGTGGCAGAACGGGTTCTTGCGAGGTACCCGGATGCGTGAAGTCGAGGTAAGCGCCGTCCTGCCGGTCTACAACGACCTTGCGGCGCTCAGGGCCGCTATACCGCGGTCGCTTGAGACGCTCGAGGCGATCGCGCCGGGAGGTTTTGAGCTGATCGTCGCCGAGGACGGGAGCACCGACGGGAGCATGGAGTTCGTCAGGGACTACGAGGCGAAAGACCCCCGGGTTCGCCTGTTTCATGCCGACGAGCGGCTCGGCAGGGGCCGGGCGCTCAACCGCGCTCTCGCCGGAGCCCGGGGATCGATCGTCTGCTACTACGACGTCGACCTTGCCACCGATATGGAGCACCTCGCCGAACTTGTCGACGCCGTCCGCGAGGGCTACGATATTGCGACAGGCTCCCGCCTCCTCCCCGAGAGTAAGATCGTCCGGAGCGGCGGACGGGAGATCGCAAGCCGGGGCTACAACATGCTTGTCCGGACGATCCTCGGGAGCAGCCTCTACGACCACCAGTGCGGGTTCAAAGCGTTCCGGCGGGACCGCCTTCTCTCCATGATCCCGTCGGTGACAGCGGACCACTGGTTCTGGGACACCGAGGTGCTCGTGCGGGCGCAGAAGAGCGGCTACCGGGTACGGGAGTTCCCGGTGCGATGGCAGCAGGGAGAAGGAACGACCGTGCGTAGAAAAGACGTCGTCGAGATGGGATCGGCGATTCTTCGCCTCTGGTGGCGCCTCCATGTGGAAAAAGGTTAGTGCCATCGTCATCCCCACCCTGATCGCGGTCGGGATCCTCGCTTACATGCTCTACCGCGTCTGGGACGACCTCCTGCTGACGCTCGAGCACGCCGTGGTGCCCTACCTCTTTGCCGGCGTCGGGATCTGCATCCTCGCGTGGGTCCTCCGCGGATACCGGTATCAGTTCATCCTGCGAGGACTGGATATCCGTAAGACCCTCACGTTCTCGACCGCCTGCATCTTCATCTCCCAGACGGCGAACCTCATCGTCCCCGCACGTCTCGGCGACTTCGTGCGGATGCTCATCCTCAAGCACGAGGACGACGCCACCTACTCGCAGGGGTTCTCGTCCCTCATCGTCGAGCGCGTCTTCGATATCCTGATGATCGCGGTGCTCGGCGCTATAGCCCTTCCGTTCGTCCTCGCGGTCTTAAACGTCCCCGACTGGTTCATCACGGCCATCATCGTCCCCTTCGCCGCAGGCGGCGTCTTCTTCGTGGTGCTCCTCTGGTCGGGCAGGATGAAGTCGGGGAACCGCATCGTGGTCGCCGTCCAGGGGATGCTCGACGAGGTGAAGCGGGCCTCCCTCCACCCCCGGGCGCTCGCCATGCTCAGCGGGTCCTCGCTCCTCATATGGCTCGTCGACGTGCTGGTCTGCTACGCGGTCGTCCTGATGTTCCAGGAGACGGTCGCGTTCGCCGTCGTCGTGCTCGCGATCGTCATCGGCAACCTGGTCAAGGCGGTCCCGATCACGCCGGGAGGCGTCGGGACCTATGAACTCGCGCTCGCGCTGACCCTGGGCCTCGCGGGAATGCCGGCGGCCACCGCGACGCTGATCGCGGTCGTCGACCACCTCATCAAGAACCTGGTCACGCTCGTCGGGGGCGTCGGGTCGATCTACTACTTCGGCGACTGGTCCGCGGACCTCTTAAAGCGGGTATTCAACCGCGAGATCGAGAAGGAGGAGCGTATTGACGGGTGAATTCATCCTTCCCGTACTGCTCTGGCTTGCCGTCATCAAGGTGCTCCACCTCGGCGCCTGGCCGGCCCTCGACCGCACCTTCGGCAGCCTTGCAGCAGCAGCCGCGTACCCGGCATCGGCCCTCCTCTTCACGCTCGGTGCCTGGTACTGCGGTCTTTTCGGCCTCCCGGTCTGGCTCGCCTTCCTGCCCTTTGCGGGCGCAGCCGCCCTCGCCGGGGTGCGGCGGTTCTACACGAAGGAGCGCCTGCGAGGAGCCCTCACCTGGGACCTTGCTTTCCTGGCCCCCTTCCTCTTCATGCTCGAGGTGCGCTGGATCAATCCGACCATCTCCTATGCCGAGAAGTTCATGGATCACGCCATCCTCGCCTCGATCATGCGGCAGCCGACCGTCCCGCCCCTCGACCCCTGGTACGCGGGGGGGACGCTCGACGTCTACTACTACCTCGGCTACTGGATGAACGGGGCGCTCGGCCTCGTCGCCGGCGTGCCGTCGACGGTCACCTTCAACCTCGCCCTCCCGACGGTGCTCGGCCTCTCGGTCGTCGCGCTCTACGCTCTCGGCCATCTCCTCCTCGACCGCCACCGGTGGCTCCCGGTGCTCGCGCTCTTCATCCCGAACCCATCCGCGATCTACCACATCGTCATCGGCGACTCATGGTTCGACGTCCTCTGGGGAAGCACCCGGACGATAGAGAACACCATCAACGAGTATCCCATCTTCTCGATGCTCTGGGGCGACGTCCACCCGCACGTCATGAGTTTCTTCAACCAGGGGTTCCTGATCTTCCTCCTGGTCTTTGCCTATATGCGATGGGGGACCCTCTCCATGCGGGGAAGGGCGCTCCTCTGCGGACTTGCCGCCGTCAGCCTCGGCTCGATGCCCGGGTTCAACTCCTGGGACGTGCTCGTCTACGCGCCGGTCACGCTCGTCTTCGGCCTCCTCGTATGGCGGCGCTACGGCAACTTCGCGTTCGATGGAGAGCGGTCGTGGATGGTGCTTGCGGCGGTGCCGCCGCTCGCGATAGCGGCCTATCTCCCGTTCTACCTGCAGCTGAACAGCCCCGGCATCGGGGGGATCGGGCTTGTCCCGGCGCCCTCCGCACCGGTAGAGTTCCTGCTGGTCCACGGGTTCTTCCTCGCGATCCTCGTCGCCTCCTGCGCCCCCGATATCAGGGAACGCCCCTACCTCCTTGCCGTCGCCGTGCCGTTCGTCCTCGCCGGCTACCCGGCGGCAGCACTCGCCGCCGTCCCGCTGGTCTACCTCCTCGCCCGCCGCCGGTTCGCAGCCACCGACACGCTCGCCGTCCTCGGTCTTTCGATCATCCTTGCGACCGAGCTCGTCTACCTCGTGGACAACATGGGGGAGGTATACTACCGGATGAACACGATCTTCAAGTTCTACCTTCCCGCCTGGTTCCTCCTCGGGACGGCGAGCCTTGCCGTCATCGGGGAGTGGCTCCGGGGCGCCGGGGGCGGCCGGCGCATGCCTGCCG
The DNA here is from genome assembly GCF_032842345.1 of Methanoculleus caldifontis. Classification (NCBI taxonomy): domain Archaea; kingdom Methanobacteriati; phylum Methanobacteriota; class Methanomicrobia; order Methanomicrobiales; family Methanomicrobiaceae; genus Methanoculleus; species Methanoculleus caldifontis. Next base: position 1,320,336 of record NZ_WBKO01000001.1, on the reverse strand, counting down.
GGACGGAGAGGATGCTGCCGGCCCTCGCGGTGCTTCTCCTCCTCGCCGCGCCCTTTGCGATCAACATCGATTTCGGCTACGGGAGCCGTACCCTCGACGGCTCGGCATATCTCGAAGGAGCGCACCCGGGAGACGCGGCGGCGATCGCGTTCCTCAGGGACCTTCCCGGCGACCACATCCTCGTCGAGGCGGAGGGCGGGGATTACACCTACTACTCCCGGATCTCGTCGTTCACGGGAATCCCTGCGATCATCGGGATGCCGTTCCACGAGCATATGTGGCGGGGAGACGAGGGGCGGGTAGGCCAGCGGAGCGCCGATGTCCGGACGATCTACGAACAACCGTCGAGAACCCTGGACCTTGCGCGGGCGTACAACGCCACCCTGCTGTACGTGGGCGAGAGCGAGCGCGATCGCTACCGGGTCTCGCTCCCGACGGAAGCGCTCGAACTCATCTACGACGCGGACGGCGTCCAGATCTACCGGATCCCGGAATAACTTTGCAGGCTGCCACGCTCGTGCGGGCGGCCACTGAATTGACCGGATCGCACCCTCTTCTGCAGGGTCGAATGACAAACCTTTATCTCCCTTCTTATTGACCTAATAGAGCACATTCGATCAGCTACGCTACTGATGAATGATGACGGTGCAGCAGAGGGCTGCCCCCGAAAGAGGTGAGTTATGGCAAAGGCATATGTAAAATTCGAGATTCCGGAAGAGATCCAGAATAAGGCCCTTGAAGCTCTTGAGATCGCAAGAGACACCGGTAAGGTGAAGAAGGGGTCCAACGAGGCAACGAAAGCAGTCGAGCGGAACATCGCCCAGCTGGTTCTCATCGGTTCGGACGTTGAGCCTGAAGAGATCGTGATGCACCTGCCGCTGCTCTGCGACGAGAAGCAGATCCCGTTCGTCTACATCAGCAAGCAGAACGATATCGGCTCTGCGAGCGGCCTCGAGGTCGGCTCGGCAGCCGCCGCCATCGTCAAGTCCGGCAAGGCGAAGGACCTCGTCGACGAGATTGCAAAGCAGATCGCAGCACTGAGAGCGTGAGGGGTAAATCATGGCAAACGACGGAACGCCCGCAGAAGTCATCGAGATCATCGGCATGACCGGCATGCATGGGGAAGCCCAGCAGGTCAAGTGCCGGATCCTCGATGGCCCGAACAAGGGGCGGATCATCACCCGCAACACGGTGGGTCCCATCAGGGAGGGTGACATCCTCTCGCTGCTTGAGACCGAGCGTGAAGCGAAGAAACTCTCGAGGCGGTAAAAATGGTCGACAACTACATCTGCAGTTTCTGTGGCGAGCCTCTCGAGCCCGGCACCGGCAAGATGTTTGTCCGCCGGGACGGGACCGTCTTCTACTTCTGCAGCACCAAGTGCCAGAACAACTACCGGCTCGGCCGGGTGCCGCGCCGCGTCGAGTGGACCGCAGCCGGACGTAAGGCCCGCGGTAAGAAGTGATCGGTATGGACCGCACCTTCGTGATGGTCAAGCCCGACGGCGTCCAGCGCGGACTCGTCGGGGAGATCGTCTCCCGGTTCGAGGCGAAGGGACTCAAGCTCGCGGGAGCGAAGTTAGAGCGCCTCCCCGAGGAGCGGGTCGTCGAGCAGTACCGGGAACACCTGGAGAGGCCCTTCTTCCCGGGCCTCAAGACATACATCATGAGCGGGCCCTGCTTCCTGATGGCCTGGGAGGGTAAGGGTGCCGTCGCGGTCGTCCGCAGGATGATCGGCGCCACCAACCCTGCCGAGGCCGCACCGGGCTCGATCCGCGGCGACTTCGCTCTCGACATCGGGCGGAACGTGATCCACGCGTCCGACTCTCCCGAGAGCGCCGCCCGCGAACTCGGCATCCACTTCGGGGTCGGGGAACTGGTCGATTACTCGCGGATCGACGAGCCCGTCCTCTACGAGTGAAGACCGGCGGAAAAACCGCATACACTTTTTTCTTGAGTTTTTGACCGGATAGCGGTGCCCGGCGATGGCCGGACGCTACTGCTGGAGAATCGTGGTTTATTTACCGCGAGACGTACCCCCGGTTTGACGACATGGCAGTTTCAATCCGGGAACATAGGCTGGTCCGACGCGAAGTCCGAGCGCAAGCGGAGCATGAGTGCCGCCAGGTGCAAGGTGCGATGGACGGGACGCCCGGAGTTTTTCGCGGCTTCACGGCTTCGCGTGAGGCCCTATCGCTATCTGCACCAATTACCTCACGTGAAGCCGCGAAGAACGCGAAGTGCAAGCGCAAGCGAAGCATGAGCGCCGTCAGGTGCGAGATGCGATGGACGGGACGCCCGGAGCATGAGCGCCGTCAGGTGCGGAGAGTTGTACGCCCACTTGCCTAACTTCGCGTGAACTGACGGGTAGAAGGTTTCGCCCGAAGTGTGACGCCCCGCAGGAGCGGAGCATGAGAAGCCGTCCGGCTTCGAGAGCGACGGGTCTCCGCTCCCAACAGAGCACCAGGAGCACTGACCCCGTATCACTGCGACCTCGCGACGGAAAAAATCCGCACTGCCGGGCATTTCTGGAGAAACGAACCGTCCACCCGCCGGCCAAACCACAAGTGCTAATATCGAACCTGCCGCATATCTGATCACGAATGGCGGATCTCCTGAGTTTCGCGCTGCTGAGTTTCTCTTCGATCATCATCGTAGTGAACCCGCTCGCGGCCACCCTGATCTTCGTCTCCCTCACGGGCACGATGGACCGGGAAGCAAAACTCAAGGTCGCGGGTGACGCAAGCCGGTTCGCCCTCCTGATCCTGCTCCTCTTCACCGTCGCGGGCGGCTGGATCCTGCAACTCTTCGGTATCTCCATCGAGGCGTTCCGGATCGCAGGCGGCCTCCTCCTCTTCGGGATCGGTATGGACATGGTCTATGCGAAGACCTCGCGGACGAAGATGACCGCAACCGAGAAGTACGAGGGGCAGGACGCGGACGATATCGCCGTCATGCCGCTGGCGATACCGATGATCACGGGACCGGGCGCCATCACCTCCGCGATCGTGCTGATGAACGAGGCGATCGATATGGGAGCCGCCGCAATCGCCATCGTGGTGCTCGCCGCCGTCACGGCCATCGGGCTCAGTTATGCCATGATGCAGCGTTCCGACGACATCGTCCAGCGCATCGGCCAGCGGGAGTACCGTGCGGTCAACCGGCTGATGGGCATGCTCCTCATCGCGATCGCGGTCCAGTTCATCATCATAGGGCTCAGGACCGCGTTCCCCATACTTACTACCGGAGGCCTCATATGAGACTCGATCTTACGTTGACCGGGGCGATCCTGCTCAGCACCTGCATCATCGCCGGCGGGATCCTCACCGGAGCCCTGATGTTCGCGGTCGAGATCCCGTTCGCACCGTACGTCATGGTGCTGCTCGCGGCCCTCGTCGTCCTCGGCGCCGCGATGCTCGTCCTCTCGAGCAAGGGTACCGGGGCGGCGGACCCGTCCCGGCGATGACGAGGGTAGCGCTCGCCCAGGTTGCCGGCGGGAGCGCGAGCCCCGCCCGGATGCTCGATGCGGCCGGCCGGATGGCCGGGGAGGCCGCGGCAGCCGGGGCGGCGCTCGTCTGTTTTCCCGAACAGTTCGTGACAGGGTGGTCCCCGGCGGTCGGACCCGGTTCGGCGGAACCCCTGGACGGCCCGACCGCCACCGCGTTCAGCCGGATGGCACAGGAGTCCGGGATCGCGGTCGCGGGATCGATCGTCGAGGAAGGAGGGGAGCGGCCGCGAAACACCGCCGTGGTCTTCGGCGGAGACGGCGAACTCCTTGCCGCCTACGCGAAGATTCACCTCTTCTCTCCCGACGGCGAGGACCGCAACTACGCGGCAGGCGACCGGCCTGCCACCTTCACCGTCGGCGGGGCGACGTTTGGGCTTGCCGTCTGTTACGACCTCCGGTTCCCCGAACTCTTCCGGGTCTACGCGCTCGCCGGCGTGGAGTGCATGATCGTACCGGCCGCGTGGCCGTGCTGCCGGCTCCGCCACTGGGAGACCCTGATCCCGGCACGGGCTCTCGATAACCGCTATTACGTCGCCGGGATCAACACTGCCGCGAGGCCGGGAGGGGCCTGCTGCGGGGGGTCCCTCGCCGCCGACCCGGACGGTTCCGTCATCGCCCGGGGGGGGACCGGGAGCGAGCTCCTGACCGTCGATATCGATCCAGCGACGGTTCGAGAGGCCCGAATACGGCTCCCGACACTTTCAGACCGCAGAAGCGACCTTTATCACAGATTACTCTCAAAACTGTAGAGATATTCCATGCGGGGTGACCAGCACGTATCGCTCAGTCTCGCGACAGCAGGGCTTCTCATCGCTCCCTGGGTTTCTGTCCTCGACCCCGCGCTGATCGCCGTCCTCCTCTTCGGCGTCTTCGTCGGGTCGCTTGCGCCGGATGCGGACGCCGTCGACGCGGCGATCTTCAACGGCCGGATCGGCGGGGTTAAGGGGAAGAAAGGGCAGGTCTTGAACGGTTTTGCGGTGGTGCTCCCGGTCTTCGGGTATACCATCAGGTACCTCATCTACTACCCGCTCTCCCTGGTCTTCTCGCTCCTCCTCCGGAAGAGCTACCGGCACCGGCACCGGGGCCTCCTCCACTCGCTCGCGGGCGTCGCCCTGACCTCCGTGATCCTCTCCGGCTACCTCGGGCTCATCCTCGCCGGGCTCAACTGGCCCCTCGCGCTCCTCCCGGCATTCGGGTGCGCGTTCTTTGCCGGGTGCGTCCTTCACCTCATGGAGGACACCTGCACCCCTGCCGGCGTCGCGTGGCTCTACCCCTTCTTCCGCGGCAGGGTGGCGGGCCGCGTCCGGGCACTGGAAGACGCCGATGTGCGTCCGACGGCCTTCGCCATCGTGCTCGTCCTCGCCGCGGCCGGGATGCTCGCCGCAACCTTCGTGACCACCGTGCCCTCAGAAGACCTCAGGCTTCTTGCACTCGGCGGCACCCTCGTCCTCTGGATCGTCTTCATGCTCGTCTGCCGCGTCCGGGGCGAGCGGCGCAGGTGAGCGGGTCGGCTCCGCCCGCCCCCGGACCCGGATACCATATCTATACGTATCCGGGCGATCAACGCTTTTCCATGTACCGTCTCGTCTGTGTTCACTGTGGTGCAACCTACACACCGGACCAGATCATCTATACCTGCAGCCGCTGCGGACACCTGCTGACCGTCGAATACGACCTTGACGGCATCGATGTCTCCCGGGACGAATGGAACCGGCGCCGCCTCTCGGTCTGGCGCTACCGCGAGCTCCTCCCGGTCAGGGGCGAACCGGTCTCTCTCCAGGAAGGAGGCACCCCGCTCTACCACTTGAAGAACATAGGCAAGGAATTGGGCATCCCCGAACTCTACGCCAAGCACGAGGGGATGAACCCGACCGGCTCGTTCAAGGACCGCGGCATGACCGTGGGCGTCAGCATGGCCAGGGAACTCGGGATGACGAGCGTCGCCTGCGCGAGCACCGGCAACACCTCCGCAAGCCTCGCCGCCTACGCCGCGAAGGCCAGCATCCCCTGCATCGTACTCCTGCCTGCGGGGAAGGTCGCCATCGGCAAAGTCGCCCAGGCGCTCATGCACGGCGCCCGGGTCATCTCCATCCGCGGCAACTTCGATAAGGCGCTCGAGATGGTGCACGAACTCTGCATCAGCCAGGGCCTCTACCTCCTGAACTCGGTCAACCCCTACCGCCTGGAGGGGCAGAAGACGATCGGGTTTGAGGCGATCGACCAGCTCGGCGGCGAGGTCCCCGACAGGATGGTCCTTCCCGTCGGGAACGCGGGCAACATCTCCGCGGTCTACAAAGGTCTCCGCGAACTCGAGGCGCTCGGCTTCATCGACCGGCTGCCGATGATGACCGGCATCCAGGCGGCGGGTTCGCAGCCCGTGGTGAAGGCGATCGAGCAGAACCTCGATGTGCTGGTGCCGGAGTCCGCGCCCGAGACCGTTGCGACGGCGATCCGGATCGGCGCCCCGGTGAACGCGGAGAAGGCGCTCGTCGCCATCCGCGCGACCGGCGGGACGGCGGCCTCCGTGACCGACGAGGAGATCCTTGCCATGCAGCGCGACCTTGCGAGAAAGGAGGGGATCGGTGTCGAACCCGCCTCCGCGGCCTCGGTCGCCGGAATACGGAAACTTGCCGAACTCGGCCTGATCGACAGGGACGAGCGGATAGTCTGCGTGGTGACCGGTCACCTCTTAAAAGATCCAGAAACAGTGGTACGACAATGCGAGCCCCCCATCGAGATCGACGCGGACCTGCACTCGCTGCTCTCTGCCTCGCGCTGATACTGATCTGCGCCCCGGCGGCGGCACAGGAAGCCGTCTTCCGGGTGCTTCCCGGCGGCACCACCTACGAGGCCTCGGTCCAGGTCGACGGGGGCGAGCATACCCTCTGGACCCCGGGCCTGATGGGGGAACGGGTCCCGCTCCAGGTCGAGAAGGTCGAGGTGCTCGGCCCCTCGGGCCCGGTCGAGCACCAGGAGGCGGGCCGCGGGGTCATCACCTTCCCGGAGGGCAACTACACGATCACCTACCAGGCCCCCATACGGAATAACCACCTTGTGGCGGCCTTCGATGAGCAGTATGCCGTAACGGTCTCGATCCCCGAGGGGTTCGACGTCAGGAACCCGCTCATCGGCATGATCAGCCCCGGCGGGACCATCTCTCCCGGAGAGAACGGAACCACCGAGGTCGCCTGGGACCGGATCACCGTCGCGGAGGTCCGCTTCTACTCTCCCGACCGGGAGCTCCTGCTCGGCGCGTTCGGCACCATCTGGCTCGCGATCGCGATCGTCGTCCTCCTCCCCTTCGCCTTCTCGCGGCGGAGGGGGGAGGGATGATCGAGATCGTCGTTGCATCGTTCCTTATCGGGCTCTCGGGGGCCGCATCGCCCGGCCCCATGACCGCCTCGGTCCTCGGCCTCGGCTCGCGGCGGCCGGTGCCGTTCGTTGCAGGACTGGTCGCCGGGCACGGCATCCCCGAGATCGCCATGGTCGCGGCCATAGCGTATGGGGTGCGCGACGTCCCGTACATCGATCTCGTCGCCCTCATCGGCTCGGGTGTCCTCGTCGCGCTCGGCGCCATGCAGTTCTTCCGCGCGGGAGAGACCGTCACCGTGAGCAGAGAGGCCACGGCGCCGGTCGCGCTGGGGGTGGCCTGCACCCTCGGCAACCCCTACTGGTGGGTATGGTGGCTCACGTTCGGGGTCGGATTCCTCGCGCTTCACCCGTCGTTCGGGGCATTCTTTATCGGGCACATCGGTGCGGATATCGTCTGGCTCGGCCTTCTCGCCCTTGCCGCCTCACGGGGAGCAAACATCCTCGGCTCCCATTACAAAAAAGTGGTGCAGGCGAGCGGACTCGCCATGATCGTCTTCGGGCTGTACTTTATTCAGACGATTCTTTTGCCTTGATGTCGATGCCGAACCGCTCGGCATTCGCATCGGCGATCGCCTGGATCTTCGCGATCTCGTCGTCCCGCCGGGGTTTGAAGAGGTGCCGGAAGCGCTTCTGCTTCGAGAGGTACTCCTCGACGGGCTTGCGCTTCACCTTCTTTGCCTTCTCCACCACGCCGTCGACCATCTCGTAGTTCACCCAGAGACCGGTCTCGATGGCGAGCTTGCCCATGGCAAGCGTCTCGCCGGCCTCAAAGCCCCACCCCGTGCAGCAGGGCGCGTGCACCTGGATGTAGCAGGGGCCGGGGGTGTTGATCGCCCGCTCGACCTTCTGGACGAAGTCGTTCGGGTAGGCGATCGAGGCGGTCGCGACGTAGGGTGAGCCGTGGGCGGCGAGGATCGCGGGCATATCCTTCTTCCTGAGCGTGTTACCGAGCGAGCACGACCCTGCCGGGCTCGTCGTGGTGCTCGCGCCGTAGGGCGTCGCGCCCGACCGCTGGATGCCCGTGTTCATGTAGGCCTCGTTGTCGTAGCAGATGTAGGTGATGTCGTGGCCCCGCTCGAAGGCGCCGCTGATGCAGAGCACCCCGATGTCGAACGTGGCCCCGTCGCCGCAGACGCAGACGACCTTCTCGCTGCGCCCCTGCCTCTTCAACGACGCCTCGATGCCCGAGGCAACCGCCGCAGCGTTCTCGAAGAGCGAGTGGATCCAGGGGACCCCCCACGCGGTCTCGGGGTAAGGCGTGGAGAAGACCTCCATGCACCCCGTCGAGGCGACCAGGATCGTGTTCTTTCCGGTCGCCTTGAGGAGAAGCCGGGCCGCAAGCGCCGGCCCGCACCCTCCGCACGCCCGGTGTCCGGCCGAGAAGAGCTCGCATCCTCCTTCTACTTCAGCCATTCAGAGCACCTCCGTCCGTAACCCATAGAACATATCCCCTTTTCCTTTCTCGGCAAGATCGACGACCGCAGCGATATCCCGCTTCCGGACGTCGCGCCCGCCGAGGGCGATGATGTAGTCGTATACCGATATGCCGGAGCCGTAAAGCGCGGATTTCACCTCGGTCCCGACGGCCCCGCCGTTGCCGAGCGAGATGTTCTTGTCGAGCACGGCCACCGTCGAGACGTTCTTCAACGCGTCCGCGATCTCGGAGGCCGGGAACGGCCGGTAGGTCCGGATCTTGAGGAGCCCCACCTTCCGGCCGGCCTCGCGCATCTCATCGATGGCATCTTTGACGGTGCCGCAGATGGAACCCATGGCGACGAGCGCGACATCGGCGTCATCGAGGCGGTAGCCCTCGACGAGACCGGAGTAGTCCCTGCCGAACTGCTCGCCGAACTCGCGCCCGGCCTTGACGAGCGCCTGTTTGGCGCGGTGCATGGCCTGGTCGATCTCGTAGCGGAACTCCATGTAGTACTCGGGCGTCGCGTACATCCCCATGCTCAGGGGTTTTGCGGCATCCAGCCGCTGGTACGGGTTGAAGGCAGGCAGGTAGGCATCCGCCTCCTCCTGGGAGGGGAGGGCGACCGGCTCGTAGGTGTGCGTGAGGATGAACCCGTCGAAGCAGACGAACGCCGGGAGAAGGATATCGTGGTCCTCGCAGACCTTGTAGGCGATCATGTGCAGATCGGCGGTCTCCTGATTGTCCTCAGCGTAGAGCTGCAGCCACCCGGAGTCGCGCAGAGATATCGAGTCCTGCTGGTCGTTCCAGATCGAGAGCGGCGCGCCGAGAGAGCGGTTCGCGATCGTCATCACGATCGGCTGGCGCATCCCCGCCGCGTTGAAGCAGACCTCGAACATCAGGGCAAGCCCCTGGGAGGTCGTCGCCGAGTAGACCCGGGAGCCCGCGGCACTCGCGCCGAGGCAGGCGGAGAGGGCGGAGAACTCGCTCTCGACCGTGATGTACTCGGCATCGATCTCACAGTTCGCCACCATCTGGGCGAGGTCCTCGACGATATGCGTCTGCGGCGTGATCGGATAGGCCGCGATGACCTGCGGGCGGCAGCGCTTCACTATCTCGGCAACCGCATGCGACCCTTCCATAAATTCCAGCATTATTTCTCCTCCTTCTCCATCGTGATGCCTTTCTTCGGGCAGACCTCCGCGCAGATGCCGCAACCCTTGCAGTAGTCGAGGTCGGGCTCGAACGTGCCCTCCTCCGTCTCGCGGACGCACCCCTCCGGGCAGACCAGAGCGCACATGCCGCACTTCGTACACTTCTCGGGCTCGAATCCCGGTTTGAAGACCCGCCAGGCGCCGGTCTTATTGTCAAGCGCCCTGCCAGGTGCCGCAGCGCAGCCGACTCGCAATGCCATTAAAGAGCACCCCCGACCTGATTGTATGCGCGCTGTGCCGCCCGGACGTTCTTATCGGCCATGCTCCCGGAGAACCGGTTCCGCAGTGCATGTTCGAGCGACTCGAGCTTGATCTCGCCGGTTGCTGCGGCGAAAGCGCCCATCAGGGTGGTATTGGTGATGGGTACACCGAGTTCTTCGAGCGCGATGGTCGTTGCATCGATGGTGTAGACCTTCACGCCCTCCGGGACCCGGGCGTCGAAATCGGGTTTTTCGGTGTTGACGATGGCGATACCGCCCGACTTCATGCCCATGAAGACGTCCACATCCCTGATCAGGGTGGGATCTTGGACGATGATGTAGTCGGGTTCGTAGACCTGGCTGCGCAGCCGGATTCTGGCATCGCTGAAGCGGACAAACGCCTGAACCGGGGCACCCCGGCGCTCCACGCCGAAGGCCGGAAATGCCTGGGCATACACGCCGCCCTCAAACGCCGCGAAAGCAATGAGTTCGGCGGCGGTCACGGAGCCCTGGCCACCCCGGCCATGAATGCGTAACTCTCTCAAACAAAAACCCCCTTTAAATCTTAATGATTAATAATATAAATACTCCGGCACCCGACAAGACCCGCAGGTGTCGCAGGCGTGCTGGAGCACCCGTTGGCCGCGAGACAACTTAATTTTTTGCCGATGACCGGGAAGTGCCGGCCGATAGGCGAAGGGGGTTCCATTCACTGGACGTTCGCAAGACGGCTTCTCAAATCCTCGAGAGTGCAGTGCCGCACTTCCATCAGAGCCGAGACGACAGCATCCGAAAAGACCAATGCCGCCGTCTCAAAGAGGGTCCCGAGCGGGGCAAAGGAGAGGGAGACCGACCGGTACTGCCCGGTGAGCTGGCGGATCTCAAAGTCCCGCGGGATATCCGGGTCTTTGAACAGGTCGTTCCCGATCTCGACGATGCAGTCGGCCATACGGCCGATGTGCGAATCGGGCGTCGAGGTGATGAGGCAGATCTTCCCCCCGATCTCCTTTGCGGTCTCGCATGCATCCGCGACGGACTGGGTCTCGCCCGAGCCCGAGAACGCAACAAGAACATCTTCGTGCCCGAACGCGGGCGTGATCGTCTCACCGATGACGTAACTCTCAAAGCCGAGGTGCATCAGGCGCTGGGCGAACGCCCGCGCGACCAGACCCGAACGTCCGGCACCGGCAAGGTATATCCGTTTTGCGCTGAGGATCTCGTCGAGAAACCGACCTGCTCTCTCCTGGTCTATCGCGCGCGCAGTCTCTTCGAGACGTGACGTCATCAGGAGCATGAGGTCGGCTATGCTGGGGCAGTCGGGCTGCATGCTTGTTACTGGTTCCTCCTCGTTCCACTATACTACCCGGCACCACATAAAAGATTACAAAAGAGGAGGGCCGTTCCCTCCCCGATTTTCCCCGCAGGAGCGCTGCGCCAGCCGCGAGCGGGAGTCACCGCTCCACGGGAAGGCCGAGGATCCCGGCTGCTCCCGAGAAGACGTCGCGGGCGATCCGGGCAAGCCCGCGGGCTGCGCACCACTCGTCGTAGACGGCGACCTCGCGGGAGAGGAGCGCCTCCACGCCGGGTGCGATCGCGGGCGCCATGGATCCGGCGAGAGCGATCTCTGCGCCCGGATTTATGAGGAGCATCGCGGCGCACTCCATCGCGGCGAACATCGCCATCGTCTCCACCCTGATCTCGGCCGGCACCGTGTAGTCCAGGCCCGCGTGGAGGAAGGCGTCGTTCGCCGTGGACTCGCCCCCGTCGATCCGCCGGATGGCGTCCACGTCCAGCGCGCCGTGCTGGGTGCCGGGCGCAAAGATGCAGGCATCGAACGCGCCGGTGACCCGGCCGCCGGTCGATAGAAGGGTGACGGTGTTGGAACTCGCGTCACAGACCACGACGTCTCCACCGAGGTCGTGCACGACCTCATACAGGATCCCGATCTTCTCAGGGCTGGCCTGGTGGGAGTATGCCTTGAACCTCGGATCGGTCGGCGACGCGCGGTGCAGCCCGGGGATCACGACGGCGGGGAGCCCGCTCTCTCTGATCTCGTCGTAGACTCTTGTGCCGCCGCCGATGTGCTTACCGGCGCCCTCCCGCGAGATGACGCCCCGGTTCTCGACCTTTCTGATATCGGTGATGGCAGAGATGCCGTCGCCCATCGAGTAGCAGACGGCAATTCCCTCGATCTCCTCAAGAGGGGAGAGGCAGGCAAGGTCGCCGACCGAGAAATTCCTGGCCTCTTCACGGGAGATCTTGAACTCCTGTGTCCCGGTAGAGAAACGCATCGCGGTTGTGCCGTGATCGATGCCGATGAACATGATATGGATCTCGTTGCACCTTCGGGCGGAAGTAAGTTTTCGGATCGACCCGTAAAAAAGGGCAGAGGTCAGGCCGCGGCGCCCCGGTAGCGCCTCTTCAGATACTCCACCGCGCCGACAGCGACGAGCCCGACGAGGAAGAAGACCAGGCCGCCGGCCAGCATATCGCCGGCCGCGGCGCCCCTCTCCCAGAGCATCCTCGCCGAGCCGAGCATCAGCCCGGTGAGCAGGGCGAGCATCGCGGCGTGGTGGGTCTTCAGGAGATACTTGAGACCCCTGGTAAAGAGGAGGAGGCCGACGACGCCGCCGGCGACATAGGCGACGATCTCGGGGAGCGAGAAGGTCCTGATCGCCGCAAGCATGTACTCGTACTGGTTGAGGACCAGGGTTATGTAGGCCCCCGATATCCCGGGGAGGATCATGGCGCAGAGCGCCGCCATCCCGGTGAGGAAGAGGATCGGCAGGGAGTGACCGATCTCAAGGTGGCCGAGACCCCCGATGAGGTAGCCCACACCGGTCCCGACGCCGAGGTAGACGAGGGTGGCCGCGCCAGGAGAACGGATCTCGAGGAATATAGCGACCGCAGAGGCGATGATGAGGCCGAGGAAGAACGAGTAGGTCTCCACCGCGTGGTTCTCGAGGAGGAAGAGGATCACCCGCGACATCAGGAGGAAGGCGGTGCCGATCCCGGCAAGGAGCGCGATGAGAAAGAGAAGGTCGATCTTCTCGAGATCTGCCCGGAACGACCCGAAGTCCCCCCTCGCGAGGTGTTTCACCGAGGTCGGGTCGACGCTGCCGATGGCCCCGATCAGCCGCTCGTAGATCCCGGTGATGAGGGCGATCGTCCCCCCCGATACGCCGGGGACGATGTCGCAGGCCCCCATCGCGAGGCCGCGCAGGTAGATCCCGGCATGCTCCCGCAGATCCGGACGCGGGTTCATGCTCCGGCTCCGTGACGGGCGAGGGTGCGCTTCGGGATGCCGGTACGGCCGGAGCCGGCGGATGCCCGGACGAAGGCGGGGATCGGTTCGGCAGCGGCGACCGAAAGCCGGCCGGACCTGCCACGGGTATGGGACTCTCTCAACTGAACAACTCCTTGTGATCCTGATATGCCGGAGGCGCTTATGAAAAAGATGCCCCGGTGCATATTACCGGGCCATAACGTGAACCAGACAAAGGCATTAACCTTTCCTCACGCACCGCGCCGGCGCCGTCACCGGGACGACGCAGAGGTCACTGTCCCGGGGAGGATCGATGTATGTTCGCCCGAATCCCGCAGGGCCGGATGCGGAGGCGGGAGCCGCCGGTCCGGCCCCTCCCCCGGCGTCGCATCCAGTAACCCTATAGCATGGGAGGGATACTATTCTATGATGTTCTGTATCGTAACGGGCGGTGCCGGCTTCATCGGTTCGCACATCGTCGACGCGCTGGTCGCGGCGGGCGACGACGTGCTGGTCATCGATGACTGCAGCGCGGGCACCGAGAGGAACCTCGCGCGGCACGCGGCGAGCGGGCAGGTCGCCTTCGTCAGGCAGAACCTGCTCGACGACGGCTGGCAGGAACGCTTCAGCGGCGCAGACCGGGTCTACCACATCGCCGCAGACCCCGATGTCCGGCAGAGCGCCGTGACCCCGGACTCCCAGATAAGGAATAACATCGTCGCCACCTACCGGGTGCTCGAGGCGATGCGGGCGCACGGTGTTCCGGAACTGGTCTTCACCTCGACCTCGACCGTCTACGGCGAAGCCTCCGTCATCCCGACGCCCGAGACGTATACGCCCCTCGAGCCGATATCGGTCTACGGTGCGACGAAACTCGCCTGCGAGGCGCTCATATCGTCCTACTGCCACTCGTTTGAGATGACGTCCTGGGTCTACCGGTTCGCAAACATCATCGGCGAGCGGAGCGGTCACGGCGTCATCTCCGACTTCATCCGGAAACTCCGCGAGAACCCGCACGAACTCGAGATCCTCGGCGACGGGAGGCAGACGAAGTCCTACCTGGAGGTGGGGGAGTGCGTCCGCGCCGTCCGGTTCGGGATCGAGCACTCGCACGACCCGGTCAACACCTTCAACATCGGTTCTGAGGACTGGATCGACGTCGTCAGGATCGCCGATATCGTCGCGGAAGAGATGGGTCTATCGGGTGTCAGGTACCGGTTCACCGGCGGCGCGCGCGGCTGGGTCGGCGATGTCCCGAGGATGCAGCTCTCGGTCGAGAAACTCAAGGGTCTCGGCTGGCGGTGCCGGACCACGTCTGAAGAGAGCGTCCGCGCGGCGGTTCGCGCCATGCTCGGGTAAAGGGCCGACCCCGCCCTTTTCGGCCGGAGCAGCGGTTCAGGGACCATCAGGATTGCACCAGGATTCACATGAAGTACGTCATCATTCTCGGAGACGGCATGGCCGACGAGCCGCTTGCCGAACTGGGGAACAGGACACCCCTCGAATACGCAGAGACACCGAATATGGACAGGATCGCCCGGGAAGGCCGGTGCGGGATGCTCCGGACCGTGCCGCCGGGATTTGAGCCGGGGAGCGACGTCGCGAACCTCTCCATCCTGGGCTACGACCCCCGCACCGCATACACAGGGAGGGGGCCGCTCGAAGCGGCCAGCATGGGAGTCGCCATCGGGGACGGGGAGATGGCCTACCGGTGCAACCTGGTCGCGATCCGGGACGGGACGATGGAGGACTTCAACGCCGGGCACATCTCCAGCGCCGAAGGTGCCGAGCTCCTCCGCGACCTCGGCGCTGCGCTCGGCGACGATGTCCGGGTCTACCCGGGGATCAGTTACCGGAACCTGATGGTCGTCTCCGGAGCGCACGGCGCCGCGACCACCCCGCCCCACGACATCGTCGGCAGGTCGGTCGAAGACTACCTCCCGCGCGGAGAGGATGCCGGTATCCTCCTCGACTGCATGGAGCGGTCCCGGGAGGTCTTTGCCGACCATCCGGTCAACCGGCGCCGCAGAGAGGAGGGGAAGACCCCGGCAACGGAGGTCTGGCCGTGGAGCGGCGGCAGGAGACCGTCCATTACGTCCTTCCAGGAGAAGTACGGCCTTGCCGGCGGTGTCATCTCCGCCGTCGACCTCTTAAACGGCATCGCCCGCCTCGCCGGGATGGAGACGATCCGGGTCCCGGGCGCGACGGGGTTCCTCGACACCGATTACGAAGCGAAGGCCCGGTACACGCTCGACGCCCTCGAGCGCCTCGACTTCGTCTACATGCACGTCGAGGCCCCCGACGAGGCCGGGCACATGGGGAGCGTGGAGGAGAAGGTGCGCGCGATCGAGCGGCTCGACGAGGTGATCGGGATCATCCTGGACCGGCCGGAGACGACCGTCGCGGTCCTCCCCGACCACCCGACGCCGATCAGGTGTAAGACCCACACCGCCGACCCGGTGCCGTTCGCGGTGCTCGGGAAGGGAAAGGATGACGTCCGTGCGTTCTCCGAGCGCGATGCGGCGAAAGGGTCGTTCGGGCTCGTGCAGGCACCCGAACTCCTCTCCCTCCTCTTCTCGAGATAACGGGGCCGGGGGCGGGTTGAGATCCCCCGCACCACCATTTTGCAGTCCCCGCCCGACAACGCTTATCTGACCGTTAAACCCCGGACGGCAGAGAAGAGCGGCGAACGAACCCATGCGATCGAGCAGTGCGTGGAGAGGCTCTCCCCAATGCAGGAAGGTCTCCCATCCGGGCTGATGGGTCGATGGCGATCGGCCACCCGGATGCGGGACGTCGCCGACGCCGGCGGGGGCTTGAGCTCGTCCGGGCCGGGTGAGAAAGGCGGTCATCTTCCCGGGAATCCTTTTCCGCGACCGCATTCCGGCAACGGTTCTTCCCCCGGTAGAAACAGCGGCTACGATCCGGCTTGCGCCGCCAGGTAACCCGGAGAACCACTCTGCTCGACAGGGTGCGGCAGGGAGGCGCCGGACGGCGCTTCGGTCCTGCCCGAAACCTGCCGACGTCTCAAACTCCGGTTCCAGCGGGCAGTCAGACAAAATATCCAAATATAATATAAATCCTTTCTGGTTACAATTTGTTTGAATATCACCCATACAAGAAAACCAACGATTATTTTTCGTGAAATAACCATATTGAGCATTTTAACTAGCGTTCATCCGACATACTGTTTTAAATATGAGAAAGATGAATTAACTCTGAGGGATTCACCCTCACCTCCCCTCCGGGAGGGCCAACGGTTCCTCTCAGGGGGGATCTAGGAGAATCGACATGAAAAAACCCCTATTTCTTGCGCTGGTAATGTGCCTGGCAGTTGTCATGGCTGCACCGGCACAGGCCGCGCAAAATCAGGAGGTATCACAGGGTACCTACGATATCCTTGTGTACATCGACGGTACAACGGTCATTGCAGAAGACAGCACTGGTCAGGTGATCAGCAGCGGAGTCGCGGGACAGGATGACAGCAACGTCATACAGACCGCAGTAAAGGCCATCGGCAACGGGACCATACTCTTCCAGGCCGGAACCTATGCTCTGGGCAGTCCGGTCGAAGTTAAAGTCTCAAACCCCGATACTGGCACGGAAGATCCTTCCGATGCGCAGAAGCCCTACAAGGCGCACTCAGTGCCCGGCCGTATCAACTTTGTTGATTTCGACTATGGAGGGGAAGGGGTTGCCTACCATGACACCGTAGCCGGCAACCAGGGCGATGCAACATACCGCACCGATGACACAGACGTGGATATCAGCACACGGAACGCCGTCGACGTGCCGGTCATTGCCTACACCTACGCAGGAGAATGGCTTACGTTCTCCGGAGTGGAGGTGGCTGCATCGGGCACCTACGACGCCACATTCTACGTCAGCACCACCGGGAACGACAGAACCTTCTCGGTGCTGGTGGACGGGGAGAAGGTCGCCACGGTCAACGCTCCCAACACCAGCAGCTGGTACACGTTTGCCCCGGTCACAGCGCAGATTCCGCTCACCGCCGGCAAGCACACAGTGCAGATAGCCATGGACACCGGATGGGTCGACATGGCATACGTCGAGTTTAAATCGACGTCGTCTCCCACGCCGACACCGACAGTGACGGCGACACCAACACCCACGCCAACGGCAACGCCGACCGCGACGCCGACGGCAACCCCCACGGCAGCACCCGGCACGCCCGACCTTGTCGTGACCGAGATCTCCTGGGTGCCGGAAAACCCGGTAACCGGTGACACGATCACGATGAAAGCGGTGATTGCGAACCAGGGTACTGCTGCGACACCGTCCGGCAAGGCTCATGGCGTAGCCTTTACGTCGAGCGGAAGTCTGGGATCCGCGGTCTGGTCCGACAACCACACGGCCTCGATCGCTCCCGGCGAATCGGCCACGGTGACTGCCAACGGCGGCGTTTCCGGTTCAACCTGGACTGCAGCCGCAGGCACCTACACGATCACCGCGACGGTCGACGACGTGGACAGGATCGCGGAGAGCAACGAGACCAACAACGTCCTCACCAGGACGATGACGGTGAGTGCATCCACGGCAACGCCGACGCCGACGCCTACAAAGACGCCGACACCGGCACCTACCGCAACTCCGACCCCGACGCCGACGAAGACGCCGACACCGACGCCGACACCGACGCCGACGCCCGGCCAGAACGTCTATGGGGCGGACGCCAACCCCACGGGAAGCCCGGTAGGGGGAGGTAGCGGGTACAAGAACGGCGTCAGCAAGAGCAGTGCGAACTACGTCGTCAGCACGACGAACCAGCTCGTAAACGCGCTCAGCTCCGCAAAGTCCGGAGAGATCATCTGGGTTGAGGAGAACGCCAACATCGACATGAGCGGCCGGACCACCACGATACGCGCCGGGGTTACCCTCGCGAGCAACCGTGGCGAGAACGGGTCGCTCGGCGGCAGGATCTACCAGACGACGGCCGGAACCCGGCTCTTTACGGTCGGGGGCCAGAATGTGAGGATCACCGGTCTCCGTATCGAAGGCCCTCAGAAGGGCACCAGCGCATCGTCGACGAACGTCGGTATCTACACCACCTACCGGAATCTCGAAGTGGACAACTGTGAGATCTTCGGCTGGGGCAATGCCGCAATCGGCATTGTCGGCACCGGCGGTTCCGACATGAAGACGGGCGCGTACATCCACCACAACAACATCCACCACAACCAGGTGGCGGGTCTTGGATATGGTGTCTGCCTCTCCGGTGGCGCGGTAGCGCTCATCGAGGCGAACTACTTCGACTACTGCCGGCACGCCATCACCGGAGCCGGAAACGCCGGAGACGGGTATGAGGCACGGTACAACATCTGCGGTCCGAACTGGATCACGACGTCGCCTCACAACTTCGACATGCACGGCACCTCGTCGGGCTCCACCACGATCGCAGGAGACACGATCCGGATTCACCACAACACGTTCCTGGGTACGACCTCCCAGATGCCGACGTGCATTGCCATCCGGGGTGTCCCCCGTGTCGGTGCATACATCGACCACAACTGGTTCTACTTCACCAGGGATGCACCGGTCTGGCAGACCGGCGGAAAGACAGGGATCAGCATGACGAACAACCTGATTGGCTCAAGCGGAACTCTCTCCGCATCGGGTCCGATCAAGTATTACTGAAGAGGAAGAGCGGGCGGGAAGGTCCCTCGCGACCCCCGTTCCCCCTCCTTTTCTGCAGACAGAGACCTTTTCTGGCCCCCTCCTGATTGCCGCCCGATACCCGCGACACCCGCAGAGAGATCCGGAGCGGCCGATTATGCCGGGAGTCGGGCTCCCGGGAAACCCCGATCCGCCGGCGGGCCGTCATTTCGCTTCGGGACAATAAGTATATTAGTCTTCACCCGAACCAGAGACGGGAATCGAGTGCGTCTACGAGAGATCATCCTCACGGGTCTGGTCCTGCTCTGTGCGGGTCTGGTCATCCATTCGGCTATCGAGATCCACTTCCACGTGCCGGAGAGGGGCGTGACGGATCCTGTCGCTTCCACCTTTTCTGCAGAGATGCCCGATCCGGCAAACGCGACTCTCGATCCGGAGCAGGCATTCGGTGCCGAATCAAACCCCACGGGAAGCCCCATCGGAGGGGGAGAGAGTTACCGGAATATGCTCACCCCGGCGGATCCCGGAGTCAAAATGCTCGTCACGACCATCGACGAACTGCTCGCCGCCCTCCAGGACGCGGAGAGCGGGGATATCATCTACATCGATGAGACAGCCAGGATCAACCTCACGGACGCCCCGGGAAGCGTGACCATACCGGGAGGCGTCACGCTTGCCGGAAACAGGGGAGAGAGAAGCGTAACCGGGACGGCAACATATCCGTTCGAGATCGGCGAGCCGGGGGAGTACGTGCTCTGGGTCCGGGCATCCGCAGGGGATGAGGGCAGGGGCGCTATCTGGGTATCGGTGGACGAGGAGGAGATCAGGCGGTGGGATCTCGAAGTGGACGGGGCGTGGCGCTGGAACAGGGCAGGAGCCCGCTACCTTCCCGCCGGAGAGCATATCCTGAATATCCACTGGCGCGAGGGGGGCCTGAACCTTGATGAGATCTTCATCACCGGCAACCCGGATCGCCTCCCCGGCGTTACCGCGGATGAGGCGGCCGGCGAGAGCGAGATCCGCATGGAGGCGGAGTCCGGGGTGCTGTCGCCCGGCCTGGAAGAGACCGGAGACCTCACGGCGTCGGGCGGGGCCTACGTCGCGGCTCCCGACAGCCCTCCCGAGGGCGAGTACCCACTCTCAGAGGGAGGGCTGATCTACCTAGATCAGGCAGACCCCGACCACCGGATCGGGTTTGTCGCCGGCGGGGAGGGCGTGAGGATCACCGGTCTCCGTCTTGAGGGGCCGCATAGCGGGATCGAGACGGTAGACCCGACCGTCATCGGGATCTACTCGGCCTACCGCAACCTGGAGGTGGACAACTGCGAGATCCGGGGATGGAGCGGGGCAGCGATCGGAGTCACCGGCACGGGCGGTTCTGAGATGAAGACCGGCGGATACATCCACCACAACTACATCCACCACTGCCAGGCGGAGGGGTTCGGATACGGGGTCGTGGTCTCGGCAGGGGCGGTGGCTCTCATCGAGGCGAACTACTTCGATTACTGTCGGCACGCCATCGCCGGAAGCGGGGTCGCCGGGGACGGGTACGAGGCGCGGTACAACATCTGCGGTCCGAACTTCATCGCGGGCTCATCCCACAACTTCGATATGCACGGGGTGGCGTCCGGTACGGATATGATCGCGGGGGACACGATCCGGATCCACCACAACACCTTCACTGCCACGGGACCCCTGAACGCATTCCCGGTCGCCATCCGGGGCGTCCCACGCGACGGCGCGTATATCCACAACAACTGGTTCTACTACACCCAGGCACCGCCGGTCTGGCAGACGGGCGGGCAGGGAGGGGTCTTCGTGACGGAGAACCTGATCGGCGAGAACAGAACGTTCTCCGCATCGGGGCCGATCGAGTATTACTGAGCCGGGCCCCGACCGCCAGCGGTTCCCCCTGATCGCCTGCGGGAGAAGACCGGCATCTCCGGACCCGGAAGTGCCGGGGATGTAAACTCACCTTTATCAGGGTTGAGCATCGAATGGGGGTCCAGTAGACGCGGAGGCCGGGTCCGGAATGAACGTCCAATTACTGGTGAGGCCGGCACTTAAGAGGCTGGCCGGGATCTTCCCTTACCTGATACTCTTCACGTACATCGCAGGCTGCATCTTCTGCCTCCTGATCGACAGGATGAGTTATCTGATCAACGGCTCGATCCTTGCGGTTCCTGCAATTATCGGGGCATTTACGTTCGTATTCATCAAGAAGAAGGATGTCGACCTCTCAGGGTCGCTGGAGTTATTTCCTTATCGGCGCCTGATCTCGCCCCAGTTCTTCCTGGCGGCCTTCATGCTCTCCGTCCTGGCCTTCCTTGTAACCCCGAGCAACTCTGTAATAGGCCTTTTCGGGGTGGTCGTCCTGTATGCCGTAATATTCGCCCAGATCATGTCTGCGCGGCTGCGCCCGGCGACAGTGCTCGTCGAGATCATGCTCACGCTTGCGGTCACGATCTACAGTTACACCCTGCGGCCGGCACTCTACTTCGGGACGACGGATCTCATGCCGCATAGTTACATGGCCACCATCACCTACCTCTCGGGGCACGTCATTCCGGGCGAGCTTGGAACGTACACGTACTTTCCTCTGTACCACGTCTTCGTGGCGCTGTCATCGCACGTGCTCGGCCTGGACATAGACACCGCGCTCTTCATCACCACCGGCCTGATCTTCTCGACGACCGTGCTCTTCCTGTATTATCTGGCGAACAGCGTCTTCCGCAACGCTCAGATCACCCTCCTGATCGTCCTCTCATACGCAATGAACTCCGACGTCATCTACTACGGCACGTATATGGTGACGAGGACCATGGCCTACGTCGGGTTCATCATCCTCCTGTACCTGGTCTACTCGATGGTGGAGGCAAAGCCGGAGACGGGCTACATCGTCACGAGGCCCGCCGCGAGGAGGGTCTTTGCCGTGATCATGGTCATGTTCGTCCTGTTGACTCACCAAGTCTCGATGCCCATGGTCATCGTCATGATCGGGCTCGTACTCTTCCTCGAGCGGTTCACCGGCGAGAGGAGACGTGTGAGTTTCGCCTTCCTGATGGTCCCCGCCTCCCTCTTCGCCGGGTACTGGCTTTTCGTAGCCTATCCATTCGTGAAAGACCTCTTCCCGCGCGCTGACCTGGCCGTCTATCAGAATATCGTCCTCACCGAGGCGGTATACCAGGGCTGGAACTTCCTGCTGAGCCAGGTCGACACCCTCTTCGTCGTCTTCTTCGCACTGATCGGGGCCATTTATCTCATATGGAAACAGCAGCCCGGATACTCGATCATATTCGGCGTGCTGGGACTGGCAGCGATCATCCTGAATGTCCCGAGCGTCCTTACGGTGATCTTTCAGCTGGTATCGGTTCTGCGGATCGACCGGTTTGCCATCCTGTTCCTGCCCATCCTTGCCGTCGCCGTGGGCGTGGGGGTCTACGTCCTCACCCGGTACCTTGCCGCTCTGAAGATCTCGCCCAGATGGATTGGAGCCGTGATGATCACCCTGATCGTCCTCTACGGCATCACCTCTCTGGGCTGTGTCAGAGAAGAGGCGAGTTATACCCGCTACTCCTTCGATCAGGGTGAGATCACGGGGTTCGGCTACGTACTCGATAAGGCGCCGGACGGATCCACCCTCCACTCAGACTATTATACGCTGCGGTTTTTCGGAAGAAAGAAGATCAACGAGTCCGAGAGTCTGGGGCTGCCATATTATACCAACCGCCTGATACCGGGAGACCTGAACATCTCGGGAAGCGGCGGGTACATCATCCTCCCGGACGCCCAGCTCCGGCGCGGCGGGCTGCTTCTCGGGCAGGAAGCGGTGATGGCGGAGGAGGATTTCGACCCGGAGAAGGGTCTCCTGCCGTACCTTCCCACAGAGGAGAACGTCCGGAACATGACCGGCAGGGTATCCACAGAAGACAAACTCTACTCAAACAGAGGCATTGAGGTCTATTACCTCGCACGCTGACGGACGGGAGACCGTCCAGCCGCCCGCTTCGCCGATGCCGACCCCGAAATCCGGCGAGGACGCGGGGGTCCGGACAGGTCCCCGGGATACCCGGCCGGGCAGCCGTTGCGGGCCACATGCGAGGGCTCAGTGTGCCCTGCACGGTATGCTCGCAATCTTTATATCGTATACCCGGAAGGGCATCCCCCTATGCCGGGTCCAGAGTTCATAATATTCGTAGTATCTCAGAGAGCTGAGAGACATTTGCCCATCTCCGGGCCTGAGAGCACCTTTGCGGCTGCAAGAGAGAGAGTCGCTGCAATGAGCAACGACAATACCGGCGCCGATGGAGGTATACGATGAGGGTGGCACAGGTAACTCCGTATTTTCTACCGCATAACGGCGGAATGGAGATGTACGTCTACAACCTGAGCAAAAACCTGATCAACGAGGGTCACACGGTCGAGGTGATAACCGCAAACGTTCCCGAAGGAAGGAGCGTCGAGGTTATGGACGGGATCCTCGTCCGGAGGCTGAAATGCCTCGGGGAGCCGCTGAGAAACCCTCTCGTTCCGTCCATATTCCTTCTCTTAAACGAACTCAAAAAGTTCGATGTCATCCATATCCATAACGTCTACAGTTTCACCGCGCTCTCCTTTCCGATACTGAAGAAGTTCTGCAAGATCCCCATCGTCCTCACGCATCACGGCCAGTTGATGTTCGGCGAGCCGATGAAAGACCTGTGCGTGCGGATCTACGAGAAGAGCGCCAGGGGGGTCGTTTTAAACTCCGTTGATACGGCCGTAGCCCTCTCGGATTCCGACGCCAGACAGATATCGCAGCAGAACGGCGGCACGGCGGCAGATCGCAGCCCGTCCGGTCACCCTCGAAACGTGGTCACGATTCCGAACGGCTACGATGACGGAAAATTCCGGCCGATGGACACCCGGGAGTGCAAGGAGGCGCTGGGCCTGCCCCCGGACAGGAAGATGATCCTGAACGTCGGGAGACTCTACGGCGCAGTCAAAGGGCACGAGTACCTCATCGAGGCGATGTCACGGATCGTGAAGAAGCGAAAGGACGTCCTCTGCGTGATCGTCGGTCCCGGAAGGCTCTATGACACCCTTGACCGGCAGATACGGTCGCTCGGCCTCGAAGAGTATGTCGTGCTCGCCGGCGGGAAGCCTCACGACGAGATCCCGCTCTGGCTGAACGCCTGCGACCTCTTTGTCCTGCCGAGCCTCAGCGAAGGCAACCCGACGGTCATGTTCGAGGCCTTCGGATGCGGGAAGCCCTTCGTGGGAACGAGAGTCGGCGGAGTTCCGGAGATCGTCACCTCAGACGATTACGGCCTGCTGGTGGATCCCGCGAACCCCGACGATCTTGCCGAGAAAGTCCTGACTGCGCTGGACCGGGAATGGGACCGGGAGGCGATCCTCGCATGCTCGGAGCAGTATACATGGGAGAACATCACGAGAGAGATCGTCGGCGTATACGATCAGGTGCTGAGATGAGAACCGGATGGCTGCCGGTTTCTCCCGCCGTACCCTGCCCGACAACGCCCTTTCCGGGGGAGACGGAGACGTTCGCATGAGACTGCTCGTCTGCACGACGGAATACTTCCCCCACGGCGCAGGCATGGCCAACGTCGTCTACAACATCGTCGAGCAACTCAAATCGAGAGGCGTGGAGTGTACGGTCTGTTCCCCGAAAGGCCCCGATATCAGGCTCGGGAGCTGGCCCCTGATAGAGAAGGCGGGTGTCGTCGGGCTGCTCAACTACTGGTACCGGGTCTCGCAGCATTTCAGGGACAACGATTACGATGCTGCCTGGCTCCAGAATCCGTTCATCGTCGCTGAAAACCCGTTCAAGCGCTGTCTGGTGACGATGCACTCGACGTACTCCGGGTCAAGCGATCTCGGGGTCGGCAATCTTCCATTTCACCTGTACGAGTCGGTTGTCGCCCGGATAGAACGCTCCTGCCTGACCCGCATGCCTCCCGCCACCCTCTTCACCGGCGTCGGGCAACCGGTTCGCGAGGAACTCGAACGGATAGGGATCGCCCGGGACCGGATATTCTACATCCCGAACGGGGTTGACGTCAGGCGGTTCCGTCCCTCGCCCGACAGGAAGGCCATCAGGAAGAGGTTTGGCCTCCCGGAGGACGGCACCATACTCCTGAGTGTCGGACGGCTGATCCCTGCGAAACAGCCGTTCGCCCTGATCGAGGTCTTCTCGCAGATCGAGAGGCGACAGAAAGACGTGACCCTCTGCGTCGCCGGAGGGGGCGAACTCCTGGAGGCGGCAAGAGAGCTGGCAGAGAAGATAGGAGTAAAGAACGTCATCTTCCTCGGGAGCGTGGACCACGACAGGGATCTCCCCGGCCTCTACGCCTGCGCGGATTACTACATCATGACATCGAAGTACGAAGGAGGGATGCCGCCCCTGACCCTTGCGGAGGCGATGGCCTCGGGGCTGCCATGCATCGTCTCCGATATCCCGAACCTCGCCATCGTGAGGGAGGCCGACTGCGGGACGACGGTCTCCCTCGACGATACCGCAACGGCCGCTGATACGATCGTCCGCTACCTGGACGGGGAGCACCCCGACCATGCATCGAATGCGAGGGCCTACGCCGAGAGGATGCTGAACTGGGAGGTCCTCTCGATGAACTACGCGAATATGCTCGAGCGCCTTGCTGCGGGATGAAGGGGCGGGGAAGACGCCCGGCCCGCGGGGAGACCGGGCCGGGGCCCGTCCGGCTGCTCCCCGGTACCGGTACTTCGCTAATTTTGGCACCCGACATCGGACGATACGGCCTCGTGCGATGACTTAACACGGGGTTCGCATCACCCAGACACTGGACTTCGCACCTCTCGGCACTCGAACTCCGGACGTCCCGTCCGTCGCACTTCGCGTCTTCGCGTGAGTTTTCAGTACAGAGGGGTGTGACAGAGCCTCACGCGAAGCCGCGAAGAACGCGAAGTGCGAGCGTAAGCGAGCATGAGAAGCCCTCAGGCTTCGAAGGACGACGTTCCATCAGGAACGGAGTTCGAACACCGCAGGTGTGAAGCGTGAACGAAGTGAGCGTGAGCACCGTCAGGTGCGAAAGGCGACGTTCCCTCAGAAACGGAGTTTGAGCACCGTCAGGTGTGAAGGGAAGTCAATGGTTTGATCTCCGGGTGGACTGCTTCAAATATTCTAACGAATTACCGTGTACAGGCACGGCCCCCGCCGCCGCGGCTGAGGCAGGAGTTCGAGGGGAGAGGGGCTTTCGCGGATACGAGCACCTGCAGGGGTCTGTCACGGCATGCCGGAGGTCGCTAGATATAAGCCGGATCGAGACGTCAGTGCCGGCGGGTACCTGTATGGACGTCATCGTTCTGGATGCACATCCGGTGGAGGATGTAAGGATTGAGCGGCATATCACCTACCTTGCCGGGCAGGGTCTCAATGTCTGCCGGATACATTTCAACTACCCCGACGAGTCCGCCGAACCGGGCATCTTCTCCCAGTACGGGGCAAAGGGGTTCAGGATAAACCGCTTCCAGTTCCAGGGGAAGACCAGGACCCTGTTTTTTATGGGATACTGTTTGAGGCGGAAGATACTTGCCGACTGCCGCGAAGCGCTCAGCGCACTCGGGATCGACCCCGCACGGCCATCCATCATTCACGTCCACGATCCCCTGCTGCTGCCGCTGGCAGGCATGCTGGCGAAGAACAGCCTGCCGAACTCCCGTGTCGTCTACGACAGGCATGAAGTCTATGAGGAGTGGGTTCACTTCGGGCGGTTCTCCATACCGCTCTTCTACGAAGACCTCGCAAAGCGGTGGATCTCCGGAGCGGTCGTCGTCTCGGAGCGCCACCTGGACGCGGTCGGCGGGTTGTTTCCAGGGTCGCAGGTTGTAGCGGTCCCGAACTATGCGGCATCGGCAGCCTACGATACGAGCGCGATCGATGAGAAGGTCCATCATTCCGGCCCTCACCCGGAGATACACGCCGTATACATAGGGAGCCTCAACAATGCTGCCGACAGGGACGTCGACCTCCTCCTCGAGATCGCCGATTCGGCCATCCGCGCATACGATAACGTGACCTTCTCCATCGGCGGAACCTCCATGGACGAGGGGTCGAGGGCGAAGATAGAGGAGCTCGCCCGAAAGCACGACGGCAGGTTCCGGTTCCTCGGCTATGTCCACCGGGAGAAGACGGTCGAACTCACCGAGAAGGCGCACATCGGCTTCCTCCTGGTGAGGCCGGACGCGAGGTACTGGGTGAAGACCTCGCCGAACAAGATCTACGAGTACCTGGTCTGCGGCACGGTTCCCATCGTCAGGGCCGATATCGATCACGCCGACCGGCTGAGAGCATGCTCGCTGATCTTTGACCGGACGGACGAGAATGAGACGGTCATACAGGCGGTCCTCGACCTGCTGGCTAACCCCGAAGAACTGAAGCGGCACATGAGCACCGCAAGGGAGCTGAGCACCGGCTACACCTGGGAGTCCGTGGCGTGCCGGTACGTCGAGCTCTACACCCGGCTGCTCGCTCCCGGTACTGTCTCCGGTCTCTGACCGGAGACCCCCGCGAGACCAGGGGGCTGCCCCAGGAGGGAGGCCTCGACGGTACGAGAGCGTATTCCGGGGATTACGCACGGTTAAGCGTTCCGGATCCCGGAGAGCATACCCCGGACCTTATACGATATCTGGATGGGCCTGGAGAGCAGGACGAGATTGTAACGGATCGGCTGGTACCGGGCTCCTAATTTTACCTTATTCTGGAAACGGGGGTTCTCCGGGTCCGGTCGCTGTCGTCCGAAGAACAGCCGCTCATACCCGTTCTTCCACGCCCAGTTGATATTCTCCCACATGACGTAGTACGCAGGGGTGTACCGGTTCGGGAGATCCCGGTTCAACGCCATGTAACTCCCATAGAAGGTCTTTCTGGCCGGATCGAGGAGGGCCACCGAACCGCCTGCAAAGATGTCGTCCTTTGTTAAAACGGTGCTCCGCAGTTCTTCCTGGGGGAAGAGGTCCCATACCCTCTCAAAGAAGGCAAGCGGCAGGATC
Organism: Methanoculleus caldifontis; assembly: GCF_032842345.1. Lineage (NCBI taxonomy): Archaea > Methanobacteriati > Methanobacteriota > Methanomicrobia > Methanomicrobiales > Methanomicrobiaceae > Methanoculleus > Methanoculleus caldifontis. Next base: position 1,292,705 of record NZ_WBKO01000001.1, on the reverse strand, counting down.
TCGCCGCCGATGTGCGTCAGGTTCCGGGTGTAGTAGTGGTAAAAATCTTTGAGATCACCGGACTGGCGGACCTCGTGTACCTGAAACCCGTCGTTCTCGAACGTGCGTATGCTACGTTTCGTGCTCTTCGAGAGCCCGGCCCACAGGGTTTCGGGCGGGGTCTCCCGCAGGTCCGCGACCATATGGCCCGTATCCACGGTCGCCTCATGAGTGAACCCGATCCCGTTCGACAGGGCGGGGTGACTCGCATTGAAGTGGAGAAACGAGTACTTCTTCGCGAAGAGCGAAAAGATCGTATCGAGGCAGTCGGCGCCGAGCCGATCGTCGAGCACGATGCCGTTCTCTTCTGAATGAGGGACGCTGACGAGCCCTCGAAAATTCAACACCGACTGCTCGATCCAGGGGCTTATCCCGACGACCCGGCTATCGTTTAAGATGAGATAGTATCGCAGCTTCAGGTCAAAGACATCCTCAAGGATCTGCTTCCACCTCAAACCATGAAAGAGCGTCCCTTTCGAAGATTGGTCATTGAATTCCTCCCACAAGTGAGCGTTGTCATCGGATAACAGTTCGATCGTGCAGGCCATGAGGGGTTACCTGCCCGCTAACCGGTATTAACATTTTCACTTCCCGGAGGGATGCCCCGGAGGGAGGCCCGGGAGGGGTGCCCGGAGGGATGCCCGGAGGGATGCCCGGAGGGATGCCCGGAGGGATGCCCGGAGGGATGCCCGGAGGGATGCCCGGAGGGATGCCCGGAGGGATGCCCGGAGGGATGCCCGGAGGGATGCCCGGGGGGGTGCCCGGGGGGGTGCCCGGGGGGGTGCCCGGGCGCTCTCCGGAATCGTGCAAAGAAAGAATATCCTGGCAGGTCTTGACGATCGGGCAGTTCTGCCGGGACACCGGTTCAACCGGCCCTGTGGCGAGGGAAACCATTAATGCCGGTGTCGTTCAAGGTGCCCGCTCATGGCGTATGCGATCGAACCGCTATCGGAGAGCAACGCTCACCGGTGGGAGGGGTTCATCACCCGATCCCCGGAAGGGACTCCGTTTCACCGTCTGAAATGGAGAGATACGATAGAAGATGCGATGAAGTTGAAATCAAGATATTTCCTGATCTTAAAGGACGGAAAGGTCGCCGGGATATGCCCCTTCGTGGAGCAGTCGATGAACGTATTCAGAGGCCTCAACGGCATACCCCGTTCCGACTACAACAATATCGTGCTTCAAGAGAGTTTCGATCCCGACGACGTCAACGAGGTCTTATCCCTCTTCTCAAAGCGATACTCGTACCTGTTCTTTGACACCTACGACCCGGCCCTGGTGGAGGGGATCGAGTACGACAACATCCAGAACGAGGCCGGGAGCAACATGCTGCTCGACTTAAACCATAACCCCCCGGAGGCTATATGGAAGGATATTCTCTCCAAAGACGACCGCTATAAGGTCACCCGGTTTGAAAAAGGAGGGTTCACGGTTCGGGAGGTCTCGGACGGGGACGCCATCGAGGATTTTTACAGGTATTATACCGAGAACCTGAACCACATAAACGGGTACGTCCTGCCGCGTGCATACTTCCAGAGGATCATCGACATCTTTTCCCCGGATGAGGTGAGAGTTGCGGTTCTGACGAACAACGGCGTCTTTGCCGGCGGCAATCTGGCATTACTGGATCCCTTAACGAAGACGGCCTACTTCATACTCCTTGCACTGAACCGGAACCTCCCGAACAAATACTCGCCCACCCACTACCTCTCGTGGGAGGGCATCAACTGGGCGTACGAGAACGGCTACGAACGGATATCGTTCGGACGGGAGCGGCCGGACAACCCCCGCGTCCGGGGCAAACAGAGGTTCGGCGCGGAACCGGTTCCAGTCCATTCGCGGGTCGTCCTCCTCTCAAAAGCGGCTTCCCGGCTATACCGGTTGAAGAAAGCCGTCCAGGGGAGCGGGCAGGCGGATGAGCCTTCCCGGGGCAGGGTGTCCTGAATGGATCGGACAGAAGTCAGGGTACTCGATATCGACGAATATCCTGCATGGGACGCACTGGTCGCAACCTCTCCCCAGGGAACGGTCTTTCACACGAGCGGCTGGCTGGTCCGGACGGCGGGGTCGCTGAACCAGGCCCTGGCGATACTCGGCTGCTACGAAGACGACACGCTGATCGGGGGGTGCCCCCTTCTCCTGTCAAACCCGTATAAAATGCTCAGAATGGCCATGTCCGCGGCGCTCCTCGCCCCATACGGCGGGGTGGTGACGGCCGGGACAGAGAGCACGAAGCAGCGGGAGAGGGAGCTGCATACCGACAGGGTCGTCGCGGCCATCCGCGATCATATCATCGGGGAGAGGTTCGACCACGTGAACCTGGTCAACTCCCCGGGGCTTGGAGATATCCGGGGTTTCACCAGAAACGGCTGGGAGGCAAAGGTCTACTACACCTACGTGCTCCCGGTGAACAGCGGTGTTTTTGAGCGGATATCAAAGAATGCGCGGAGGAGCATCCGGAAGGCCGAGAAACTGGGCATCGTGGCGGCGGAGCATTTCGATCCCGAGGGCTACTGGACGCTCACGGAGAACACTTTCTCAAAACAGAACTCCCAGCCGCCGTTCTCCCGGCAGCACCTCATGAGCCTTCTGGAGATTGTCAGGGAGAAGGATCTCGGCGAGATGTGGGTCGCGAGGACCCCCTCAGACGAGATTGCTGCGGCCGAGATCATCGTCCGCGACGAAAAGGCGGTCCACCGCTGGTCCGCCGCCTCCGCGGAAGAGCACCTCAACACCGGAGCGGCATCACTGCTCCTCGGCGAAATCGCCGCTTCCTGTGCGGATAGGAACTGCTCTTCGCTCAACCTGATGGCCGGGAACCGGGCCCACCTGAGCACGTTCATAGCAAGTTTCAACCCGGATCTTGTCCCGTACTACGGCGTCGAGCGTTGCGGGATCCGGTTCCGCCTCCTGAGAGGAATAAAGGGGATCGCCGGAGGCATGGGTTCCCGGACGGCGTAGAGCACCTGCACGACGCCCTGCCTTCGTCGGGCTGCCTGCCCCGCCGGGATGGCCGGATGGGAGGAGGGGACGGGGGCCGCGATCGCCCTTCTCCCCGGCGACCGGTTCCGGCGTGAGCGAAATTTTAATATGCCCTCAGGTTTTGACCATGGCAGGCTCTTCCCGCCTGCCGGGAGAGGGCACGAGATAACCCGGGTGCAGAACATGGGACAACGAAACTCCATCCTGGTCGCAGCGATATTCGCTGCAATCATCATTCTTATCGCCCTCGTGGCAGGGATCGCTCTCTATCCGGGGATCTGGCAACTCCCGGCAGGGGATAGGGAGGTTACGATATCCGGCAACCTCACCTCCCGGGAGACCGGCTCCGGCACGACGTATGTTCTCGCGCTCTACCCCGTCGTTCTCCAGAAGATACGCGAGATGGAGACGGAGGCAGCGCCTTACGAGTCGGAGCACGTCGTCGCGTACACGACCCTCGACGCCCCCGGCACCTATACCATCACGGTGCCCCGGCCCGGCGAGTACCTCATCTACGCATGGCGAGATACGAACGGGGACGGGGGGATCAATCACGAGGACTACCAGGAGCCCATCGGGTGGTACCGGACCGACGACTACCTGCTCCCGGCGAATGTCCGTGCGACCGGTGATGGCGTTGAGGGTATCGACCTGGAACTGATCGCCCCGACCCCCTACCCTGAAGAGGAGCGGAGTGTCAGCCGGGGGGGCGGCGGGGGAACCCTGAAGTGGATGAAAGGCTACCCGGTCCTGCAACTCCGGGGGACCGTCGAGGAGCGGGCATACGCCCAGGGGTATCTCGCGGGTCCGCAGATCCGCGACTGGGTCGAGTACGTCGTGATCGAGTATTACGCCCGTTCCCCGACGCTGTACGAGAACAACCTTCTCCCCTTCATCAGGAGCAACTTCTCGGCGAACGACCCCTACGTCCCCGCCGTCGACGAGATGATCCGGGGCATGCAGGACTCGGGAACCGATATGCACATCGACGCCCTCGATCGAGACGTCACGCGCGACGATATCGTGGCGATAAACTCCCTGTATGCCCTGATGCTCATGAGGGACTTCGTCTTACACGAGGAGGACGCCCGGGAGGGCGGTCCGATGTGCTCAAACGCCGTCGTCTGGGGCAACCTGACGGAGAACGACGAACTGGCCGGCGGCGTGATCCACGGCAAGAACATGGACGGGGAGAACGACCTGCGGAAGGTCACGGTGAACACCCTGCTCATCGTCGCAACCGAACCCCCGGAGGGAAAACGGGTGGTGGGTGTCGACTGGCCCGGTTTCTATGGGACCTACAACGGCATGAACGAGGAAGGCCTGATCCTGGCCACGCACTCATCGACCGGGGCCGACCCCGCCCTCAGTGCAACGGACCTGCTCGATTACTCCACCCTCTACATGGAGACCCTCCTGCACTGCCAGAACATCACCGAGGCGGAGACCTACTGGAAATCGCGGGAGATAACCCGGACGGGGGGCTGGAACACCGCGATCTCGGAGCCCCGGAAGATCGATCCCGACGGGGTCCCGTCGGTGACGTTCGAGTCGGACTCCTACGGGATGGCGGTCCGGATGCCCGGCGACATCCCGCCGACCGGCATTCCCGCGATCCTGACGACCAACAACTTCTATCTCTACGACCCGAAGACAGGCGCGGCGGCGGAGGGAGACCCGGCACCCATCCTCCCGACCCACCACCGCTACATAGCGATGAACGATACCCTGAACGGGTTCATACACGAGGGCCGCAGCATCGGCACGCCCGAGATGATAGAGGTCCTGCAGTCGGCATCGAACTCCACCAGTTACAGCGGGGTAACCGAGTACAGTTACATAGGCTACCCCGACGACATGTCCTTCGCCGTCTCGCAGGAGGACCTGGAGAGGAAGATACTCGACGCAACATACGCGAACTTCACGAAGTTCTCCTTTGAGGAGGTCTTCCGGTGACAGGGCCGTCCGGGAGCCCGGCCACCAGGGAGGCACAGGGAGGAGGCAATGCCCCGGAGGTGCCCGGGGCCGAGACGGAAGCCCGGCCGGATCCGGGAACGCCGGCGTATCCCGGCAGCGTCCGGGAAGTAGATGCACCCCCCGGTCCACGGATGCAGGCTGGCAGGGAGGCCGCCTGCCGCATGACGGACCTGCTCAGACGGGATGGGGAGATCTGGGATCTCTTCACCAGGAGGGAGGAGTACACGGGAGGCGACCGGGACGGGTACGACCGGTTTCCCTACTACCGCAGCCGGCACCGGGACGTATGCGTGCCCCGGGCATCGCAGGCCCTCACAGAAGAGGGCTTCCGATGCGATTACCCGGAGTCGCAGCCGTTTGCGATCTGCCTCACCCACGATATCGACACGGTGTACCGGCCCCTCTCCATGAAGGGTTACGAGATCGCCAGGTCGCTGAGAGACGGGGATCTCGCGGGTGCCGGTCGCATTGCTCTCCAGCTCCGCTCAAAGAAGCTCCCCGCGTGGAACTTCCGCGAGATCGCCGACCTTGAGGAGGCCTACGGCGCCCGCTCGAGCTTCTACTTCATGGCCTTAAAGAACGGCGACCGGGAGTGCTCATACGCTATCGAGGACCTCAAGCAGGAGATCTGCACGCTCCGGGACCGGGGGTGGGAGATCGGCCTGCACGGTGGGTGCAGGGCGTATCGCGATCCGGCGCAGCTGCTCGAGGAGAAGAGGAGCCTTGAGAAGGTCCTCGACCGGGAGGTTGCCGGATACAGGAACCATTACCTCAGGTTCCGGGTGCCGGATACCTGGGAGCTGCTGGAAGAGGCAGGGTTCCTCTACGACACCACCCTCGGGTACCCGGACTGCACCGGGTTCCGGAACGGCATGTGCCACCCCTTCCGGCCGTTCAACCTGAGAACAGGCCGCGAGATGGAGATCCTGGAGGTCCCGCTCGTCGTGATGGACCGTGCGCTGCTCCTGCACATGCGGCTGAGTCCAGAACAGGCCTGGAGCGAGATGGAGCGTCTCCTCGCCGCCGCAAAACGGCACCACGGCGTGGTCACCGTCCTCTGGCATAACGAGTTCCTGCTCGATCCGTCGGCATCGCTCCGGTTCTATGAGAAGCTCCTGAAGTACGGCCGTGAGGAGGGCGCCTGGATGACGGGCGGTCATGAGCTTGCGGCCTGGTGGGCGAAGAACGGGCTGCGGCCTCCGGCGGGTGCCGACGCGGCCGGGTTCCGGGAAGGGATCTGACGGCCGCCCCGGAGCCCGTCCTGCCGGAACTCCCCCTCCCGTCACCGGAGCAGAGCAAGGTGCTCCAGCCAGTTCAGGTACTTCGGGGAGACCGAACCCCGGATCATCCCGATAACCTCCCTCCGGATCAGGGTATCCGTGAAGAAGATCAGGAGGTAATAGGCAACCGCGGCTATCCCTGCAACAACGAGCAGAAGCAGGAACGGGACCTCCATATACCTCCCCACGATGAGGGGGAGCGCAAGAACGACGCTGATCAGGAGGTGCCGGGCCAGACTGGAGAAGCTGTCCCGGTAGCCGATCCCTGACTCCCGTATGAGATAGACGCTCTTTGCCCCCCAGAGGATCACGCCTGCAGCCGAGAAGAGCATGAGCACCATGACGGGGTTGCCGAGAACGCCGCTGACGGAGAAGAGGAGCAGCCACGTGCAGAGGGTCGTGACCTCAAAGAAGAAGAAGGCCCTCTGCCGGTCGAGGACGCCGAAGAGAGATGTGATCGGGGAGACGGCAAACGTGGTGAAGAGCCACGGGGTAAGGATCATGGCATAAGTCCCCGCGGTGAGCCAGTCCGCACCGAAGACAAAGGTGAAGAGGTCTTCGGCGAGGATCGCGAAGAGAACGAAGGGGAAGAGGCCGACGGCGATGAGCCTCGTGTGGACCTCGCGGACCACGTTCCTGACGCTCCCCGTCTGGATCCTCTCCTCGCTTGCTTTCTGGAAGAAGACCTGCGTGATGGACGTTCCCACCAGCATCATGGGCAGCCGCACCGCCATGATCGCAAGAGCATAGAATCCGACGATGACGGGATTGAAGAAGTAGGCGAGCATGAACGCCGGCAGCTCCCAGGATGCACTGTTTGCGAGGCTTCCAAACGACGCGTAGATCGCGAAGCGGCTGTACCGGCGGGCGAGGTCCTTCATCCGTCCGGGTGTGACCGATCTCAAGAGGTGAGCATCCTCCCTGAGACTCCGGAGGTGGGGGATGATCGCGAGGCCCGCCCCGACCACCGAGCCGAGGATGAGTCCGAGCGGGGAGGCATGGACCAACCCGGCTCCGATCTGGAAGACCCGTGTCGATACGGAGTTTATGACCGTACCCCTGGCGATGGGGCCGTACCGGACCTTCCGCGAGAGCCAGTCGTTCAGGACCACGAAGAGACTGCTGAATATGACGAAAAACGGCAGCAGTATCAGATAATCGGCGATCATGGGCATATTGAAGAGCGCTCCGAACCAATCGCCGAACGCGACGAAGACAATGCCGGCCAGCGTGGCGATACCCAGCACACAGACGACGCAGAGCGCGAGGACGTTTACGGAATCTTCGTCCTCCTCCGTCACCATGATCGCGAAGTGGTAGGAGAGCGAGGAAACGACCGTGATCACCGTTGCTATGGAGAGGAAGAGCTGGTTGACCCCGAAGAACTCCGGGGCATAGATGCGCGTTGCCACAGGGATGAGGAGGACGGCAGCCACCTGGGCAATCACAGTGCCCGAGGTCAGTTTGAAGAGATTGCTGAGGAAACTCGTCATGCGGGGATCTCACGCCCTACCTCGGGGGATGGCAATATACCTTTTGCTCGCCTCTCCGGCACCCTGATACATGAGGCGAGTGCGACTGTCGGTTCCACCCCAGACCCCTCTCTCAGGGCTCTCCCGCCCCGGCGCACTCTTTGAGTGCGTAACGGATCTCCATGCGGCGGGAACCGGCCGCATCATCCAGGGTAACCCCGGCGAGGCTGACCTCGCACGCCAGCCCCTCTGCGATCATGCACGCGATCAGGCTGCAGATCGAGCAGGGAGAGAGCATGCAGAACTCCGGAGAGGTCTCGCGGAGGGAGGCACAGCCAGGGTAGAGGAGGTAGTTGTGGAGGCTGACGAGGACCGTGTCGCTTTCCCGCTTTACAGTCACCCGGTCGGCGACCGAGAGCAAGTCTTCGCAGACCTCCCGGACCGCACCCATCAGCGGACCGAACTCGGAGGGCAGAACGAGGGCGTCGCTGCTCTTGAGGTCCTCGAGGATGGGGGCCGCCAGGGGGCGGCTCAGGGTTCCCGTGCTCCCGTCGTGACAGGCGAATCCCCCCCCGTCGCCGAGAACCGACCTGAAGGCAGGCTGGGTCGGAATGAACTGCATGACCTTCCCCCCGTCGCCGTCCGGCGGAAGAAAGACTGCGGCTCCCGAACCGCCCAGGTCGCGGATGATACCCCCGAGGGCGGAGATGCCCTGCAGGGAGAGCCGGCTGGCCAGCCGCGCATCGATGGATGCGTCGCCGTCGAGCGCGAAGAGGAAGACGCCGGCGATGAAACTGCTTGCGCTCAGCATGAGTGTCGGGCTCTCCATACGCCGCGGATCAGCAAACAGAACTGCAACGAAGAGCAGAACTGCAAAGCCGACAAGGATATAGGAGCCGATCCTGTAATGTTTCGATCTGTCTGCTGCCATCTCTCTCACCCGGGCTGTTTCATAGGAGGCACAACTCGACCCGCCGGTCAGAGGCCCCAGTATTCAACGAGTTCCAGTATTCTCAGGAGTATGACCAGGCCAAAGACCGCCGTACCGGCCAGAGCCATACGATGAATATTCCGGATGTATCCGGGCTTCGAAAAGACCGGATGGATCGTATAGACGACGATGAAGAATCCTACGAGCGCGATGACCAGAAAGAGCTTGTGATCCGGGGGGTGCAGGAGATAGAGAAGACCGCTCGCAGAGAGCATCCAGGCCAGCAGAGTGATCGACGCAGCATCCGTCTTACGCATCGCTGAACCTATCATGAACCCGTCCATATAATACCTGCGGAGACCGGGGCTGACTGCACCGCCGGTCGTCTCGCCCGAGACCGTCCACCGCACGCGTCGGCCGGCATGGTGATACTCACTTATCTCCCTCCGTCCGGCGCTGCATCACCTGCAGGAGGACGTTCAAGACCAGCCCGGACTCGATCAGGAGGAGGCCGAGAATGAGCGCGGTTATCCCCAGCGTGAACATGACATAGTGGAACTCGCCGCTCCGGTAGAGCTCGGAGAAGGTGTAGATCCCCAGGCTGAATCCCGATATCGTGATGATGCTCCCCGGAATGCCGAAGAAGAGCATCGGCCGCTTGTAGCCGATCAGTCCGAGAACCTTTGTCATCACCCCCAGGCCGTGGGATATCGGGTTCTTCTTGTGCTTATGGGGAACGTCGTAGGTGACCGAGATCGGGACTTCGGCCATCCTCAGGCCGAGGGGGGCGAAGTGGGCGATCATGTCCGACTCGATGTTGTAGCCCTCCGAAGAGAAGGTCAGGTTCTCGAGGGCCCGTTGCGAAAGCGCCCGGAAGCCCGACTGCGAGTCGGTCGTCGCGAAGGTGCCGCCGTCGACCGAGAGGTTCGTGAACCCGTTGAGGACCGTCTGCCCGGCCCGCCGGTAGGCGGGGATCTTCGCTCCGGTGCCGAGAAACCGGGAGCCGATGACGAGGTCGGCCTCGCCGGCGAGGACCGGGGCCGCCACGGCCGGGATCTCGTCGGGGTTGTGCTGGCCGTCGCTGTCGAGCATCACGACGGCCCGGTAACCCAGGGCCTGGGCGCGGGCGAATCCGGCCATCATCGCCTTTGCCTTCCCGCCGTTCTTCGGCATCTCGATGACGTCGGCACCTGCGAGCCGGGCGATCTCCGCGGTCCGGTCGGCCGAGCCGTCGTCGACGACGATGACGCGGTCGGCGTGCTTCTTTGCGAGGAGGACGACGGAGCCGATGACCAGGCCCTCGTTGTATGCGGGAGCAATGACGGCGAACGGGTATCCACGCACCCGTGCGGCCTCCTGTTCCGCCGCTTCGGGATCGAACTCCGTCATGGGCGCGGTACGAGGGAGACGATCGTCTTTCGGGGCGCCGGTCCCCGGCAGGGGAGTCTGCGGGAGGGGGGAACTCAGGGAGTTCTCCCTCCCGGCGGTCTGCACGGAGATGCCGCCGGCAGGAGAATCCGAGCACGAAGCCCTGCGAGGATCCAAGAGAGCTTTCCGGGAAGTTACCTTTGCCTTATCGGCAAGAACGTCATACACAGTAGTAAGAACAGGCCAGTACACATGATCCCCCCATCAAGTGCCGCATCAAAGTGCTGAGACTCTATACGGACCGGTACGATACAGGACAGCCCCGGGCACGCATCCAGCCGGATGCTGTTCTCCCGGTCGCACCGCACGGACCCTGCCATACATCTTCTGCCATATATATTTTTCCCGATATGCCCGTCGGCACGGATTCCGGCAACCTGCTTCCTCGAGGCCTATCTGGCCGTCATAGCCTTTCAGATCCGACGGGGCACTCTCCGGATGGAACCCTGCCGTCCGGTACCGGGGATAACTTGCCGTGAGGAGGAGAGCGTTGCGAGAAGAGATGAAGAACGCCTTCGGAGGCACGGACGCCCGTTTCACGGAAGAGCGGCATCAGCCCCCTGCTTCATCACCGATCAGTGGGGGTAACTCTCATCATCTGCCGCTCGATAGTCCGATAAGGTAGTCGATGTACGAGCAGTTAATGGTTCGGCACCCGGACGGTAGAGTTACCGGCATCGGTTCACGAACATCCGGAGCAATAGCGGTCCCGGGAACGTCGTATGCGCCGGGAGCGGCACGCCCGGCCCCATAACCGGGGAAAAGATATATATTTCTGTACGGCCTGTCTGGAGCTCAACGCGTCAAGGGAGGGAAGGCAGTATTCCAGGGAATTCATTCTTGAAGGTCTTTTACTCAAACAACAACGGAGAACTGCTGCCGGGGGGCACCACGACAACCCGTAGACAGGCAGGACGGGCAGACCGCAGGCCCGGGCCTTCCACGGGCGGCAGAACGGCTGCCGGGAGAGCGATATGACACCAGTGCGGCTGAAGGCCGTCGGGGACGTGCTGCTCTGGACCAGAAACGGCAAAAAACCGTTCGCCCGGATCGAGCACGAACTCCGCCGGAAAGACCTGCTCTTCGGGAACCTCGAGACGGTCCTCACCGAGAGCGGTACCGAGAGCAGGAAGCGCTGGATCAATTCAAACCCACCCGAATCGGCCGGGCACCTCAAAGACGCCGGGTTCGATATCCTGAGCCTCGCAAACAACCACACCCTCGACCTGGGACGGGAGGGGTTTGAGAAGACCCTCGACGTCCTCGAGGGCCACGGCATCTCCTACATCGGGGGCGCACGGGGCGACAACCCCCTGCCGGGGCTGATCGTCGAGCGGAACGGGCTCCGGCTCGGCTTCCTTGCCTACACGCGGGGGATGTTCCGGTCGCCGCCGGGGGTCACGGTGGCCAAACTGAAGAAGAAGGCCGTCATCGAGGATATCAGGGTGCTCAAAGAGCACTGCGACCATGTCGTCGTCTCCCTCCACTGGGGGATCGAGAACGTCTACTATCCATCCCCTGACCAAGTCGGGCTCGCCCATGCCTTCATCGACAACGGGGCGACCCTGATCCTCGGCCACCACTCGCACACCGTCCAGGGGCTAGAGGAGTACAACGGCGGCCTGATCGCCTACTCGCTCGGCAACTTCCAGTTCGACACCGAACTCTTCAAGGAGGAGGTCAACAGCACCATGATCCTCTCAGTGGACCTCGACCGGCACGGCATCCAGGGCTACGCGGTCACTCCCTGCGTCATCAACAGCGACTTCCAGCCGGAGGTGGCGGAGGGAAGGACCCGCGAGCAGGTGCAGCGCTGGCTCGCAAAGTGCTCGGACCGGGTGCGAAACGGGAACGTCACCCGGAAGTGGTGGTTTGAGGAGGTCGGCGCGGATTACCTGACATACAACCTCGAGAGTTACCGCTACCGCATCCGGCAGCACGGGTTCGCGCCCCTGGTCGAGTGCGGGGTCTGGCTGCTGACGCCGTTCTGCCTGAACTGTTACGCGGGCCTGATCCGGAAGCGGCTGAAGCAACGGCATACCGGGGGACATGCATGAAGATACTACAGGTTACTCCATTCTTCAAACCGCTCTGGGAGTCCGGAGGGGTGGCACGGGTCGCATACGACATCTCCCACGCCCTTCACGAGAACGGGCATGCGGTCACGGTCTACACGACGAACAGGAGCATCTATCCAAACGACCTGCCGACGAACCGCCTGACCGAGGTCGACGGGATGGGCGTCTACTACTTTGAGAACCTGCGAAAGTACGCCCCGACCGTGGTGACCCCGCCGGTGGTTCCCTACCGCATGCCGGCGGTCGCGAGAAAGGAGATGAAGCAGTTCGATCTGATCCACATCCACGACCACCGGACCCTGCTCACCGTCACCGCCTCGCATTACGCGAGGAGATACGGCATCCCGTACGTGCTCCAGGCGCACGGGGCGCTCCCGCAGGACACGGGTTCCACGCGGATGAAGCGGCTCTTCGACCTGCTCTGGTCGGAGAAGGTGATCCTCGGCGCCGCAGGGGTGATCGCGCTCAACGAGACGGAGGCCGAGCGTTACCGGGCTCTCGGCGTCGACGAGGAGAAGATCGCGATCGTCCCGAACGGCATCGACCTCGCCGAGTATCCCGACCTCCCGGCCCGCGGCGCGTTCCGTGCGGCGTGGGAGATCGACCCCGCCGCAAAGGTCGTGCTCTACCTCGGACGGCTCGACCCCACGAAGGGGATCGACCTCCTGATCCGCTCGTTTAAAGAGGTCGCGCGGAAGTTCGACGACGCCGTCCTGATGCTCGTCGGGGGAGACATGGGCTACAACGACGAGTTCAGGCGGCGGGTCAGCGAGCTCGGCCTTGAGGACCGGGTGATCTTCACGGGGTTCGTGAGCAAGGAAGACAAGATGGCGGCATACACCGACGCCGATGTCTTCGTGACGCCGAGTTTCACCGGCTTTCCCGTCACGTTCCTCGAGGCGTGTCTCTGCGGGACGCCCATCGTGACGACGGGCAAGGGAGACCTGCTCGGCTGGGTCGATAATACCGTCGGGTTCACGGCCGATTACACGCCTGAGGCGCTTGCCGGCGCCATCGGGCGCCTGCTTGCCGACGACGCTCTGCGGGCGGAGTTCGGGAGGCAGGCAAAGGAGCTCGTCCGGACGAAGTACAACTGGCAGGCGATCGTCCACGATATCGAGACGTTCTACGCGAAGGCCGCAGACCGGAGCCCGAAGGGGCGCTCGCCGCCGGGTATCTGAAGGGGTTTTACACCGTGACCGGCAGGGCCGCAGACGGTGCGGAGCCCGATAAGGGTTAAAAAAGATTGGGGCCGGGCCCGGACGGGGCCCGGCGGTATCAACAGGTTCAGGCGCCGTCGGCAGGCACGACCTTCATGCCTGTCGTCCGGACGTCGCCTCCACCCTCAACCACGAAGGCGCGGTCGGAGTCGGAGGTGACCTCTCCTGTGTACTCGACGTTCTGGTTGTTCTTTGCCCAGACCAGAGTCTCGACCAGGTCGCCGGATGCGATGATGTCGACCGACGAGTCGCTGAACTGGCCGTTCGTGCCGCCGAGGCTCGCACCCTTGCCGCCGATCCCGGCCGGGTTGATCATCTGGAAGTTCTTGATCTGGACATTCTTCGCGAGATCGATCTGGATGCCGTAGCCGTGGGAGTCGATGCTCGTGCAGTTCTCCAGGACCAGAGAGGGGTTCACCGAGCGGGTCGGGATGGCGTAGTAGCCGGCCGGCTTGCGGTGGGTGTAGTCGGTCTTCCCGGCGCCGGACTCCTTCTCGACGCAGTTGTAGAGCTTGCCGCCGTTCGTGGCGTAGAAGCCATACAGCGAGTTGCCCTCCGCCGTGCAGTTGATGAACGTCACGTCGCAGTTCGGGGCGTAGTAGCCGCACCCGAAGTAGTGGGTCGACATGTCGCTCTGCTTGTAAGGCACCGTCGGGTAGGGCTTCTGCCCGTTGTTTACACTCGTGCAGTTCTCGAGAACCGCGTTTGTCACCTTGGGGTCGAACTCGAAGTGGAACCCGGACTCAAGATTGCCCTCGGCGTGGCAGTCCTTGACGTAGAGGCCGTCCATATCGTTGAGCTCGGCAAAGTCGAACCCGGTGATCCAGGGGTTGAACGCGCCGAACTTGCCGCAGTTGATCGCGGCGCAGTTCTCGTAGCGGACGTCCTTGATGGTCTTGTTGGTCGTTCCCCAGGCGTTGTGGAGGAACCCGTAGGTCCCGGTGTCCACGGCCTTGCAGTTGACGAACTCGACATCCTCGAGGGTCGGCGCATAGACAGCCGGGTCGTGGATCAGGAGGAAGACCGCCTGGATGGTCGTATCCGCGGTTCCCGTGATGTTGTGGATCTCTGCGTGGCTTGCACGGACGGTCACCACGCCGAGCCACTTGACGCCGCTGCTGTAGCCGCTGCCCTTGACGCTGAACCCGTCGAGGGTCACGTACTCGCGGTCGACGTTGATGCGCCCGTCACGGGTGAACACAAGGTTCGTCGCGTCCGGACCCTGGCCGGAGAGCGTCGTGCCTCCCGCCGGAGCGAGGATGCCCGCACAGTTGAACGTACCTTCCGAGAGGACGACCTTACCGCCTTCGGGCAGCGCGGCGAGCGCCTGCCGGATCTCCACGTGGTCGTCGACGCCGTCACAGACATAGTCTGCCTGGTTCTTCGACAGTTCGGTGCTATCGCTTGCAGCCACGGTGAGCGTGGCTCCTGTTGCAGACTCCGCCGCACTGACCGGCGAGAATGCCGGGATCAGGCAGCATACCAGGAGCACTGCAGCCAGTCTGAATATATTTCGCCTTTCTGTCATGCCATTCAGCCTCTCTGTGAGGTATCACTACCGTCTTTCAATCGCAGTATAAATATTTTATTCAAAAAATAAAATTCATTATTATAATTATTTTAATATATAATTCAATAAATGAGGTCGGCTCACGATGATAGGTCAGGAGAGGAGATATCGAAGTCTGCAAAAACATATTATATCATTTAATGAATTAAAATCGAAGAGTATAAATATTCGCGCTTTCTGCCGTCGGACCCCGGTAACAGCCCCGGCAGAACCGCCTCCTCGCACGGGGGATGAACGCCCGGCTCCATGCGTCGGCAGGCCCCCCGGACCCCGGCCCCCACCGGTGCCCGGCAGCCTGAAGCGTTGCCGGAGCCATCCGGTTTGCCGGGCGGAGGGCCAGGGCAGGCGGGATTCTGCCCTGCCCCGCAGTGACGTCCCCGGTGGCAGGAGCCCCCGGAGAGCGATCTCCCCGACCGCAGGCCCCTGCCCGGAGCCTTCCGGGCCAACGGGGCTTCCGGACGCAATCTCTATATAGAGCATCCCCATACAGAGTGCCCGTATGCGAGTGGCATGCCTGACCTTCTGGTTCTACGACTACACCATCCAGATGGCAAACGAGCTCGCCCGGCACGCCGAGGTGCTGCTGCTGCTGCCGGACTACAGGTCGGAGGAGTACCTGGAGAGCATCGACCCCCGGGTGAAGGTCAGCGTCTTCCCCTACTCCGATACGTCGCGGATCTCGATGCTCCGGGAGATCGTCGCGACGGTCGACGGCTTCAAGCCCGACGTCGTTCACTTCCAGGTGAACAACCCCATGCTCTGCCCGCTCCTCCCCATGCTCCGGAGATACCCGCTGGTGGCGACGTTCCACGACATCGAACCGCACCCCGGCGAAGACCGCCTCCTGGACATCGGCTCCCTCCTCTACCGGCTCACCCTGCTCACGTCCCGGCTCCTCCCCGACCGGATCTTCGTCCACGGCAGAGCGCTCAAAGAGACCCTGGTGCGGGAGTACCGCGTCCCCGGCCGGAAGGTGCATGTCATCCCGATAGGCGAACACGAGGTTACGCCGTTCACGAAGTTCGAGCAGGAGGGGCTGGGGCCCGACGGGCGCCGGATCCTCTTCTTCGGCCGGATTCATCGTTACAAAGGGCTCGAGTGCCTGATCCGGGCCGAACCCCTCATCACCCGCGAGGTCCCCGACGCCCGGATCGTCATCGCCGGGACGGGGGAGGAGTTCGGCAGGTACGAGGCGATGATGGCAGGAAGGGACGCCTTCGAGGTCCGAAACTACAGGATACCCTACGAGGAGGGCGCCCGGCTCTTCCAGCAGGCAAGCCTCGTGGCGCTCCCGTATATCGAAGCGTCCCAGAGCGGCGTCATCCCGACCGCGTACGGGTTCAGGCGGCCGGTCGTCGCCACGGATGTGGGAGGATTACCCGAGATCGTCGACGACGGCAGGACCGGATACGTCGTGCCGCCGCGAGACCCGGAGGCGCTGGCCGCCGCACTCGTGAGCCTGCTCAAAGATCCGGAGGCGTGCCGGCGCATGGGGGAGCAGGGCTACACGAAACTGAAGACGGATATGGCCTGGTCCACGATCGTGAAGTCTCTCCTCGCGGTCTACAACGAACTGGTACCCGTTCCGGGGAGGAGCGACTCCTTCGCAGGCAAGAAGCCTCACGATCCGGTCTCGATCGCCGGAGAAGAGCGATGAGACGGGGGTTGCCGGGCTGAGGGGGATCTTCAGGGCCGGATCTTCCGGCCCACACCGCACCGGGGGCCGGATGGCCGGGGGGGAGGAGCATATCGCCCCCACGGCAGGCGGGCCATGCCAAAAGTTTTTATAGAGTAACCAGATAGTCAGTGCAGATACGGACTTACCGGAGACCACCAGGACAGAGAGACCATTCCCATGTACACAGCCAGCGAACAATTTACAGGAGGTACCGGGACCCATGCACCTGCTCAACCCGTTCAGGATGAACGACTGGGATAACAGGACGTTCTTCTGGGCGTTTCAGGCATTTCAGGTCGCCTTCGTCGCGGTGGTCTGCCTCAGCCTCGTCGGATACCACATACCGATCGCGCGGGAAGTTCTGGCCCTCCTCTACCTCACGTTCCTGCCCGGCCTTCTCGTGTTGAAGGCGCTCAGGCTCCATAACCTCGGCACGGTCGAGACGACGCTCTACTCGGTCGGGCTGAGCCTTGCGGTCCTCATGCTCACCGGCCTTGCCGCAAATGTCGTCTACCCGCTGATCGGGTACGCACGGCCGTTCTCATTCGCGATCCTCTTTATCACGATCGTCGCCGTCGTCCAGGTCCTCTTCTACCTCGCGCTCGTCAGGGACAGGGAATACGCCGGCGCGAGTTCTGCGGGGGCGGAGATCTCCATCCCCCCTCCCGCAGCCCCGCTTCTGGCGCTGCTCCCGTTCTTTGCGATCATCGGGACCCACCTCAGGAACGAGTACCACATGGTGACGCTCCTCTTCCTCCTCCTCGTCCTGCTCGCCGTTATCGGCCTTGCCGTCGGGTTCGACCGCCTCATCCCGCCATCGTGTTATCCGCTCGCGGTCTACGCGATCGCACTCTCGCTTCTCTACCACACCTCGCTGATATCGGAGTATATCTGGGGCTACGACATCCACCACGAGCTCCACCTCATCAACAGCGTGCTGGTGCCGGGACTCTGGGACATGACCATCCCCTACAATACGAACGGGATGCTCTCGATCGTCGCGCTCGTCCCCATCTACTCGCTCATCTGCGACTTAGACCCGGTCTGGGTCCTCAAGATCATCTACCCCCTCATCTTTGCCCTCGTCCCGCTCGGCGTCTACAGGGCCGTCGAGAAACAGACGAACGCGAAGGTCGGGTTTCTCTCCGCCTTCTTCTTCGTCTCGTTCTTTACGTTCTACACGGAGATGATCTCCCTTGCCCGCCAGCAGATCGCGGAACTCTTCCTGGTGCTGACCATCCTCGTGCTGATCGACAAGTCCATGGCCCGGAGCAGCCGGGCGTTCCTCATGGTCACCTTCGGCTTTGCGATGATCGTCTCGCATTACGGCCTCTCGTACATCTACCTCTTCTCGCTCGTTCCGGCATGGCTCCTGCTGATCCTTCCCGAGCACCTGCCGTCCCGCATAAAGGGAATGCTCCGCGGGATTCCGGACGCCCTGGCGCACGACCCGCTGGCCCCGGGGGGAGCCGCTCCCCGGCCGGAAGTCAGGACGCTCGTCCTCCCCTACATCCTGGTCTTTGCCATCCTCACCTACCTCTGGTACTCGACGGTGGCGGAAGGAACGGCGTTCGCCACCATCGCCGGGATCGGGGATAAGATCTGGACCACCCTGTTCATCCAGACCCACAGCGCGACCCCCGCCCAGGGGATGCAGATCCTCACCGGCCAGTCGGCGACGCCCCTGCACAGCCTCGCGAAGGTCGTCCATATCGCGACCCAGGGGCTCATCGCCGTGGGGCTGCTCGCGGCCCTCGCAAAGCGCGGGCGGTGGCGGATCGAGCCCGAGTACCTCGCCGTCTCCCTGGTCTTCCTCCTCATCAACGTGGCCGGGATCGTCGTGCCGTTCTTTGCGAGTTCGCTCAACACCAGCAGGCTGTACCACATCACGCTGCTCCTCCTCGCGCCGTTCGCGATCATCGGCGGCATAACGCTGTACGAGGCAGTGGCCGGGAGGCTACGCGCCATAAGCGCCGTGCCGTTCATGGGGACGGCGTACCAGGCGCTCTCGCTCTTCTTCGTCGTCTTCCTCCTCTTCAACAGCGGGGTCATCTACCAGGTCGTGGGCGACAGCCCGACATCGATGGCGCTCGAGACGACCGGGGACAAGCCGGTCTTCAACGGCAAAGAGGTCCAGGGAGCAAGATGGCTCCTCTCGGAAGGCAACCAGCGCCCCATCTACGTCGACGGTATGCGCTGGTGGCTCCTCCTCGGCTTCGACCCGGGCCATCAGCGATACCTCCCGGCAAATGCGTCGCTGATAGAGCCGAACTCCTACACCTACTTCGGCACCTACAACCTCGTCCGGGAGGACATCCGGCTTGAGGCGCAGAAGAACACGGTCACGACGGCGATGTACGTCGATGCCGGACTCTTCGTAGAGAACCAGAACAGGATCTACGACAACGCCGGTTCAGCCGTCTACTACCGGTGACGGGCGGGCGTCCGGCCCCTGCAGCGGTTCTGACGGCATCATCCGGAGCTGCCCTCCGCGCATATGCCGGAGGCGGGCGCCGGGAGGAGAAGAGCCTCCGGCCGATCGGCCGGGAGAACCTGGCTTATACCCACCCTTTCTTCTTCAGGATCAGGCCCACGAGGAGCGTGCCTGCAAGATACGTGGTAAACCACGCATACCCCATCCCGATGAGGCCGAACCGGTCCATCAGGGTATAGCCGAGGCCGAGCAGGGCGATGCTGACAAAACCGCTCAGGATGATGAGGCTCCGGATATCGTTCCGGACTTTTGCTATGGATATGAAGGTCTGGCAGATCGAGACGAAGAGGGCGGAGACCGCGAGCACCTGGAGCAGGGCTATCCCCTCGACGTAGTCTTTGCCGATCAGGCTGAGGATCTGCTCCCCGAAGAGGGAGAGAACGATGATTGCAGGTATGAGCAGGGCGAACATGCTCGCGAGCGTCCGGAGCACGCTCCCCTTCATCTCCCCGCCGTGGCTCCCCTCGACGAAGAGCGAGGTCGTGAACGCGTAGGGGATCATGAAGAGCACCGAGACGATGGCGTAGGTGATGTAGTAGTTGGCGGTGCTCTCGGCGCCGAGCACGTGGAGCACCATGATCGGGATGACCATGTTCGGTGCCGACATCAGTATCCCGGCGACGTATGCGCCGGCTGAGAACTGCCAGGCCTCCCGCAGGAAGACCCGGTCCACGCCCAGTACCGGGCGCACGGAGGACCGCGAGAGGAGGAAGAGAGCAAGGAAGAGGCCGATGACGAACGAGAGGCCGAAGGCCCCGAAGATACCCGTCGCCCCGAGGAAGACCAGGGGCACCAGGAAGAGGATCCTCGACCCGTAGAGGAGGTTCAAGGCAAAGTAGTGCTCGGATCTCCGCAGGGCGTTGAGCGCGCCCTCAAGGACCCAGGTGACGGAGTATGCTCCGAGGATGATGAGGTAAAGCGGCGCGATCGTCCGGACGATCGCGAGCTCCGGTGAAACTAAGTCGACCGTGGCGATGAAGAGCAGGCCCGCACCGAGCGCGATCGCCGTCGGCACGAGGATGGCGGTCCCGAGCACCCGGTTCTTGTCACGGCTGGGAAAGAACCGGATCACCGACTGGTCCAGGCCGAGCCGGGAGATGAGGATGAGGAGCCCGACAGACGACATCAGGGCAGTTGCGATGCCCACGTCCGCCTGCGAGTAGAACCGGGCCGCGATCATCCAGAAGAAGAACCCGAATCCCGCTGCGACGAACGATGAAGCCATGATGAAGAACGAGTTCCGGATAAGCGGCTCCTGGAACTGCCTTCTCACCTCACTGAAGTTTTTGGGGAGTGCTACTGCCATTGGGCGCCAGTATCGGGCGGCACCTATATAGATGTATCCACCGGTCCGGCTGCTTTCGGGTTGAGGGACCCGTAGGAGAGGCTCTTTGAGGTCCTGCCGACCGGGATAAGCCCCGGCGGTCTTCGTAGAGATAGGAAAGTTTTATCCGCAGGAGCCTGTCGCCGGCTTACGCGGCAGGATGCCGGCGAGAACAAGAATAAAAACGGGGTGGGAGACGGGGGTTCACCCCCGGCTCAGATGTTAGAGCGAGGAGATCCTGCCGAAGAAGAAGTCGGTCAGCAGGGCAACGTCCTTCCAGTCCACGGTGCCGTTCCCGTCAAGGTCGGCAGCCGTCCGGGAGGTGGTCTTCCCCTGCGCCATCTCGGCAGCAATCATCACGTCGGTCCAGTCAACGCTGCCATCTCCGTTGAGGTCTCCCTTGACGGGGGCCGGCTGGGCAACGACGATCTGCTTGCTCATAACATTGTTGTTCTCATTGCTCTCGGAGATCCGGTTGACATCGTCCACGTTGGCCTTCACGGTGTGAGTGCCGAGGGCGGCCTTCCAGGTCGCGCCTGCAGAGCCGCCGGTGGCGGTCAGCGTGACCCAGTGCCCCGGAGCGATCGATGCGGTGTGGGTGTCGGACCAGACGCCCGGCCCGGAGGCACCGTCATTGAACGTGAAGATGACGCCGTGCTTCACGCCCGCAGGCGTGGCGGCGGTCCCCTGGTTCTTGATGGTGGCCTTGAGCGTCACCGCGCTTCCCGGAGCCGGGTTCTTGGGTTCCCAGGAGACATCGGTCACCACGAGGTCCGGCTTCCCGGAGGGAGCGGGCGTGGTGGGGGCCGGTGTCGGCGTGGTGGGCACCGGCGTCGGGGTGGTAACCGGAACGGTCGGGGTCGGTGTCGGCGAACCGGTGGACGTAACCTTCACGTTCTGGAGGGTCACCTGACCGGCCGGGACCGTGCTCACGACGGTCACACCGGAGGAGCCGGCGGGGAGAGTCTTTGAGACGATCTCCATGTTCTTCACGAGGACGTTCTTGGTCCTGTAGCCCTCGATGACGAACGGCTTTGCGGAGTCGGAGACGATCTGGCCGGAGAAGACGGTGTTCACGTTCTCCTTCGCCCAGACAAGCGTCTCGACACGGTTGCCCGACGCGTAGATGCTCACTTCGGAGTTGTCGAACTGGCCGTTCGTGCCGCCGAGGCTGGAACCCTTACCCTTGTACCCGACAGGGTCAATCAGGTGGAAGTTCCGGATCTTCACGTTGTTCGCGAGGTCGACCTGGAGGCCGAACGCACGCGAGGTGATGCTCGTGCAGTTCTCCATCACTGTGGACGGGTTGACCGAACGGGACGGAATGCTGTAGTAGCCGGCAGGCACCCGGTAGGAGAAGTCGGTCCTCCCGATACCGGTGTCCTTCTCGACACAGTTGTAGAGCTTGCCGCCGTTGGTGGTGTAGAACCCGTTCATGGAGTTGCCCACTGCCGTGCAGTTGATGAACGTCACGTCACAGTTCGGGGCGTAGAAGCCGCACCCGAAGTAGTGGGTCGACATGTCGTTCACGTTGTAAGCCTTTGTCGGGAAAGGCTTGATCCCGTTGTTGTTGCTCGTGCAGTTCTCGAGAACCGCGTTTGTCACCTTGGGGTCGAACTCGAAGTGGAACCCGGACTCAAGGGTGCCCTCTGCAATGCAGTCCTTGACGTAGAGGCCGTCCATATCGTTGAGTTCCGCGAAGTTGAACCCGGTCACCCAGGGATTGAACGCGCCGAACTTGCCGCAGTTGATCGCGGCGCAGTTCTCGTAGCGGACGTTCTTGATGGTCTTGTTGGTCGTTCCCCAGGCGTTGTGGAGGAACCCGTAGGTCCCGGTGTCCACGGCTCTGCAGTTGATGAACTCAACATTCTGCAGGGTCGGGGCATACACGGTAGGATCGTGGATCAGGAGGTAGACCGCCTGGATGCTGGCATCTGCGGTTCCCGTGATGTTGTGGATCTTCGCGTGGCTTGCACGGATGTTCATCACGCCGAGCCACTTGACGCCGCTGCTGTAGCCGCTGCCCTTGATGTGGAACCCATCGAGGGTCACATACTCACGGTCGACGTTGATGCGTCCGTCGCGGGTGAACACAAGTTTTGTCTTGTCTGCACCCTCCCCCTTGAGAGTCGAGCCTGCTTTGGGAGCAATGATCCCTGCACAGTTGAATGTGCCGCTTTTCAGGAGGACAACACCGCCGGATGATGGCAGGGCATTCAGTGCTGCCTGAATCTCCACATGATCATTGACCCCATCACAGACGTAGGCAGCCGCTGCTTTATCAGCCGCGCTGCTATCGCTTGCCGCGACGATCGTGGTGGGGGTCGCATCGAGTGCACTGACAATCGGGATGAGCCCGACGATCAGGAACACTGCGATTAAAAGCTTCATTGTCCGTCTATCTCGCATATCTCACCTCTTGGGAGATACTGCATTATCTGACAACCCTGACATAAAATCTTTTTTAATTTAATATAACGACAAATATAATTCTAATTTTTAAATAGGCCAAGAAATTCATGTGAAATCGAATTTTTTTGCAGTTTGCTCAGCAGAGGTGAAAATAGAAAAGTATTTATCAGCAATCAAACTTTAGCGCACACACCCCGCGGCGGGAGCCCCCGGACAGGGAGTGTCCCGGGCAGGCAAACCGGCCACAAATACGGAATTTTATCTCGAGAATCGTATGAATCCCGGGAAGATCCCGGGCCCCCGATCTCCGACCGGCCGGACCGGCAGCCACCCCCCCCTGCCGCACCCCGGAGAAGGAGGAGACCCGGACCCGCCCGCGGCGGGAAGAGGACGAGGAGAACTACGGTGTGCCGGAAGTGACCGCCACGTTCTGAAACGTCACCGCTCCGGCAGGCACCGTATTCGCGAGGGTCACGCCGTTGGTGAACGGCGAACGGCTCGCAGAGACGATCTCCATATCCTTGATCCGGACGTTCCTGGTCTGGTCGCCCTCGATCACGAACGGCTTTGCGGTGTTGGAGATGATCTGCCCGGAGTACTCGACATTCTCGTTATTGCGAGCCCAGATCAGCGTCTCGACCCTGTCGCCCGATGCGTAAATATTGACAACCGAGTTCGCCAGCGGACCGCCCTGCGCTCCGCCGAAGTTGGTCGCCTTCCCATCGATCCCGGCCGGGTTCTCCAGGCGGAAGTTCTGGATCAGGACATAACTCGCGTACTCGATCTGGAGACCGTAGCCGTTCGAATCCACGCTCGAGCAGTTATCGAGCACCAGGGACGGCGATATCGACCGGGTGGGAGCGGCGTAGAACGATGACGGCTGGACGATCCGGTAATCCGTCTTCCCGGCACCGGCGCCTCTATCGATACAGTTGTAGAGTTTCCCACCGTTCGTGGCGTAAAACCCATACCGGCTGTTATCCTCCGAGTAGCAGTTGATAAACGTGATGTCGCCCCTGGGAGCGTAGAAGCCGCACCCGAAGTAGTGGGTCGACATGTCGTCCTCCCGGTAGGCCTTCGTCGGGTAGGCTTTCTGCCCGTTGTTCCGGCTGATACAGTTCTCGAGGATGCAGTCCCGTTTCTGGGGGTCCCACTCGAAGTGGAACCCGGACTCGAGGCAGCCCTCGGCGAGGCAGTTCGTCACCCGGAGACCCTCGATGTCGTTCAGCTCGGCAAAGTCGAACCCGGTCACCCAGGGGTTGAACGCCCCGAACCTGCCGCAGTTGATCGCGGCACAGTTCTCGTAGCGGATGTTCCGAAGCACCTTGTTCTCCGACCCCCAGGCGTTGTGGAGGAACCCGTAGGTCCCGGTGTCCACGGCCCTGCAGTTGACGAACTCGACGTCCTCGAGGATGGGAGCGTAGACGTTCGGGTCGTGCAGCAGGAGAAAGACCGCCTGCGTGCTTGCATCGGCGGTCCCCTCGACGGCGAGGACCTTCGCGTGGCTCGCGTAGATGGTGATCACCCCGAGCCAGCGATCGGTCCTGGTCTGCGGGTAGCCGGTTCCCCTGACATGGAAGTTGTAGAGCGTGACGGATTCCTCAGAGACGTTGAGCCGCCCGTTCCGGGTGAACTCGAGGAACGTGGATTGAGGCCCTTCTCCGCGGAGCAGGGCGTTTGCACCGGGATAGATGCTCCCGGCACAGTTGAACGTACCCGCGGTGAGGGCGACCGTGCCGCCCGACGGCGGCAGGGCGTCAAGTGCAGCCTGGAGCTCCACGTGATCGTCTCTACCGTCACAGACATAGGTAGCCTTCGCCTTATCGGCCGCGCTGCTGCCGTTTGCCGCGACGACGATCGTCGGCCCGCTCGCCTCCGGCGGTACCACCGGCGTTGCGGGGATCAGCGTGATCGGCGGCGGGGGAGGAGGCGGGGAGACCGGCCCCGGCGAATAATAGTGCATGACCAGCATAACGGCAGCGATCACGGCAAGAATTACTGCAACGGCTATGAGGATACGCCGGTCTCCGGCTCCCGGATGTGGTCTCGCTGACATGAACTATGACCTGCCTGTTGTTACCCTGCCGGCGATCGGGAGAGACGACCGTCCCCGATCGGGGAGGACGGCAACGCCTTCTCCCGGCTGATACCCCTATGAGGCGGAGGTACCATTTAAGGGTTTAGTCCGCCCGCTCCCCCACAGCGCCCGCCGGCGCGGGCCCGCAGGCAAGGCGGAGGAGCATAGAGCCCCGGCATCCCCGGGAGGGCCGGCGAACCGGTCCGGGTTCAAACATACCCGTTTCCCCGGAGAACCGGGACCATCGCATCGACCGGCAGCACCTCGAGTCCCTCAAGGTCCACGTCCCCCGCCCGGGTCCCCTCGAGCAGGATCGGCCGGGGGGCATCGGAGTAGATCCTGCCGGAGTATACGACGTTCCAGTTCTCGACGACGTACAGGAGTGTCTGCGGCCGGTTTCCCGACGCCGTCAGGTCGATCGTCGAGTTCGCAATGCCCACGGTGATCGTCGAGTTCGCCGGGAGCTCTGTTGGGGGGCAGCCCAGCAACGCCCCGAAACGCCCGACGCCCGCCGGATTGGTCATGGTGAAGTCCCTGACGAGCAGGTTCTCCGCGCCGCAGGCAAAGAAGCCCCACCCGTTCGTATCGAGGCTCCTGCAGTGCTCCATAACGATAGATGGGTCTCTTGCGGTCCGCTCCGTCTGGAGGATACAGTAGGCGGCGGGTTTTGGAGCGAGGCCCCCGGAACGCCCGGTGCCGCTCTCGGTACAGTTATACAGCAGCATCCCCGCCGGGTTGCTTATGAAGAACCCGAACGCGCTGTTCTCTTCGGCCCGGCAGTTCACCAGGGAGACCTCTCCTCCCGGCAGGTAGAACCCTGCCCCGAAGAGCCCCGGGTCGCCCACGAGGTAGTCGTCGGGGAAGGGTTTGTGTCCGTTGTTCCTGCTCGAACAGTTGACGAAGACGCAGTCCCGCTTATCGGGGTCCCACTCGAAGTGGAACCCGGACTCGAGGCAGCCCTCGGCGAGGCAGTCCGTCACCCGGAGGCCCTCGATGCCGTTCAACTCCGCAAAATCGAACCCGGTCACCCAGGCGTTGAACGCGGCGTCCCTGCCGCAGTTGATCGCGGCGCAGTTCTCATAGCGGATGTTTTTGAGCGTCGTGTTCTCCGACCCCCAGGCGTTGTGGAGGAACCCGTAGGTCCCGGGGTCCACGACCCGACAGTTGACGAGCTCGACGTCTTCGAGGACGGGAGCGTAGACGTTCGGGTCGTGCAGCAGGAGGAAGACCGCCTGAATGCTTGCGTCGGCGGTGCCTGTGATGTTGTGGAGCGTTGCGTGGCTCGCGTAGACGGTGATCACCCCGAGCCACCTGGTGAGGTCGGGCATCGTGTCCGTGCTCAGGTCGGTATAACCGGCCCCGGCGACACGGAATCCGTCCAGGGTGACATACTCAGAGGAGACGTTGAGCGTACCGTTCCGGCTGAACGAGAGCGTCGTCGCCTCCGGGCCGTTGCCGCGGAGCGTCGTTCCCGCGGGAGGGATGATGCTCCCCGAACAGTTGAACGTGCCGCCCGAGAGGACGACCGTGCCGCCTGCCGGCAGCGCGACGAGCGCCTGCTGGATCTCCAGGTGATCGTCGAAGCCGTCGCAGGCGTAGTCTGCCCACGCCTTCGACGCAGGGCCGCTGTCGCCCGCCGCCACAACGACCGTTGTCCCGGGCGATGCGGCAGCAGCGCTCTGGACGAGCAGGATGCCGAAGGCTATGGCAAGCAGGCGGGCAAAACGCGACTTGGCAAACGTATCGGGCAGGCAGGTCGTCATTGCATCACGCAGCGTCCAGACCGGAGACGCTACCCCGGCCGCGAATCAGGCAGTTTCCCGGCGGCTCCGGACTTCCATACGGCATCGGGGGCCACCCGGTGCGAACGAGGCACCGCCGGATATAAGCATTGAGATATAAAAAACAGTAGGTCCTGAAATCGGCATCCATGCCCTGAGCTCCGGGTTTGAGATGCCGCAGGCAACGGACAGGGCAGGGGTCCGTTCTGCACAGGCATCAGATACGCCGGGGGCGGGGCTGGAAACCGGATGAGCCGCATATCTCCCCATGAGCACCCGCCCGGGACCCCGGGCCGCCACGGATCCCGGCGAGGGTTAATCGAGGCCTGAAGGGCCGAATCGGGAGGCTACGTGAGTCGCCGGTGGAATTGTATATAATGGAATACAATATTTATTACAATATATGTCCGGAAAAAGGGAAGTCACCATCGGGATCACCATCAACCTCCAGAACTATGAAAACCTCCGCCTCGAGGTCGAGGGTGATGTAGAGACCCAGGAAGATGTGGACGAACTGATCACGTTTCTCGACGGAGTGCTTGCCCGGCTCGGCCGCGGCGATCCGGCGACCGCCGAACGGGTGGATGCGTATCGCCGGCGCGTCCTGAAGGCCAGGTCTGCAGACCAGGAGAGACCTGCAGAAGAGCCGGTAGAGGCTGAGGCCGAGACCCCCGCCCCGGCAGCGCCCCCTGTCCGCGAGGAAGAGCCGGCAGCGCCCCCTGTCCGGGCAGAAGAACCGGCGGCACCTGCTCTCCGCGAGGAAGAACCGGCACACCCGGAGGAGAAGAGGGCCTGCCCTTCTGTCGAGCTGATCGCGGCAGCAATCCCCCCGGCACCGGAGCAGCCTCCGACCCCCGAGCCGGCCGCAAAACCGGAGGAGCCGGCAGCGGAAGAAGCGCCGCCGCACCAGGAACCGGCTGCAGCACAGCCGCCCGCAGCCTCCGCGGGAGAGGTCTGCGAGATCTGCGGTGCAGCAGTGACGAAATCGCAGGCGAAGCTCTCTCAGCTCTTCATGAGCAAAACGCTCTGCAAGAAGTGCATGGAACAACCGTAAGCTGCGCCAAATCTGCTCGATAGGGAAAATAAAACCTGGAGGTTATTTATACTACAGTATCCGAGGAGTGTATAATGAAGAAGAACCTGCTCATGTGGGACGAGACGCTCTTTCGGGACCCTGAAGTCTTCGAGATCGATTACGTCCCCGAGCAGTTCAACCATCGTGACGCCCAGATCCAGGAGATTGCGTTCCAGGTCAAACCGGGCCTGCGAGGTGTCCGGCCCCTGAACACCATCTGCCGGGGCCTCCCGGGGACGGGAAAGACAACGAGCGTCAAGAAGATCTTCTCCGATATCGAGGAGACCACGAAGAAACTGGTCCCCGTCTACATCAACTGCCAGATCGACAACACCAAGTTCGCCATCTTCTCCCAGATCTACCGCCGGGTCACCGGGCACCTGCCCCCGGCCTCGGGCACGTCGTTCAAGCAGGTCTTCGACGCCATAGCCCGGGTCCTCCTGCGTGAGGAGCAGGTGCTTCTGGTGGCCCTCGACGATGCCAACTACCTCCTCTACGAGAACGAGATCAACCACGTCCTCTACCCGCTCCTCCGGTCGCACGAGGCCTATCCCGGCGTCCGGATAGGCGTGATCGCGATCGTGAGCGATATGTCCGTTCACCTGCAGAGCGAGGTGGACGCACGGGTGGCGTCGGTCTTCCGCCCCACGGAGATCTACTTCCCGCCCTACTCAAAGGAGGAGGTCCACGACATCCTCGAGGAGCGGGTGATGCAGGGCCTCTACCCGAACGTCGTCCGGTCCGAGATGCTCGACCTCGTGGTGGAGCAGACGATGAAGAACGGCGACCTCCGGGTAGGCATCGATCTCCTCAGGCGGGCGACGCTGAACGCCGAAAAGGCGGCACGCCGCTCGATCGAGCGGGAGGATATCTGCAGCGCTTACGAGATCTCCCGGTACCTGCACCTTGCGTTCTCGCTCCGGACGCTCAGGGGCGAGGAGAGGGGGGTTCTTGCCAGGATCGCGGAGATGTCGGGACGCGACGACCAGGAGATGAACGCCGGCGATGTCTACCGGTTCGTCAAGGAGGAGGTGAACGTCAGTTACACCAAATTCTACGAGATTATCGGGAAATTCGACGCGATGCGGCTCTTGAACCTGCATTACCGCCAGGGGAGAGGACGGACCAGGCTGATCAGCCTGCGTTACGATCCGGGGCGTGTCCTCGAGTACCTACGCGAGGAGCAGACATCTCTTTCATAATCCTTATCTGTTCTGGCACCGCTTGTATTCTGATGAGGTTTTCCACATGCTCAGCGTGAACGAACTGGCACTGGATATATTTGAGGAGCTCTTCGAATACGCAGAGGAGTTTCATGCTGTCCCGCACGAGCTCGACAACGGCGCACGCATCGTAGACTGCGGCGTCAGCACCACGGGCGGGTACCTGGCAGGAAGACGGTTCACCGAGATCTGCATGGGCGGGCTCGGCGAGGTCGATATCACGATGGGCCGGATCGGCGAGTTCCCAGTCCCGTTCATCGAGGTCAGCACCGACTTCCCGTCCATCGCGTGCCTCGGCGCCCAGAAAGCGGGCTGGACGATCAACGTCAACAAGTACTTCGCGATGGGCAGCGGCCCGGCACGGGCGCTCTCCCTGAAGCCCAAGCACACCTACGAGGTGATCGAGTACGAGGACGAGTTCGACTACGCCGTCATCTGCCTTGAGAGCGACCACCTCCCGAACGCCGCCGTGATGGAGAAGATCGCCGAGGCCTGCAACGTGGACGTCGCGAACACCTGCGCGGTCGTCGCCCCCACGGCCTCCCTCGTCGGCTCGATCCAGGTCGCCGGCCGCTGCGTCGAGACCGCGGTCTACAAGCTGAACGAGCTCGGCTTTGACACGAAGAAGATCACCGCCGGTATCGGCCACGCCCCGATCGCCCCCGTCAAGAAGGACGGGACGAAGGCGATGGGCAGCACCAACGACGCCACGATCTACCACGGCAGCATCATGTTGACGATGAACGCCCCCGAGATCAAGGACTACCTGGACAAGATCCCGAGCAACACGTCCAAGGGGTACGGAAAACCGTTCTACGATATCTTCAAGGAAGCCAACTTCGACTTCTACCAGATCGACACCTCGCTCTTCTCCCCTGCCGAGGTCGTCATCAACGAGCTCTCCGAGGGTAAGGTCTACCACGTGGGAGCCGTCAACCCCGAAGTGACGCTCAAGTCCTTCGGGTTCATCTGAACCCTTTTTTTTCAGGCCTGATACATACCCTCAACTTTCCAGGAGAGGCATCTCTATCGGGGCATCCGGCGAGCGGTTTCTTATTGGAACGCTGGGGGTCGCATTATACGGCATTCCATGGGACTGCGCACCTAGCGGTGCTCGAACGACGCTCCCGGAGGAGCATCCTCCTGCGCACCTAGCGGTGCTCGAACGACGCTCCCGGAGGAGCGCGAAGCGCGGACGGTGGGGGTTTTTGAGGAGAGGTTTACAAGCGCGAGCCATGAGGGCCGGGAGATGCCGCGCTCGACGGGACGGGAATCCCCGGCGAGGCAACACGTTTATCCGTCACGGTGCAAAATACTGTAAGGCACCCGCAGGGCTTGTGGTCTAGCTGGTCATGACGTCGCCCTTACACGGCGAAGATCGCCGGTTCGAATCCGGCCAGGCCCATCGCAGTGCGTCATTGCCTGAACAATGACGTTTAACCCGCATTTCTGGTTCTCCGCACGGTCATCTGTTGTTCGATTCGCAGTGTAAACGCCGGTCCGTGCGGTACCGTTCTCCTGCACGATGAGGAGCGCCCTCCGTCACGGTGGCATCGTAGTGGCCGATCGCCGGGCACCTCTCCAGGAGGCCGGAGTGGGGTGTCCCCCGGCTGGTGTAACTTGTGTCAATCCGATGCGGCCGCTCCCGCCGGGCAACCAATTGCGCAGACACCGTCTGCACAATTCACCCCCGGTTTGCTCTCAGCGGGTCTCACTCACTGCGTCTTCCTTATGAGAGCCCTCAAAATCGGTAGACAATGAAGTTGAGGCGAACCGCCCTCTACCCGAACCGCTGCCGGGCCAGAACGAGGGCCCGATGAGCCAGCCGGATGCAGAACGCTGCTTCCTCCTCACAGACAAGCGATCCGCTGTACTGGACGTTGTGCCTGGCAACCCGGAGTTTATCAAAGGCGTTCAGGAGATCAGCGAGCTCAGGCTCGTCACCAGAGATATGCCGTACCGCGGTGACGAGACAGGCATGGCTCCGCTCGACGTAGCCTGCAGCGTAGAGAAACGTCCGGACACTATGAAACGCACTGTTGTACGCAGCAAGGTGAGCCATCTCGCACTCTTCGATCGCCACGTTCTTCTCCGCCGCGCGAAGGAACCTCGCCGCGGATGCGAGAGAGCCGGGGACACGCTCCAACGCTCCGGGGTCGGGGCGGATGAGGCCGCGGTCGACGCACTCCCGCCACCTCATAGGCGAGCCCCCCTGACAAGCATGTGGTTTCGCAGGACGCTCGCGACAAACGGGTCGCCTTCCTCTTTCATCTGCTCCCACCGGTAGTAGGGGACAACCGTCAACTGCACCTCTCGATCGGTCTCCGCCTCAAGTGCCGGCACCCGGCCGTGATCGACCCGACTCTCGTCACCGATGATCAGGATGTCGATGTCGCTCTGCTCATCGAAGGTCCCCGCCGCAGTGCTCCCGTAGACCGCGACCGCGATGCTCTCCGGCGCGAGGTCCTCGATGCCGGCCCGGACAAGGAGGAGGGCCATGCAGGCCCGCTTTAACTCCCGGACAGCAAAGGAGTCGTTGTCGAGGGAGAGGAGCCGTGCGGTGCCGAGTCGCGTAATGGTGATCAACCCGTCGCGCTCGAAGGCATCGGCATACGCTTTGACGCTTCCCGGACTGACCCCAATCTCCCGGGCGAGTTTATTGATGTGGATCTCGCCCGTGGGGTGAGTGAGAAACCAGGCGAGGACCCGGAACCCGACAAACGTCTCGAACTCCCGGAGCATGCAGTATATTGAATGATCGTTCAATATATTAAACAAACGTGGAGCACGAACTCCCGGCCCGGGAGGACCAGAGGAGTTCCGGACATTAGGGGGGTGGGGGCGGTCGGAGAGACGAACCGCGGGCTCGAAGACGTCGGGATCTCTGAAAAGGGTCTGGTCGCTGCGGAGGAGAGGGGAATGTGTCATACGTCAGTCTGGAGAAGAGGGTGTTGTTAAACGCGGGCCGTGCGCGGGTTGAAAATGCACGGATAACCGGTGAGCCCACTTACCGGTCTCGCTGGGCCAGGACAGGGTGTGCACCGGAAGCACCGCACTCAACCATCCCGAATCGGTTGCGGACCGGGACCCCCTCGTCGCCGTCCGTGCTACCGGCGGTCGCCGCTCGCAGCCAGGTCATCACGGAGAGCCTGCATCGCAGACCTGAGCGGAGGGATATCATCCCGGATCGTCCTCCAGATGATTGTCCTGTTGATCCCGAAGTAGGCATGGATCAGTTTGTCGCGCATACCGGCCATTTCAGTCCAGGGGTACCCGGGGTAATTCTCCCTGACCGATCGAGGGATGCACTTCGCCGCCTCGCCGATCACTTCCAGCGCTCGCGTGACCGCGTAGACGGTCTTGTCGTCCCCGGAGAACTCCTCATACGACATGCCCCGGGTGAAGATCTCGATCTTCTCGACGGCATCAAGGATATCGTCCAGATAATCGAGCGTGCCGCGCGGGGCCGTCATGCGTAGATGACCTCATTCAGGATGCGGCGGCCGATGCGGGGTTTGAGCGCGCTCTTTTCGACCAGGTCCACAGGTTTGCCGAGGATCTCGGAGAGGTATCGCTCAAGCCTGAGAAACCCGAAGATCCCCGGCACCTCGGAGAACTCGACCAGGATGTCCACGTCGCTTTCCTCGCGCTCCTCGCCGCGCCGGCACGAGCCGAAGATGCCGATGGATCCGACATGATAGGTCTCCTCCAGGTATGCCTTCTTCCCCCGGAGAATGCCGATGATCCTCGCGCACTCCCCGCCGGCCTCGCGTGTGACGGTATCCATTCCTGATCGGGATATGCGCCGTTCTCTTTAGTATAGATATCTCCTGTACGCCGGTACAAAGGTTCGGTCAAAAAAGCGGGGGAAGAGTCCCCCTCACCCCGGTGCGGGGATCGCGTCCGCCCAGGTCTCGACGGCGTTCCGGATGGCGTCGTCCTGGTAGGACGAGATCCGGACGGTCTTCCGGGTGAAGGTGACGTAGGAGTCGCGACTGGCCCTCAGGGAGCGACGGACAATGCCCGGAGCTTGAGAAGCCATCAGGCTTCGAACAGGAGCAGGAGCACCGGCAGGTGCGACACGCCCGACGGGTCGTGGCACCTGAGCTGGGCATAGTAGGTCTCGTGGGCGAAGTTCCGCCCGGCCTCCCCGCCCATCGCGGTCGCGAGGGCCGCGTTATTCATCACCGCGGCGGCGTTCGCCTCGAAGGCGGCGATCGAGGGGGACTGCAGGGAGACGTTCCCGACCCGCTTGCCGGTATCCTCGTTGACGAAGTTCACCTTCGCGGTGTAGTGCTCGCATGGATCTAGCGTCCGGCCTCGCCAAGAACAGCCCTGATCCCCTGCTCGAGGAGCGGGAGATCATCGCGAAGGGTCAGGAAGACTGCTTCGTAATCCACGCCGAAGTAGTGGTGGACGATCTTATCCCGCATCCCGGCTGCCTCCCTCCAGGGAATCTCCGGGTGCTCAGCGCGTAACTCCGGCGATACCATCTTTGCCGCCTCGCCGAGAATGGTCAGCATGCGCTTGATCCCGGCACGCTCCAGCCGGCGGTTTCGGAGATCCTCCGCCGATCCGATACCTTCGGAGAACTCCTCGATGCTCGTTACGGCATCAAGGATGTGATGAAGGTATGCGAGGTCCTCCGGCGTCATAGATCACCACAGCGTCACGGTATATTGCATCGGCAAGGTAGGGGCTGACGGCGTTCTCGGTGACGAGGTCCACCTTCATGCCAAGAGCCCGGGTGAGTTCGTCCTCGATCCGGACAAGCGAAAAGAGGCTTTTTTTGCGGGCGAACCGGACCAGGATATCGATATCGCTCTCCGGGCCGGCAGATCCCCGCGAATACGAGCCGAAGATCGCGATCCACTCGGCATCGTTTCTGGTGAGTATCGCGACGATGGTCTCCCGCGCTGTCCCGGTCAATGTACGTCCTGCCATCTCACCCGACCGTATCTCTGCTGGGTAGTATGACGCTCACCCCGTATCAGTCTTTTGAAGTGCAGGAAGGTTCCCCGGCACGAATAGGCGAGCTGAAACGACAGAGTAAGCGTTCTCGGGCCCCGAACCACGGCAGAGGGGTGATCAGGCGGCCTCGTCATCGAGCATCTGCCTGACTGCAACCTGTAGTTCCGGGATCTTGTTCCGAACAGTGCCCCAGATCGGAGATCTGAGGCAGTTGCACTGAAAGTGCAACCGTCCCATACGATAGAGGTTATACTCCCGGGACATATCGAACACTCCGGAGGATGTGCGGCGCGAGAGCCGGCTTTATGGCATCGCGGTCGACGAGGTCGACTCTCCTCCCCAAGAGATCTTCGAGGAAAAATTTGAGGTCCATGTACGTGTCAAAGGAGCGGCCTCCTTCCTCGAACTCGATGAGGATATCGATATCGCTCTCTTCGCGCTCTTCGCCCCGGGCAAACGACCCGAAGACCCCGATCCGCCGGACGCCCAGGCTCCTGATCCGTTCGCGGTGTTCTGTCAGCGCACCGAGGATGCCATCGGCCGTAAGCATACCGTATCATACTCCTGTTGCCCCCCGTCAGGATAACGCTTTTCCCCCGGGGTTGCCGGTCGCGGGGTTGTAGCAGACGATGGAATCTGGCGACGTCCGGGTGGGGCTTGACCTGGTGAAGCGGGCGGTGCTGAACGCAGAGTGTGCCGTCCGCACCGAGGTTGTCGAGGAGGATGTCTGCACCATCCGGGCGTTCTCTGCAGACGAGCGGTTGCTGCTCCGGCGGATCGCGGAGTTGTCTCAGGAGGAGGCCGGGCCGCTGGTCTCCGGCACGATCTACACCGATGAGGAGGGGAAACCGAAGGTCAGCTATACGGCCTTCTTCAAGCGGCTGCAGAAACTCGACGCCCTGCGGCTGGTCGACCTGATCCGGGGGCAGGCCGGCGGGAGGACGAGCGAGGTCGTCCTGCGGTACGAGCCGGAGAAGGTGGTGCAGATCTGTGGGAAGCGGGGTGCCGCCGGGGGGGAGGGGGCCGGCATCTGCTCGTGATGCAGACGATCCAATCTTTTTTTGGCATAGGGGCGGCCAGGGGAGCGGACATGAATGACTAAATTTATCACCCCTATATTGAATTGTTAGATCGATGACCGACCCTATTTACTATGCTCACTCCACAGATGCCCCCGATAAACAGGACTGGCAACTGCTCAGCGTCCACCTCCAGAATGTTGCCGATATCGCATCGGATTTTGCCAACACATTCCATGCCGGCGATATCGCCTATGCCGGAGGTCTGCTGCACGATATCGGAAAGTACTCGGCCGACTTTCAACGGCGCCTGGAAGGAGCTCGTATCCGGGTCGACCACTCGACCGCCGGTGCACGAGAAGTAGGGGTGCTGTATCCAAAGCAGTTCAGCCGTATTCTCGAGTACATCATCACCGGGCATCACGGCGGCCTGTTGAACTACGGCAGCAGCGAGAGCGGGCTTGAGGAACGCCTGGGGAACAAGTTTCTGCCGGACTACTCGGCCTATCGGGATGAGATCCGGGCCCCAGACCTTGCTGGATTCCGCCCGGCTGTACGGCCGGTGCAGAAGAGAGCAGGGTTTACGATAGCCTTCTTCACGCGGATGCTCTATTCATGCCTCGTCGATGCGGACTCTCTTGATACGGAAGCATTTTCGGATCCTGCTACAGCCTCTGTTCGGGGGAGGTATGAATCGTTTGAAACCCTGTCCAGGAAATTCGACGAACATATGGCCACCCTCCTCTCCGGTGTCGAGGAGACCCCGATCAACAGGCAGAGGAGAGAGATCTACGAGCAGTGCAGAGAGATGGCTGCCCTCCCCCAGCAGATGTTTACCCTGACCGTCCCAACCGGCGGGGGGAAGACGCTCTCGTCGATGGCGTTTGCACTTGAGCACGTACAGCGTCACGGCTTGGAGAGAATCTTCTACGTCATCCCCTACACGAGCATTATCGAGCAGAATGCCGCGATATTCAGGAAGATCTTCGGGAGCCGGAACGTGCTGGAGCACCACAGCAACTTCGACCCCAATACCCTATCCGACGACGACATCGAATCTCTGGAACAGTTCCTTAAACTCTCAGCCGAGAACTGGGACATGCCGATCACCGTGACGACGAACGTCCAGTTTTTTGAATCGCTCTTCTCGAATAAGCGGTCGAGATGCCGGAAGATCCATAACCTCGCTCGAAGCGTGATCATACTCGACGAGGCCCAGATGCTACCGACGGACTACCTGAGGCCCTGTCTTCAGGCACTCTCGGAACTCGTTCGAAACTACGGTTCTACGGTTGTCATCTGCACGGCAACCCAGCCGAAACTCGGCGAACTTCTGGATGAATGCCTCAGGCCCATCGAGATCATGCGTTCGCCACGAGACCTCTACAAAATGTTCCAGCGGGTGAACGTGAACGATCTTGGACCGTTGAGCGATGAAGAACTCACTGCCAGGCTGCAGGGGCATCGCCAGGTGCTGTGTATCGTCAATACGAGAGCCCACGCGCAGCACCTGCACGATGCACTCTCAGAACATGGCAGGTGCTACCACCTGAGCGCCCGGATGTGCCCCGCTCACAGGAGAAAACAGCTTAAGGAGATTAAAGATCTGCTCAAGGAAGGTGCTGACTGCCGTGTCGTTTCGACGCAGCTGATCGAGGCCGGGGTGGATATCGATTTTCCCATCGTCTACCGGGCGACGGCCGGTATCGACTCCGTCGCCCAGGCCGCCGGGCGGTGCAACCGTGAGGGGAAGGCAGAACGGGGGGAGGTCTACGTCTTCCGATCGACCGAGAGATACGGCCAGGCCACCAGCTGGCAGCGGTTGACAGCGGAGGTCGGCAGGATGGTCATGGATACCTATGACGACCCACTCTCCCTTCCGGCCGTCGAGAGTTACTTCCAGAAACTCTACTCGTACAAGGGTGACGGGGGGCTTGACCAGGAAGAGATACTGCCGTCATTCGAGAGAGGAGCCGGGGACCTTGCATTCCCATTTGAGGATGTCGGCTGGAAGTTCAGCATCATTGAGCAGGGTACGAAGGACCTCGTCATTCCCTACGGCAAAGAGGGGAGAAGACTCGTCGACGAACTCCGGACCAGCGAATCACCGTGGAAGTACGCACGGCGCCTGCAGGGATATACGATCGCCATCTATCCCAACGAATTCAGGGAACTGGAACGCGCGGGTGAAATCGACCTTTTCGGCGATAGGTTCTACGTGCTGAACGATATAAGCAAATACTCCGAGGAAACCGGGCTGATAAATAGAAAGGGTAATGGTGGGGAGGGATCACTACTGATTGTTTAGGGAGGTGACGGCGATAGGGTATGGAATACGACTGAAAGTCTGGGGCGATTACGCCTGTTTCACCCGACCGGAGATGAAGACGGAGCGGGTGAGTTACGATGTGATGACCCCGTCGGCTGCACGGGGCATCCTCGAAGCGATTCACTGGAAGCCCGCCATCCGCTGGAAGATCGACAGAATTCATGTATTAAACCCGGTAAAGTTCGACAATATCCGCCGGAACGAGAGGGCGGGTAAGATCCCCGCGGGGAAAGTAAAGAGCGCACTCCGCGGAGGGGACGTTGCTCTTTTCCAGGATTCGAGCCAGGACGCCGTTCAACGGGCATCCCTGGTGCTCCGCGATGTCTGTTACGGCATCGAGGCGCACTTCGAGTTGACCGATCAGGCCGGTCCCGAGGATACCGTCGAGAAGCACTACAACATCGTGCTTCGCAGGATACGGAAAGGGCAGTGTTTCTCCCACCCCTACTTCGGCTGCCGCGAGTTCCCGGTCAGGTTCGAGCTCGTCGAGGAGGAGATGCCGGCCTCCTGCTACACGGGGGAGAAGGATCTCGGGTTCATGCTCTATGATATCGATTTCGCTGATGAGATGAAGGCCATCTTTTACCGGGCGGTTATGGTAGACGGTATCATCGACGTTCAGAGGTGCCTCGCCTTCGGGGGCGTCTCATGATCATCCAGTCCCTCTGCCGCTACTACGACATACTGGTGGAGGACGAGGACGTAACGATCTCCCGGCCGGGATACAGCAGCGGAAAGGTCTCGTTTGCGCTGGTCCTCAGCCCCGACGGTGAACTGTCTTACATCGCCGATCTCAGGAGCGACGACAAGAAACCCCGGCCTAAGAGTATGGATGTGCCCCTGCAGGAGGTTCGCTCGTCGGGTATAGCGCCCTACGTTCTGTGCGACAACGCGAAGTACGTCTTTGGCGTCGAGAAACTCAAGAGAGACAAGTTTGAGGAGAAGTTCCCAAACCCTTCCGGCAAGGATACATCTCCAGATTACACGATCCTCGCCGGGAATGAGAAAGAGGTCGTTTTAGTTCATCAACGGTCACGGGACTGTTTTGAGGCATTCAGAGAACGCCAGCATGCGATATTCGATGCCCTTGACGATCCCGGGATCCGGGCATTACTCACATTTCTGGACTCCTGGAGCCCTGAAAACTTCAGCAAGCACTCCAAGCTTGTGGAGTACATGGACGATCTTCTTGCCGGAGGAAATCTTGTCTTTGAGTGCGAAGGGGTCCTTCTGCACAGGAAACCATCTGTGCGGAAGACCTGGGAAAGGTATTCCTCAGACGGCCGTGGAGACCGGGATACGTTCACCGCCCAGTGCCTCGTGACCGGAGAAATGGATACAGTAGCGCGGATTCATCAGAACCTCAAGGGAGTGGCCGGCGCCCAGATGTCGGGTGCTTCGCTCGTCAGTTTCAACGACGACTCCTTCTGCTCTTACGGCAAAACGGGAAAACAGCAGGGTCTCAATGCACCTATCAGCGAATCGGCGATGTTCAAGTACACCACTGTCCTGAACTATCTCCTTGCCCGCCCGGACTACCGCATGCGCATCGCTGATACGACGGTTGTCTTCTGGGCGGAGACGAACGGAACCGCCTGCGAGGACCTTGCAAGCCTCTTCTTCGATCCCCGCGAGGAGACGGAGGAGGATAGCGATGCCGCGCCCTCCGATCCGGCGAGGGTACAGGACCTGCGGCGAATCGAACTGATCGGGGCTATCCTCGATAAGGTCAGGAAGGGCCAGAAGATCCACACCGAAGATATCGGGGCTGACCCAGAGGCAAATTTCTACATGCTCGGTCTCTCCCCCAATAACGCAAGACTTGCGGTGCGGTTCTGGCACGTTGACACCTTTGGCAACTTCATCGTGAGGGCCGCACGCCACCACCTGGACATGGAGATCGTCAGGGACGGCGGTCCGCGGTACGTATCGATGTACCGCCTGCTGAGAGAGACCGTTGCTCCGAGTTCAGATAACAAGGCCGCGTCCCCGCTCCTTGGCGGCCTCGTTATGCGGTCGATACTGAACGGCGGACCATACCCGGTCCAGATGTACAGCGCAATCCTCAACCGGACAAAGGTAGACCGGTCGATTAACCCTATCCGGGCGGGCTTTATCAAAGCCTACCTGCTACGGCTCGCGAGAGCCGGCCTGACAAATTTACAGGAGGATATGATTACCGTGAGTCT
Organism: Methanoculleus caldifontis; assembly: GCF_032842345.1. Classification (NCBI taxonomy): domain Archaea; kingdom Methanobacteriati; phylum Methanobacteriota; class Methanomicrobia; order Methanomicrobiales; family Methanomicrobiaceae; genus Methanoculleus; species Methanoculleus caldifontis. The sequence continues at coordinate 1,253,153 of NZ_WBKO01000001.1, read as the reverse complement.
AAACGAAGAGAACCCGAGCGTGCCGTATCGCCTTGGAAGGCTGTTTGCAGTGCTTGAGAAGGCGCAGGCCGATACGAACAGAGAGATGAAGAGCACGATTAACAGCAAGTACTTCAGCAGCGCGTCGACGACCCCTGCCGTCGTCTTCCCGGTTCTGCTGAAACTTGCGCAGCACCACATAGCGAAGTCCGACTGGGGGTTCAGGACGACCCAGGCGATCGAAGAGACGTTGACGGGGGTTGACGAGTTCCCGGCATACCTGAGCCTTGAGGAGCAGGGGATGTTCATGCTCGGTTACTACCACCAGCGGAAGGCGAATTACAAGAAGAAAGAGGAAGTTGCAGGCGAGGTTGAGTGATCATGAGCGAACCTATCAAAAACCGGTATGAGTTTGTACTGCTGTTTGATGTTGAGAACGGGAACCCGAACGGCGACCCGGACATGGGGAACATGCCGCGGGTCGACCCGCAAACCGGGCATGGGATCGTCACTGACGTCTGTCTCAAGCGGAAGGTCAGGGATTACGTCGATCTCGTAAAGGCCGGCACGCCGGGCTACGGGATCTACGTCACATCAGGCGTGGTCTTAAACGACCAGCACAAGAAGGCGTATGACTATCTTGGCATCGAACCTTCCAGCAAAAAGCCAAAGGATAGCCAGTTGACCGCATTCATGTGCCAGAATTTCTTTGATATCCGGACGTTCGGGGCCGTAATGACCACGGAAGTGAACTGTGGACAGGTCAGGGGGCCGGTGCAGTTCAACTTCGCCCGCAGCATCGACCCGATCTTCCAGCAGGAGGTCACCATCACCCGCCAGGCGGTCGCGAACGAGCGGGACAGCGAGAAAGGCCAGACGATGGGTAAGAAGCAGATCGTTCCTTATGCGCTTTACCGCGCCGAGGGCTATGTCTCTGCTAACTTAGCTCAGAAGACAACAGGGTTTTCCGAGGGCGACCTGGAACTCTTCTGGGAGGGCCTCGTCAATATGTTCGAGCACGACCACTCGGCCTCACGGGGCAAGTTGTCCGCCCGGAAACTGATCGTCTTCAAGCACGACACGGCACTGGGGTGCTGCCAGTCCCATCTCCTGTTCGACAAGGTCAGGGTGGAACGCGTCTCCGGGGATATGCCCCCGCGATCATTCGGCGATTACCGGGTTGCCGTTGACAAAGATGTGCCCGCCGGGGTTGAGGTCATCGAAAAGTTATGAGGAATGTAAGGTATCCCGATGACGAACTGCTTGCGTTGTCGGGCATCCAGCACATCTGTTTTTGCCCGCGGCAGTGGGCACTCATCCATGTCGAGCGCCAGTGGGAGGAGAACCTCCGGACGGCGGAGGGCCACCTGATCCACCAGCGGGTAGATGACCCGTTCTTCACCGAGAGCCGCGGGGATATCGTCATCTCGCGGGCGTTTCCCCTCGTCTCGCATACACTCGGCCTCTACGGCGTGGCCGACGTGGTCGAGTACATCCGCTCCGGGGACGGCATATCCCTTCCGGGCCACGAAGGCCTCTGGACGATGAGACCGGTGGAGTACAAGCGAGGGAAACCGAAGACCGATGAGCGTGACGAGGTCCAGCTGTGCGCTCAGGCGATCTGCCTTGAGGAGATGTTCGGCGTTCGGGTTGGGCGGGGCGACTTCTACTACAACGAGATCCGGCGGAGAGTGCCGCTCTCGTTATCCGCCGAACTGAGAGAGCGGGTCCGCTCGTTGTCGGAGGAGATGCACGATCTATTCAAAAAGGGCGTAACGCCCCCTGCCGATGTCTCCCGGAAGTGCAATCTCTGTTCCCTTCAGAACATCTGCATGCCGAAGCTGACGAAGAAGACCCTCTCCGTCGGCAAATATGTGCGAAAACATGTGAAAGAGGCCTGCTCAAAGGACGTTTGAGCATTGAGGAGAGTATAGCGGCACGAATATCGCAGAAGGTCGATCTCTTTCGTCAGGAAACGCTGTACATGAGGAAACTACTGAACACGCTGTACGTGACCACGCCGGAATCCTACCTCACCCGCGAGGGGGAGAACGTCATCGTCAGGGTCGAGAACGAGGAGAGATTCCGCATCCCGATTCACAACCTTGAGGGGATCGTCTGTTTTGGGTATATGGGGGCGAGCCCCCACCTGATGCGGCTTTGTTCGGATAACAACGTCGGCCTGTCGTTTTTAACGCCGTCCGGAAAGTTCCTGGCACGGGTCAACGGGAGGGTACGCGGCAATGTTCTGCTGCGGCGGACTCAGTACCGGAGAGCGGATTGTTGCGACGCGTCACTGGAGATCGCAAAGTCCTTTATCATCGGCAAGATCGTGAACTGCCGGACGGTGCTTGGCCGTGGCGCCCGCGACCACGGCGCCGTCATCGATTGCGACAGGGTCCGAACAGTGGATGCCCTGCTGATCGAGAACCTCTTAAAGATAGAAGGGTGTGACTCTGCCGATACCCTTCGCGGGATTGAAGGGAACTGTGCAAAATTCTACTTCATCACGCTTGACGAGTTGATCCTCAAGCAGAAGGATGATTTCTACCTGATCGAGCGGAACCGGAGGCCGCCGCTGGACAACATGAACGCATTGCTCTCCTTCCTGTATACGCTCCTTGCTCACGATGTCGAGTCTGCCCTGGAGACAGTGGGGCTCGACCCTTACGTCGGGTTCTTTCATACCGACAGGCCTGGTCGGGCGAGCCTGGCGCTTGACATGATGGAAGAACTGCGGCCGTTTCTGGCCGACCGGCTTGCGCTGAACCTCGTGAATATGAAACAGGTCAGTGCTGGCGATTTCCTCAAAAAAGAGAACGGGGGTGTCATCCTGACCGAGAACGGACGCAAAGCGGTCATTGGAGCCTGGCAGAAGCGGAAGCAGGATACGATTACACACCCATACCTGAACGAGAAGATATCCATCGGGCTGCTTCCGTATGTTCAGGCAATGCTGATGGCTCGTTTCCTGCGGGGGGATATCGACGGCTATCCGCCATACTTTATGAACTGAGGTGTTTTCTGATGATGGTCCTGGTCACTTACGATGTCAACACGGAGACCCCTGAAGGGAAGAAGCGTCTCCGCAGAGTAGCGAAAGAGTGCGTAAACTACGGACAGCGGGTGCAGAACTCCGTCTTTGAGTGTCTCGTCGATCCTGCCCGGTTTGCAAAGCTTAAACATGATCTCTGTGATATAATCGACGAGGACAAGGACAGCCTCCGGTTCTACTATCTGGGGAAGAACTGGAAAAACAGGGTGGAGCACTTCGGTGCAAAAGAGGGATACGATCCGGAGGGATTATTAGTCGCATGACCCTGCGAACCCCCGGCGCACAGTGATTCCCCGGGAGGTTCGCGGGGAATTTTTGAAAGTCCTTTATTATCTTTACGAGTATGGCAACCCCGATATGCATAGTGAGTGTTCGCCCAGGAATGGGACCGACCTTTGTGGGAACATGCATGAATTAATTTGGTTCAGTTGAAATTGCACCAGACGCGTTCATTTCGGTGAAAACAACATTTATTTGCCATCTGGTTGAATACCGATAGATTCGGTTCAGCCTCCCGATCGTCGAAGGGTCTGGCGTGGTCCGGATCGTTTTGCGGTCACACCCTTCACGGGTGTGTGGATTGAAATCGGCACGCAAACGTCGTCGAATTCACCGCATCTCGTCACACCCTTCACGGGTGTGTGGATTGAAATCGCTGCGCGAACGCCCGCACCATGAACGCGGCAGTCACACCCTTCACGGGTGTGTGGATTGAAATCTCACTCACGATCTGCCGGTAGTCGGGGATGCCCTGTCACACCCTTCACGGGTGTGTGGATTGAAATACTCCATCTGGTCCCACCCGGGCAAGGGCCTCCCGTCACACCCTTCACGGGTGTGTGGATTGAAATACGGTGCCTCCGTTGGCGAGCGTCACGGCTCCGAGCGTCACACCCTTCACGGGTGTGTGGATTGAAATTTCACCGCGCTCGCCTCCGGAGGCTGGCTCCGATGTCACACCCTTCACGGGTGTGTGGATTGAAATATCGAGGCCCGGACCCAGGAGACCGCCGATCGCGTCACACCCTTCACGGGTGTGTGGATTGAAATGCTCTGGAGGTCTCCCTTTGCCTTGTGGGGCATCGTGTCACACCCTTCACGGGTGTGTGGATTGAAATCTCGCTTACGATCTGGTGATAGTCGGGGATGCCCGTCACACCCTTCACGGGTGTGTGGATTGAAATCTTGACTTCGCGGGCGACGACGATCCCCCGCGGCCGTCACACCCTTCACGGGTGTGTGGATTGAAATCTCGATAACACAATACGCGCCCCGGGTGCCGTCGTCACACCCTTCACGGGTGTGTGGATTGAAATAACGTGCTTGCCTTCGTGTAGGGCGTCGCGCCCTGTCACACCCTTCACGGGTGTGTGGATTGAAATTGAAATTCTTTCAGAAAGAGGAGGAACGCACCTGTCACACCCTTCACGGGTGTGTGGATTGAAATTGCCAGATGTCCGCCATGCGGCTGATGGTCTCGAAGGTCACACCCTTCACGGGTGTGTGGATTGAAATCCGCAGTGATTCGTTAATAATGACATTCGCCGAACGTCACACCCTTCACGGGTGTGTGGATTGAAATGTCATCGGCAGCCCGGACGAGGCCCTGGCGCTCGAGAGTCACACCCTTCACGGGTGTGTGGATTGAAATTAACATAACTTTACACACTCCTTGCCGAGGTATGTCACACCCTTCACGGGTGTGTGGATTGAAATTGATATCTACGTAGCTGCTCTTCACGCCGAGCGGTCACACCCTTCACGGGTGTGTGGATTGAAATCAGGTGGACAGGAGGTGTAAGCACGGACATGGCAGTCACACCCTTCACGGGTGTGTGGATTGAAATCGACTCCTCCAGCAGCGGGCGGCGCGGAATATGCGTCACACCCTTCACGGGTGTGTGGATTGAAATTGCAATGGCGCCGCCGCGGCCGGGCACGGTCACGGTCACACCCTTCACGGGTGTGTGGATTGAAATTCCTGATACTGCTGGCGCGTCCTCTCGGCCGCTTGTCACACCCTTCACGGGTGTGTGGATTGAAATACGCGCAGGGCCTTGACGACCGCCGCGAGGGCGACCGGTCACACCCTTCACGGGTGTGTGGATTGAAATACGGAGGCGAACCTCAACAACATCCGGTGCGGCGTCACACCCTTCACGGGTGTGTGGATTGAAATTTGTATATCGCCTATTGTCTGTTCGGTTAACACGTCACACCCTTCACGGGTGTGTGGATTGAAATTTCAGCGGAGGGATGGGGATGGGGCTCTTAGCTGTCACACCCTTCACGGGTGTGTGGATTGAAATCAGGCGTTTCAGGCGGGGGTCGTTGCCGGCTACGGTCACACCCTTCACGGGTGTGTGGATTGAAATACTGATCGCGGCGTTCATGTCCTCAATAGGCACGTCACACCCTTCACGGGTGTGTGGATTGAAATCCAAGGCGCACGTAGTCGAGTAATCTGCAAGGACGTCACACCCTTCACGGGTGTGTGGATTGAAATCCGTCCGCCCCGACCGGGACCACCTCGGCGCTCCCGTCACACCCTTCACGGGTGTGTGGATTGAAATGCGCCTGCCTTCCCCCGGTGGCCCCGGTGGGCCTGGTCACACCCTTCACGGGTGTGTGGATTGAAATGAGAGGGCGTCGGTGATTGTGACCCACTTTTCGAGTCACACCCTTCACGGGTGTGTGGATTGAAATTCCTCCGCCGGGCTGGGGAGTCTGCTCGCGGCGCTCAAGTCACACCCTTCACGGGTGTGTGGATTGAAATAAGGAGCAGCAGATCCTCTACGGAGACCACGCGGTCACACCCTTCACGGGTGTGTGGATTGAAATTATCTCCTCGATGACCTCACACCCGGCGCATACTAGTCACACCCTTCACGGGTGTGTGGATTGAAATTCGATCGCCCTGCAGGGTCACTACCCCGACGTCGTCGTCACACCCTTCACGGGTGTGTGGATTGAAATGCCTCTCTGGCTGACGACATCCGGGGGCCGGCGCGTCACACCCTTCACGGGTGTGTGGATTGAAATCGTATTGCTCGCTCTATGACGAGGGCCGGAAGCGGAGTCACACCCTTCACGGGTGTGTGGATTGAAATCACGAGCGTCCTGGTCCTCGACCCCGCGACGACAGTCACACCCTTCACGAGTGTGTGGATTGAAATATCAAAAGAGCCCGATTGACTGATCATGCAGCATCTTGAGATTGGTGCCGAGGTTCGGAGCCTGCTCCGCACCAGGGGCTTTACGTGGGATGACGCCAACCAGGATCATGAGTAGGAAGCCAATTACGTCAGAAGCAGCCCGGCAAGTGCATGAGGATGCTCGATAGGCCCTTTCAGAGACCTGATACACTACGGAGCCGCCCAAAAGCCCCCCATAGTTCTCCGTCCAGCTCATCCAGCGTTGCTCCGGATACTCCCGGCCCCCTTCCCGGAAAGACAAAAAGAAGGGCCCCACCCCCTCACCCCCGCCGGACCCCGGCCGCCACCAGAAGCCCCGCGAGCGCCAGGACAACCCCGAACCCCGGCGCCTCCGCCGGCGCCCTCGTCGATGCAGGCGCCGCCACCGCAGCAACCCCCGCCGTGGGCGGAGGAATCTCCGGCGACGGTGCCGTCATCTCGAGTTCGATCGTCCCGTTCGTCCTCTCCACGAAGGCCCCGGTCGTGTTGTAGGCGCTCACCGCGAGCAGCCATCTCCCCACGGGCATCGCCGCGGTCTCCGTAAACGCATGCCCGAACTCGTAGTTGGCATACCCGAGATACCCGCCGTCGAACTCGCGCACCAGGCAGCCGGTGAACGTGAACGCCCCAAGCGTCTCGTTCTCGTAGACGTAGGTGGCGATCCGGTCGTCGGGGATGTAGCGGCAGGCGCTCCCGGCGCCCGTCAGCGTCGTTGCAATCGGCCGCGTCACCCCGTAGAAGGTCAGGTTCTCCCCCTGCACGACCGTCACCTGCATCGGCGTCGTATCGACGGTCTTCCGGGTATCGTTTATCACCGTATTGAAGTAGTTCTCCCGCACCGGCCCGTCCGTGATCTCCGCACGGGTGTAGACGACCCGGGTCCCGGCAGGGTAGACCGCCGGCCTCCCCGTCGCCGACGCGGCCGTGCCGGTCGCCCGGTCGGTCCACGCCATCGAGGGCTCGCCGATATCGTAGTGCGTGAACGTCATACCACCGGAGTCCTCAAGGCCGTTCTTGAGGATTGCGGCAAGTTCGACCTGGAGGGTCGCGGAGGTGTTGCCGATGTTGTAGACGAGGCAGTCGTTCTCTGCGGCGGCGACGGTATCGATCGTCGTCCCCGCGAGATCGTTTGCCACCTCGACGGCGTTGTTCGCCTGCCACCGGTCCGGGATCTCGTACCCGGCCTCGCCGAGCCGGAAGTATCCCGGGAACCAGTTGAGGTATACACGCAGCGGGGGTGCCTTCTCCTCCGCCCAGCCGATCACGTTCTGCTTATTCGCATCGGGGCGGAACGAGCCAAGCGACGCATGGGTCGTGCCGAAGACGATCTCCTTCTCCGCCCTCTCGCCGGCCAGATCCCCGTCCAGCCCCTCGACGACCAGCGTGTAGGCTCCGGCGGTCAGGTCCCGCGTGATCGGCGCGAGCGTCCCGCCGCTGATATCGGTGTAGCTCCCCATCTCCCGGGTCGCGCCGCCCTGCACCAGGGCGAGGTAGTAGGTATCGGTCACCAGCACCTTGTTGCTGCCGTTCGTAACTCCCCCGGGCTCCGTGACGGCGTCGGGAGCGAGGATGTCTCCCCAGCTACTCGGAACAAGGCTCATATCCACCGAGGTCTCCGGCGTAACGCCGCTCTCGTTGACGCAGCTCATCACCGTCCGGACAACCGCGCCGCTCTCGTCTTTGAGGACGACGCGGATGTTGCCGGGGTGCGCCAGGGGCTCCGGAAAGACCCCGTAGACATAGAAGTCCCGCATCTCGGCGAAAGCGGTCTCGTTCTCCGAAGGCTCCGTAATGGCAAGGTTTCCGGCGGCCACGGCAGGCACGCTCAGGATTACGCAGAAGAGGAAGATACCAATGCGCAGGAAGTTCATCACACTCACAGAAGAGTGAGGATCGGATCGAATATCTAAATGTGCCGGATTCAACCCGGGGCCGGGGCGGCGAATGTCCGGAATGTGTCCGGAATCCGCGGCCGGACAGGGGATCCGCGGCCGCTGCACCGGATCAGGCCCGGCCGCACGAACCCGAAGGTGAAGGGGCGCCGGAGAACCGTCGGGGACTCTGGTTCGTTTCGGAACTTTTGTAGAGATGCCCCGACAAACAATCTTCAGAGCACATACCGGAAAGGCGGCCGGGATCAGGCCGGGCATACCGGGGTTCGACCATGCCAGACAGGTACCGGGGATATCTCATGCTGCTACTCTTTTTTACGGCTGCAGCGGCGCTGCTCGCGCTCTGCATCACGACAGACGGAACGGACGACCGATCGAACGTCTCCATAACGAAGTCCGGGGGCGACACCCATGAAGGCTACATCGACGTCACCGGCGGCCGCGTCTGGTTCAGGGTCGTCGGCAGGAGCAGCGCCGGAACGCCCCTCCTGGTCCTCCACGGGGGGCCGGGGGCATCGCACGACTACCTTGAGCCGCTCGAGGCCCTCGCGGACGAGAGGCCGGTCGTCTTCTACGACCAGCTCGGCTGCGGGAACTCCGACCGGCCCGACGACCCCTCCCTCCTGACGGTGGAGCGCTACGTCGCGGAGGTCGGCGAGGTCCGCGACGCGCTCGGCCTTCGCCGGGTGCACCTCCTCGGCCAGTCCTGGGGAGGAGGGCTCGCAGCCGCATACGCGCTCTCCCCGGAGTCCGACGGCGTGGAGAGCCTGATCCTCTCCGCGCCCCTCCTGGATACCGGCCGGTGGATCGCCGACCAGCAGGCGTACCTGGCGGCGTTCCCCGAAGAGATCCAGGAGACCGTCCGAAAAGCCGAGTCGACCGGGAACTTCGACACCCCAAAATACCAGGAGGCGATGGGGGCATACTACGCCCGGCACGTCTGCAGGCTCCCCGCCTGGCCCGACTGCCTGAACAGGACGTTTGAGAAACTCTCCCTCCCGGTCTATCTCGGCATGTGGGGGCCGAGCGAGTTCACCTGTACCGGAACGCTCCGGACGTTCAACGTCACCGGCCGGCTCGCCGATATCCCGGTCCCGGTGCTCTTCACCTGCGGGGAGCACGACGAAGCGCCGCCCGCGACCCTGGCATATTTCCAGAGTCTGGTGCCGGGATCGGAACTGGCGGTCTTTGAAGACGCCTCGCACGAGCACCATCTCGAAGCCACCGATGCCTACCTCGCCGCCGTGCGGGAGTTCATGCGCCGGATCGATGCGGCATGACCCGGGGCGCGTACGGCCCCGCCAATTTTTACACCCCCATCAAGGGGAGAGAGCAGATCACAGTAATCGGCCCTCGTTCACCACGGTCTCCTGCACGGTTTCGGAGATCGAAACTTATATGGTTCAGGCTGCCGGACCGCGGTGCGCCATGAAATTGAGCGCAAGAAACCAGCTCCCGGGAAGAGTAAAGGCTGTGAATGAAGGCGTCGTCACCGCGGAGGTCGTCATTGCTCTGGACGGCGGCGGGGAACTCACTGCGGTCATCACAAAGAAGTCCGTGGAGGAACTCGGGCTTGCCGCCGGTAAAGCGGTCTACGCCGTGGTGAAGTCGACAGAGGTGATGGTTGCCGTCGACTGAGAGACCCGTTCACCCGGCAGAAGCGGCGAGCCCCGGCCCGCATAGAACATTGAGAAGTCTCGTCCCGTACAGGCAGCCACGGATCGGCCTGTGCGGCTCATGGATCCAGAGAGCGGCAACGCATAAATATCCCGGCAACGCTCCCCGGCGTAAGTTCCCCGGGAGCGCCGGGGCACCGGCATTATGGCACGAGAATACTCCCCCCTCCTGGTCGCGGCCCTCCTCTGCGTCGCGCTCACCGGCACCGTCGTCCTCTACGGACTCCTCATGGACGAGGTCGCACCCCGCGGACAGCCGGAACCGGTGCAGGAGGGACCCGGAAGACCGGTCATGACGGGAAGACCGGTGACGGGCGCGTCCGGCTCGTTCTCGATCAGCGTGACGCCCGCAACCGCCACGGCCCGGTCCGGCGACGCGATCAGGTTCACGCTCACGGTGCTGCCCGAGAACGGCTTCTCCGAGCCCGTACAGGTCAGGGTCTCCGCTACGGCGCTCGGGGGCGTATACCGCGACACCCGTGACCTTGCCATGGTCTCCCCGCCCTACCCTCCGCTCAGGTACGAGTTCGCAGCCCCCGATCTCCCGCCCCTCGTCTCCACGGCGAGGGTGGACGCCACGGTGACCGCGAGCGGCGGCGGTCTCGTGCGGACCGAGCAGGTGCAGCTGGTCATCAGGAGGTAGACACCGGCTGCGGCCGGGTCGGGCTACGGGGTGAGAGAGAGCCGGGATATCCACCCGTACGGCCGGAATCCCCGCTGCCGCCGCAGGTCTTCCTCCGGCCCCGAAGATCTCCTCGAGATAAAGGAAGTTCCCCGAGGGTTCAATCCGGCGGCAGGACCTCCCCGGGAGACGGCAGGCGGCAGGAGAACTATAGAGGCGCCCCCGGACCACCGGTGATCCCCGGATACCCCCGGGATTCCACTGGAGATCCCGGCACCCTCCCTGTAGTAACCGGGAGGTCATCCCCATGAGCCGATCTACGGTTCAGGCAACCCCCGGCATGGGAGGGCCGGGATCTCCGTGAAAACCGGGCGGGGGTTATTCACCCTCGTCCGCCACGTCGAACCAGACCGGGTCGGGGCAGTCGGGCCGGCCGCCGTAGTTGATGGTGATCTCCTCGCCCCGCCGGATACCGCGGTGAGCGTAGATACGGATCTGGCCCCTCGCGACGTCGCAGACGTGATCCGCGTTTGCATGGTAGGAGTGATTGAAGAGCGACCCGTAGCCGAGCGCAACGGCGGCCAGTTCCTGGTGCTCTCCCCACGCGAAGTAGTAATCGAAGAGATGCGTCTTATCAAGGAGTTCCTGTTCGTCCGCCCCGCCGAGCACGATCACCGGGCAGACCTCGATCAACTCGCCGGCCGCAAGATCCCTGCGGGCGAAGATCCCGCGGCCGCGGTTGTCCGTCGAACCGACATATATCGCGTCGGACGGGTAGATGGCCCTGCCCGCCCCGGCGTATCCCTCAGCACCGTCGATCATGGTATCATCGCATCCAGATGAATTACAATACTCGGTTCTCTCCGGGCAAAAAGAGTGCGGGACGCAGGGCGGGGCGGAGAGAATTCCGGCCCGGCCCTCCGGGATCGGCGTGCATGCACGCGGGGGAGGGCCGGGTAGCAGGCAGGCGAAAGAATGTTCTATCGGCACGACCTCATGACCTCCCAGGGAGGAAGAAACAATCGGAGACATCATCGTAGCCCGCGACCTCTTCAAGCGGTTTGAGGATCTCACCGCGGTCGACCGCATCAACTTTCACGTCAGGAAGGGAGAGGTATTCGGATTTCTCGGCCCGAACGGGGCAGGAAAGACGACGACCATGAAGATGATCCAGTGCATCTCCCCGAAATCCAGCGGCACCCTGCAGGTCTTTGGGCTGGATACGGATACGCACCCGCGGGAGATCAAGAACCGCCTCGGCGTGGTGCCCCAGGAGACCAATCTCGACCCCGACTTCTCGGCCTACCGGAACCTGCTCGTGTACGCCCGCTACTTCGGCATCGAGAAGCAGGAGGCGGAACGCCGGGCGGAAGAACTCCTCACGTTCATGCAGCTTGAGGAGAAGCGGGACGTCCTGATCGAGAAGCTCTCCGGCGGGATGAAACGGCGGCTGATCATCGCCCGGGCCCTGATCAACGCACCCGAACTGCTCATCCTCGACGAGCCCACCATCGGCCTCGACCCGCAGGCGCGGCACCTGATCTGGGAGAAACTCCGGAGCCTTCAGGCGCAGGGGAACACCCTCGTCCTCACCACGCACTACCTGGACGAAGCCGAGCGGCTCTGCGACCGGCTTGTGATCATGGACCACGGGAAGATCCTCGTCGAAGGGCCCCCGGCAGACCTCATCAGGGAGCATGCGGGGGGCGAGGTCGTCGAAGTCGAGCGGACGGAGAAGGTGGTCGCCCGCTTGAACGACCTCGGCGTGGACTACGACCCTGCCGGCGATCAGCTCCAGATCTTCACGGACCGCCCCCACGACGTGGCACGCGACCTCCTCGAGGTCTGCCGGCACGAGGCGGCGGTGACCGTCCGCCCTGCGACCCTTGAGGACGTCTTCCTGCGGCTGACAGGCCGCACCCTGCGGGAGTGAGCGGACCATGATCGATATCTCCGGCAGGGTGCAAAGCGTCTGGCGGAGGAACTGGGACGCCTTCATCAGGACCTACCGGGTGAACTTCATCCCCCCGTTCGTCGAGCCGGTCCTCTACCTCCTGGCGCTGGGGTTCGGCCTCGGCACCTACGTCGAGGCGGTCGACGGGATACCCTATCCGGTCTTCATCGCGCCGGCGCTCGTCTCGATATCGGTGATGTACTCATCCTTCTTCGAGTGCACCTACTCGTCGTTCGTCCGGATGTACTACCAGAAGACGTTTGACGCCATCATCGCCACACCGGTCAGCATCGACGAGGTGATCGCGGGGGAGATGTTCTGGGGCGCCACCCGGGGCGCGATCTACGCAACACTGATGCTCCCGGTCCTCCTCCTCTTCGACGTCGTGGCCATGCCGTCGTCCCTCCTCCTCATCCCCTTCGCCTGCCTGGCCGGCCTCCTCTTCGCAGCCATCGGGATGTGCTTCACGGCGATCACGCCGGGCATCGACGCGCTGAACTACCCCTCGTTCCTCTTCATCACCCCGATGTTCCTCTTCTCGGGGACGTTCTTCCCTCTGGAACTGCTCCCGGAGCCGATCCGGTACTTCGCCCTCGCCGTGCTCCCGCTCACGCACGTCGTCAGCATCAACCGGGCAATCACCCTCGCGGCGTTTGCGCCGGCAAACCTCCTCAACCTCGCCTGGATAGCAGTCGCGACCGTGGTCTTCTTCGTCCTTGCCATCAGGCTGATGCGGAGGCGGCTGATCGTCTAGACGCAGGGCGGGGAGGCGAACCGGCCTATCGGTCGCGGGAAGGGGCAGCAAGCGTCAGGCATGGACTACGGCAGGAGAACTCTTAAAGGCGGCACCCGGAAGATGCAGCCGGAAAAAGAATAGGGTTAGAATCTGGGCTTTCTGTGCTTCGGGAGGCAGTCGCGGCAGTAGACGGGCCGACCCTCCGTGGGCTTGAAAGGAACTTCGCACGCTTTGCCGCAGTCGGCGCAGACTGCCTTATGGAACTCGCGGGGGCCGTCCTGGAACGAGCGCGGACCCCGGCTCGGATATCTCTCATCCATTGGAATATCACTCACATTGAGAAATTTTATTCACAGACACTCAGTACCGGGGCTTCCTGTGCTTCGGGAGGCAGTCGCGGCAGTAGACGGGCCGGCCTTCCGTGGGCTTGAAAGGAACTTCGCACTCTTTGCTGCAGTCGGAACAGACTGCTTTATGGAACTCGCGGGGGCCGTCCTGGAACGAGCGGGGACCCCGGCTCGGATATCTCTCATCCATATTATTCAACCATGCAGATAGGTCTGCACATATACAACTACCTGCCTCCATATATATGTGCGTCTCCCCGATCCGGCCGGGTCTGATGGCACAGGATCGCCCATCAGCCCGGCCCCGGTCACCCCGGTGCGTGATGACGTTTCACGGAGACAAAAGCCCCCGCTAACGTGGCTGATTACTCCGGTAGAGAGAAATATGACACAATGCTTTTATCGCTACTATCCTACCGATTGATCACCCAAGTATGGCAGACTTTGACCAAACTCTTCTGCAGTCCGGCGATATGTCGGTTCCATCCCGGAGATGGGGCTAGGGTGAGTGGCTCAGCATGACCGACGATATCCGCACGGACGAACCCCCCGATAGCAAGCGCAAAGGAAAACACCAGGACAGACGGACGATCGGTCCGGTCCCGAACCTTGAGGAGCATGTCAAATCCGACTGGTGGAGAGGTATCTTCAACCACCTCTACCTGAAGACCGACGGCGACGTCGTCGACGACCAGCGGATCACTGAAAAAGAGATCGACAGGTTCGCGCAGGTCCTGCACCTCCAGCCGGAGGAGAAGGTCCTCGACCTCTGCTGCGGCCAGGGCAGGCACACGCTCGAACTCGTCCGCAGGGGTTACAACGCCGAGGGCCTCGACCAGTCGCACTACCTGATCCAGCGGGCCCGCTCGACCGCAAAGCGGGAGGGGCTCTCGGTCCGGTTCAGAGAGGGAGACGCGCGCCGGCTGCCCTACCGTACCGACACCTACGACACCGTCCTCATCCTCGGAAACAGCTTCGGCTACTTCGACTCGGTCGAGGAAGACCTGAGGATCCTCGCCGAGATCCGGCGCATCCTCAAACCCCGGGGGAGAGTGCTCCTCGACGTGGCCGACGGCGAGTACTTAAAAGAGCGCTTCCAGGCGAGGTCGTGGGAGTGGATCGACGGGAAGATGTTCGTCTGCAGGGAGCGGTCCCTCTCCCTCGACGGACAGCGCCTGATCTCGAGGGAGGTGATCACCGACGTCGAGAAGGGCGTCGTGGCCGACCAGTTCTACGCCGAACGCCTCTACACTCCCGACGCACTCCGGCACCTCCTTGAGAAGGCGGGGTTCTCCGGCATCACCTTCCACGAGATCGCCACTGAGTCGCAGCGCAACCAGGACCTCGGCATGATGGAGCGGCGCCACATCGTCACCGCGGTCGTCAGGAAGGAGTGGTCGTCGGCGAAAGCGAAAGGCCAGGAGAGGGCAAAGCACGTCGCGGTCGTCCTCGGCGACCCGGCAAAGCCCGATGCCCTGAAACCCTCCTGCACCTTCGACGACGACGACTTCTACACCATCGACCAGATGAAGGCCGCCCTCCGGGAACTCGCGGGCTACCGGTTCTCCTTCATCTCCAGGCACGACAGCATGATCCAGGACTTCGGGAAGCTGAAGGGGAAGGTGGACTACGTCTTCAACCTCTGCGACGAGGGGTTCAACAACGACCCGAGAAAGGAACTCCACGTGCCGGCGCTCCTCGAGATGCTCGATATCCCCTACACGGGGTCAGGGCCGCAGTCGCTTGCGTTCTGCTACGACAAGTCGCTCGTCCGCGGCGTGGCAAAAGAGATGGGGATCCCGGTGCCGGACGCCTGCTTCGTCACCCCCGGCGACCGCACCTACGACGTCGGGATGAAACTCCCCGTGATCGTCAAGCCGAACGCGGGAGACTCCTCCTTCGGCATCACCCGGAAGAGTATCGCCCATACCATCGAAGAGCTCTCCGACGTCATAGGATCGCTCAGAAAGACGCTCGGATACGACTGTTCGCTCCTGGTCGAGGAGTTCCTCACGGGGAAAGACATCAGCGTCGGGATCATCGGGAACCCTTCGGGGTACTGTACGGTGCTTCCCATCACCGAGGAGGACTACTCCGCGCTGCCCCCGGAACTTCCGCGGATCTGCGGGTATGAGGCGAAGTGGCTTCCGGACTCGCCGTACTGGAAGATCGTGTCGAGGCCGGCGGATCTCCCCGAGCAGACCGAGAAACTGGTCGTGCAGTGCTGCCTCGCCCTCTTCAGGCGCCTCGAGTGCCGCGACTACTGCCGGTTCGACTGGCGCCTCGACGAGCACGGCAACCCGAAGCTCCTCGAGGTCAACCCGAACCCCGGCTGGTGCTGGGACGGGCACCTCGCGAAGATGGCGAAGTACGCGGACCTCTCCTACTCCGCGATGCTTGCCCGTATCCTGAAAGCCGCGGAAGACCGGTTCGGCATGGAGCAGGAGAGGGGTCTGCGGGAGGCCGAACGCGGGACCTCCCTCCCCGACCTCACCCGCGAGACGGCCTGACCCACCCCATTTTTTTGTAACGGAGCCGGAGCAGTCAAAGCGGGCACGGGACCGGCCCGCCGGCACCCATCAGTATATAATATCCTCCGACGCATAGATCACATAATATGGCCGACGAATCGTACCGGACCGCGACGGTCCAGGGGAGGGAGGTCCCCTACGATCCGGAGCAGCTGCGCAAGATCAGCGAGCACCCCTGCTACTCGGATAAAGCGTGCCACTCCTTCGGGCGGTGTCACCTCCCTGTCGCTCCGAAGTGCAACATCCAGTGCAACTACTGCGTGCGGGACTTCGACTGCGTGAACGAGAGCCGGCCGGGCGTGACGAGCCGGGTCCTCCCGCCGGAGGAGGCGCTCGACCTTGTCCGGAAGGTCATGAAGGAGCACCCCTACGTGAAGGTTATCGGCATCGCAGGGCCGGGCGAGCCGCTCGCGAACCCCGAGACCTTCGAGGCGCTCCGGCTGGTCCACGAGGAGTTCCCGGACCTGATCATGTGCATCAGCACGAACGGTCTCATGCTCCCCGAGTCGATCGAGGAGCTTGCGAAGTACGATGTCGGGAACGTCACGGTCACGCTCAACGCCATCGACCCTGCGATCGGGGAGAAGATCTACTCCTGGGTCGATTACAAGGGGAAGAAGTACCACGGGCGCGAGGCGGCGGAGCTCCTCCTCTCCCAGCAGATGAAGGGGATCGAGATGGCGGTTGCAAAGAAGATGTTCGTCAAGATCAACACCGTCTACATCCCCGGGATCAACGACGAGCATATCCCCGAGATCGCAAAGAAGGCCGGTGAGATGGGAGCGTTCACCTTCAACGTCATACCGCTCATCCCGCAGTACAAGTTCGCCGGGGTCACCCCGCCCACGCCTGCGGAGAAGCGGGAGATGCAGGACCGGTGCGCCCAGTACATCAAGCAGATGCGCCACTGCGCGCGTTGCCGGTCGGACGCGATCGGGAAGCTCGGCCAGGACGTCCAGTCCTGCGTGTACCAGCAGATGAAGGATGAGAAGGCAGAGTAACCGACCCTTTTTTTCCGGCCGGCCATGACGGCGATAACGCTCCGGCCGGATCAGCCGTTTGACCTCGACCTGACGCTCTCCTGCGGGCAGGCCTTCCGCTGGGAGAAGGCGGAGGGGTGGTGGCAGGGGGTCGCCTGCGGCCGGGCTCTCCGGATACGGCAGGATGCAGACCGGCTCACGTTTGAGGGAGCGGATGCAGGCTTCGTCCGCGACTACTTCCGGCTCGACCAGGACCTCCCCGCCGTCCTCGCATCCATCGACCGCGACCCGGCGATCGGTGCCGCCATCAGAGAGTGCCGCGGTCTCCGGCTTGTGAAGCAGCAGCCGTGGGAGTGCCTGGTCTCCTACATCTGCGCCACGAACACGAACATCCCGGCGGTGAAGCGGCGGGTCGGGCTGATGGCGGAGCGCTACGGAGAGCCGATAGACGGGCCCTTCGGCACGGCACACGCCTTTCCGGAGCCGCAAGCGCTCGCGGAGGTCACCTGCGCGGACCTGTGGGACTGCAAGCTCGGCTACCGGACGGAGTCCGTCCGGAGAGCCGCCGCCTTCGCGACAGAGAACCCGGACTGGGCGGAGCGGGTCGCCGCCATCCCATTCGAGGAGGCACGGGAAGCGCTGATGGAGTTCCGGGGGGTCGGGCCGAAGGCGGCAGACTGCGTTCTGCTCTTTGCGTTCGGGTTCTTTGAGGCGTTCCCGGTCGACGTCTGGATACGCCGGATCGTAGGGGAGGCGTATCTCCCCGGCCTCACGGGGAAGAACTGCACCCCGGCGGAGTACGACCGGATCCGGCGATTTGCCCGGGAGCACTTCGGAGAGTACGCCGGATACGCGCAGGAGTACCTCTACTGCGCGCGGGGTCCGGCGCGGCGAGCGGCCTGAGGCTCACTTCTTCCGGCGGATCCGCTCCCGGACGAGGCAGGCCGCCGCGAGCAGGACGAGGATAGCGAGACCGATGAGGCCGATATGCACCCCGGTCACCGAGAAGACGGACGGTGCTGTGGCGAGAGCGACCCTGCCCGTTGCCAGGGGCGGGACGAATACCCTGCCGCTGCCGGGAGGCTCGTGCCGGAGCATCGTCGTGTTGTAGAGATGCGACCTCACCTCAGGAGGCATGTCCTCCAGGAACCCGGGGCAGACCTGCTCGTAGTACTCGCCTACGGATGCGTTCTGCTCGAGCATCTGCCGGTATATCAGTGAGTGCGACTCGTTGAACGGGCACTCGATCGGGATCTCCCCGCCCACGGTCTCCCCTGCGACCGATAACGGCAGGAGAGCGGCAATCGCGAGCAGCGCCGGGAGCAGTACGTATCCTTGCTTCTTCATGATCGTTCTCATACAGGAGTGTCCCCTCCCGGCGGCACGAGAGCCGCAACCCGTGATGATGGTACGGCGAACCGGCTATTTCCGGGCCAGTCAGCCAGGGGTCAGGCATCCGGACGATAGTTCGTTATGAATGCCCGGCGTATAAAGCCGTTCCGGAACACCCGCCCGCCGCAGACGGCGTATCGATCCCGCGGGTCTATGCAGGGATTCCTGCGTCAAAAAAGAGAAGGAGGGCGAATTACGTCCCGATGGTCCAGCTGCCCATATATGTTTCCTGTTCGGGCGTCAGCCGGTCGATCGAGATGCCGAGCGTGGCAAGTTTCAGCCGCGCTATCCCCTCGTCGATGGCGGACGGGACGTCGTGGACGCCCGGAGCGAGCTCGCGGCCATGCTTCGCGATATACTCCGCGGAGAGTGCCTGGACGGCGAAACTCAGGTCCATCACCTCGACGGGGTGGCCCATCCCCTTCGGCGTCGCGAGGTTCACGAGCCTCCCTTCGGCGAGGACGTGGACGGCCTTACCGCCGAGGAGGTAGGTGTCGATGCCGTCGCGGCGGACGGTCGAGTCAGCGTGCGCTGCGAGCCACTCGACGTCGATCTCGACGTTGAAGTGGCCGGCGTTCGCGAGGATCGCGCCCTCCTTCAGGTTCGGGAAGTGGCGCTCCGTGATGATGCTCGCGTTGCCGGTGGTGGTGACGAAGATGTCGCCGAGGGGCGCCGCATCGTCCATCGTCATGACGTCGAACCCGTCCATGTGCGCCTGGAGCGCCCGCCGGGGGTCCACCTCGGTCACGATGACGCGGGCGCCGAGGCTCCGCGCCTTCTGCGCAAGCCCACGGCCGCAGTAGCCGTAGCCGGCGACGACGAACCGCTTGCCCGCGATGAGGATGTTGGTGGTGATCATGATCGAGGAGAGTGCGCTCTCCCCGGTGCCGTGGACGTTGTCGAAGAAGTGCTTCATCGGGGTGTCGTTGACGGCCATGACCGGGAACTTGAGCGCCCCGTCCCGCGCCATCGCGCGGAGCCGGTGGATGCCGGTCGTGGTCTCCTCGCACCCGCCGATGACCGCATCGAGCACCTCCTGCCGCTCGGTGTGGATGCGGAAGATCAGGTCCATACCGTCGTCGATGGTGATCGCCGGCCGGGCATCGAGCACCCGGTCGATGGCCCCGTAATACTCCTCGACGCCGGCCCCGCGGCGGGCATACGAATGGATCCCCTCGCGGGTGTTGAGCGCCGCCGAGACGTCGTCCTGGGTCGAGAGGGGGTTGCATCCCGTGATATGCACCTCTGCACCGCCCGCCGCCAGGGTCTCGACCAGCACCGCCGTCTTTGCCTCGACATGGAGGGCCATGCCGATAGTCATGCCGGCAAAGGGCTTCTCCTCGACAAAACGCTTCCGAATGGACGAGAGTACCGGCATGTACTGCCGCGCCCACGCTATTTTAAGATCTCCAGACTCCATGAAACCACCAGACCGGTAATCTGCCCGGATATTTCTCCGGATTGCGTGTAAAGGTATCTTTCGGGATTACTTAAACGTGAGGGATGCGACGGGCGGGAGCGTAGCGAGCGGCCGGAGCAGGAGCGCCGCCAGGTGCGACTTGCGGCGTTCCTTCAGGAGCGGAGCAGGAGCACCGCCAGGTGCGACTTGCGACGGGCGGGAGTATGAGCACTAAAAATGCAGAGTGCGACGGCCCGTCAGAACCAGAGCCCGACAGATCATCGAGCGCGAGACACGAACCTGCGGGACTGATGTGGGTGCTGACAGTCCCTTTCGCGCCCTTCGCGGCTTCGCGTGAGGCACTGGTGCAAGAGACAGCAAACGTCTCACGCGAAGACGCGAAGTCCATTGCTGACAACGATCTATGCTCCGCTCCTGGCGGAGCATCGCAAGTCGCACCTCGAAACCCTCATCACCTCCCGCTCCAAAACCACTACCCATGGTTCTGACCAAGCGGATCATCCCCTGTCTCGACCTCAAGGACGGGCGGGTAGTCAAAGGCACGCACTTCGTCGGGCTGCGCGACGCGGGCGATCCCGTCGAGCTCGCCCAGCGCTACAACGAGCAGGGTGCCGACGAGGTGGTCTTCCTCGACATCACCGCGACCCGGGAGAACCGGGGCACCATCATCGACGTCGTGCAGCGGGCCGCCGACCAGCTCTTCCTCCCGCTCACCGTCGGGGGCGGCATCCGGACGATCGACGACATGAAGCAGATCCTCCGGGCAGGCGCCGACAAGGTGAGCATCAACTCAAGCGCCGTTCAGGACCCCGAACTGATCTCGCGAGGGGCGGAGCGGTTCGGCACCCAGTGCATCGTCGTCGCGATCGATGTCCGGCGGAACTACGAGATGGCGCCGGGCCTGACCCCGGTCGCTCTCGGCGACGGCCGGGAGTGCTGGTACGAGGTCGTGACCCACGGCGGGAGCAGGCCGACAGGCATCGACGCCGTCGCCTGGGCGATAGAGGCCGAGGAGCGCGGGGCCGGCGAAGTCCTGCTCACCAGCATGGAGACGGACGGGACGAAAGAGGGGTTCGATATCCCGATCACGCGGGCGATCTCTGAGGGAGTCGGGATCCCGGTGGTCGCGAGCGGCGGTGTCGGGACGCTCGAGCACTTCTACGGCGGGTTCACAGAAGGAAAGGCCGACGCCTGCCTCGCGGCAAGCGTCTTCCACTACGGCGAGTTCACCGTCCGCCAGGTCAAGGAGTACCTGGCAGGACGGGGTATCCCGGTACGGCTCTGAGGTCGAGCGCGAACGCCGCGACCGGGTGCTCGAGCTCGAAGGCGTTCAGGACGGCGGGGTGAATCTCTCCAAACACCCCGACGATCTTTCCGTCGACGATGATATCTCCGCGGCGGCCGTCGAGGAACGCCGGATCCTCCGATTCACTGACCGTATAGGAGAGCGAGAGCTCCCGGCAGAGGACGTCCGCCGCCGCATACGCCTCGGAGAAGTCGGCGGCGGGGTGGATGCTCGCGGCTGCGACCATCTGGGAGGTGACGCAGTCCCTGACGACGTCGCCCGTCGCAAAGAGCCGTTGCGGGAGCTCGCGGTGCTTGTTCGCCTGGAGCATCTCCATCAGCAGCGCCAGGAGGTCGGTCCGGACCACCGTCTGCTCCTCGCTGATCGGGTGGAGCACCCGCAGGGTCCCCGGAGAGGGCTCCCGTTGCATCTTCGCATACAGCACCCGCTCGTTTGAGAGGGTGAACGGGATCACCTCGAGGTATCCAAGACCGGTCATCACCGACCGGATGGCCCTCGCCACGACGTTGATAGGGTGCTCCTTCCCGACCGTGGAGGTCGCCGGGAGGGCGGCATCGAAGTTCTCGAAGCCGTAGGCGATCGCCACGTCCTCAAAGACGTCCCAGTCGTGGAGGATGTCCGCCCGGTAGCAGGGGACGAGGACCCGGACTCTTCCGTCGCCGTCGGGCTCGGCCCCAAAGCGCATCCGGCGAAGAAGCCCGGCCATCTCCTCTGCCGTCAGGGAGAGGCCGAGGAGGGAGGCGCACTCCTCAAGCGAGACCGTCCGCTCCACGGGGGCAAGCGAGGGCATCTCCTCACCCTCGACGGTGACCGACTCGATCGTCGCCCCGGCCTCCGCAAGCGCCGTGCAGATGATGTTCACCGCCGTCATCACCGCCCTCCTGTCGGTGCCGGTGCAGTCGAGCAGGATGTTCTTCGTCGCCGTCGTCACCCTCGTCAACTCGCCGTTGATGATCGGCGGGAAGGAGAGCACCCGGTCTTTTGCATCGACGATCAGCGGGAACCTGTCGAACTTCTCCACCAGGTGAGCGTAGTCGCGGCCCTTCGGGTGGTCGGCGAGGATCTCCTCCATCGTCATCTCCTGCTCGAAATCGAGCGGGACGAAGGAGCGGTTCCGGGGCGAGGCGATGTAGCGGAACGGCGGCGTGACCGTATCGAGGTCGTGGACGCCGATCGCCACCTTGCCCCGTCCACGCCCGACCGCCCAGTGGAGGGCTTCCTGGAGGCCCATCAGGCTCTCGATGGATTCCTCGTCGAGGTTGACGTTCCGGATCACCGCCGAGCCGAGGTAGGGCCGGATCTCTGCGAGGCCCGGGTCGACCGCGAAGGTGATACCGGAGGGACGAATATCATAGGCCGGGAGACCCTCCTCGATACCGAGGAAACCCCGCATCGCGCGGGCGACGCCCTCGGGCGAGTAGAGGTCAGGCCGGTCGGGGAAGAGCTCGACGTCCACGTGGTCCTCCTCGATCCGTTCGATATCGGCCCCGATCATCGGGATGCGGTCGATGACCGTCTGCCGGTCGGCCCCGGTCAATCGTTCCAGGTACCGGTAGGGTAACGTAATAATTGCCATCTCACCGCCTCCCGCCGTAGGTGGGCATCTCCCGGATCCACTCGACGTCGCTCCGGTAGAGCTGCCGGAGATCCCGCAGGCCGAGCCGGAGCATCGCCACACGGCTGATGCCGAGGCCCCACGCGAGGACCGGGTGCTCGATCCCGAAGGGCGCGGTCACTTCCTGCCGGAAGATCCCCGCCCCGCCGAGTTCCACCCAGCCGAGCCCCTCGACGTAGACCTCCGGCTCCACGGAGGGCTCGGTGTAGGGGAAGTAGCCCGGCCGGAACCGGACCTTCTCAAAGCCCATCTTGGCGTAGAACTCTTTTAAGAAGCCGAGGAGGTGGCGGAAGTTGACCCCTTCGTCCATGACGATGCCCTCGAGCTGCTCGAACTCCGCAAGGTGCGTCGGGTCGATCGCCTCCCGCCGGTAGACCCGGCCGATGCAGAAGGCCCGCACCGGGGGGTTCGGGTTGCTCGCCAGGTGCTGGATGGAGAGGCTCGTCGTGTGGGTCCGGAGCACGCACTGTTCGGCCTTTGCCGCGCTCCAGGCGCCCCCCCATCCGGTCGAGGAGGTCTCGCCGCCGTGCTCGTGCATATCGCGGACGCGCTCGAATCCCTTCGGGAGCGGCCAGCGCTCGCCGAGGAAGAAGGTGTCCTGCATCTCCCGCGCCGGGTGGTCCTGCGGCTGGAAGAGGGCGTCGAAGTTCCAGAACGAACTCTGCACGATCCCGCCCGCCATCTCCTCAAATCCCATATCGAGGAGGATGCGGCGCATCTCTTCGATGAGGTGCTGGTAGGGGTGGACTTTTCCCGGGTAGGCGCGTTTCGGGAGTTTCGTGACGTCGTAACGCCGGAGGGGGACGTCCTTCCACGAACCGGAGAGGATCTGGTCGCGGGTGAGCGTGCCCGCCTCCTCCTGCAGGTCGAGCCCGCCGGCGAGGACCTCGCGGCCGAGAGGCGTGATCGCAACGGTGTAGGCGACGGTCTCGTCCTCCTCGACGAGGCCGCGCTTTGCGAGGTCGGCGACCCCGTCGCTATCCTCGATCGCACCGGTCTCGCCGAGCCGGGCAAACGCGACTTCGTCTGCCCCTGCGCCGGTGGCGCCGGTCTTCTGGACGATCCCGTCGCGGATGGCGATCCAGCCCTTCTTCCGCATCCAGCCGATCGCGATCTTTGCGAGCGGGTGGCTCTGGAGGTCCCGCATCGGGATGGTCTCTCCGAAACTCTCAAGCACCTGCCGCTCGGGAAGCCCCTGCCCCAGGTAGGCCCGTCCCTCTTCGGTCGGGACATACCGCCGGGAGACCTGTTTCTCCACGTCCACGAGCCCCCGCTCGCCGGCGAGGTTTGCATACTGCACCACCGCTTCCCGGCGCGAGTCCATGAGATCGGCGAGGGTGCCGGCATCGGCCGACCCTATAGATCCCAAGGCGACCAGGAGCCTCTTCTCGTTCAGCGTCAGTTCCACTCTTCACACCTCCTCTGCAAGGTGCTCGACCGCATCCATCTTCTCCCGCAGATCCACAAGGAACGCCTGGACACGCTCATACGTCTCTTTCTTGCACTGCCCGCAGGTGAGCTCCCCGCTCTCGCACCGCCGCGCGAGGTCGGCGAGTTCCACGTCGTCCTCGAGCATGTGGAAGAGGTTTAAGAGGTAGACCGAACAGACGTCGGGTTCGCCCCCAAGGCGCCGCTGCTCCTCGAGCGTCATCCGCCCGCCCGTCAGCGCACCCATGACCTTCTTCTTGACCGACTTCTCGGGCTCGTAGAAGCCGAACGAACTCTCGGGGACGCTGCTTGACATCTTCCCGCCCTGGAGACCCTGCATGAAGATGTGGTAGGTCGACGAGGGAGGATAGAACCCGAACCCGCCGTGGGCGATCTCGATCTTTCTCGCGGCCTCCTCGACGTGCCCCATCGCCACGCCGGTGACGTCCACGTGGCCCGCGTACTTCTTCGAGCCACGGAATGTACGGGCCACGGCCTCAAGTGCCGCCTCGGGGGCGTTCTTCGACCGGACGCTGATGTGGTCGCCGCGGTCCTCGACCGTGAACATTCTCAGTTTGTAGGCCACGTCGCGGGTGAGCCGGATGTGCGGGTCCTGGTCGAGGCCGACCGGGACGATCGTGGGGGCCGGGCCGGCGTCGAGCTGCGGGTAGAGGATGTCGGCCACCTGGGTGACGACGCTCATCGCGTGGGAGAGCGAGGTTTCGGGCCCGAATCCGTAGATCGCCGCGAGATCCGAGAAGTTCACCTTGATGGACGCCTCGAACGCGAGGTCTTTCAAGCGGTCGTTCTTGCTCTGGTAGTAGGTCGTGCCCTCGAACCCGAGGGCGTAGAGAGCCTTGAGATACTCCTTCCCGTACTCGCGGCACTTCTCCCACGACATGCCGCGGACCGCGTGCGCCTCCCGGTCGGCGATGGCGACATAACCGTTCCCGCCCTGCCGGACATGCCAGACGACCTCCTTCATCACCATCAGGTGCCCCAGATGCGGGAGGCCTGAGGGCATGAACCCGGTCAGCACGTGAAACGGGGTACGGTTCCGGATGGCGTCGACGATCAGGCCGTAGTCCCGGTGTCCGACGACGACACCCCTGCGCATAAACGGCGGTACCTCGGGAAGCCTTCGCGCGACCTCACCGACAGGCTCGATGCCGAACTCGGCAAAGAGTCGATCCACATCGACGGTCTGATTACTCGACCACGGGTTCATTCCGGATTGCATGGATTGACGCTCACAGTTTGATTCGGGCAAATTCGACGTACCTGATATCGGTATTGTATATGCAGGCAAACAACATCTTCTTTTTGACGCTGTGGGCAAGCCTGACCGAACGGGAGACGACGCTCATCGGCGTGGATGTCCCCGACGGAACGGCATGGACGAGCATCTCGGAGTGGGTCTTCTTCCCGGAGTAGACGCGGAAATGATGGCCGAACTTGTATCCCGTCCTTGGGATGTAGCCCTTCGCCCTGAGGTCGGAGAAGACCCGCTCTTTCTCGCGGATCTCGACGTCCTTCTCCGCTGCAGCATCGAGGAACTGCTCCGCGGCCATCAACTCCCCGTCCCGCACGACCGAGAGGCAGTTTTTGCGCATGAGGTAGATCGACTCGACGGGGCGGAGGAGCAGCCGCTCGGAGTCGAGCCGCTTCCCATACCAGTCCTCCTCGAGCGGGGTTCCCGGAGGCAGGTGCGCCAGCGCGTAGGTGCCGAAGAGAGAGGCCTGCACGGGCGTTCCGCACTCCGCCGGCTCCCCGACGCCGGGGAGGTCCTGCACCCGCACCTCGTAGTAGGTCAGCTCGTCCTCGTCGTCGACGACCGCAAGGAGGTACTGCTTGCGCATGTTGGCCGCGGCAAGCACGTCCTGGCTCAACTGGTCGTAGTCGATGAGGTCACGCTCGGAGAGGACCCGGATCAGGTACTGCGACTTCCCGACCCCGGGCTTGTGGCCGCGGCGGAAGACACGGAAGTCGTGCGGGCCGGGCTGGACCACGTATCCCCGCTCGCGGATGTCGCGGTAGACGAGGTACCTGCGGACAAAGTTCGGCTGGCCGGCAAAGAAGCCGAGCAGGGTGTCGAAGCCAAACTCCCGGACGTCGATCTTGTTACGCTCCATGAGGTAGAGCGCCTCTTCGGGAGAGAGGCGGAGACCGGTCCCCTCCGGCCTTCCGTAGCCGCCCTGCTCGTAGAACGTGCGCCCTTCACTCTTGAGACGCACCCAGGTTCCGTCGAATGTCGCCAACACGTGATAGAGCTATAGGGAGTTCACGCTCTTTAACTTGCGGGGGTGAAGGGGGCGGAGCGGGAAGTCCCCGGTCTTCAGGCCGGGGATGACACGGCACAACCCAGAAAGTTGTGCCTGTCAGGCAAATTTTCAATTTGCCGTGAAGCGGCGTCCACTTCCCAATTCACTTTCACCCCGCATGGATAACGTCTATCTCGCCATCCAACGAAGTTACAGCGTCGATGCTCCTCTCCTACAAGTACCGGGCATATCCTGACGCATCCACTGAGACACGGCTGAACAGTGCGCTCGATACCTGTCGGTGGCTCTACAACACACTTCTTGAAGAATGCAACACAGCTCGGGAGAACAGGATCACTCCGACGATGCGAGAAACACAGGCACGGATTGTCACGCTGAAAGATGAGAATCCATCTCTAAAGGGCGTTTACTCCAAAGTACTCCAGATGGTGAACTATGCTCTCTGGGGCAACATCGCTGCTCTCGCCCAGTCGAAGAAGAGAGGACGGAAGATCGGCAAACTCCGGTTCAAGAGCGCATTCCGGTATCGGACGCTCAACTACAACCAGTCCGGGTTCAAGATCGACCGGGAACACAGTATGATCACGTTCTCGAAGATCGGAGCGATCCCGTTCACCATGCACCGCCCGTATACCGGGAAGGTGAAGGGCGTCCTGCTCACCCGTCACGGGGATCGATGGTTTGTGATCGTTCAGGCAGAGCAAGAGTTTACCGGGTCAAAACGGGAAGGAAGGTCTGTTGGGATTGATGTCGGTCTGACCTTTTTTGCAGTCGATAGTGACGGTGCAATGGTCGAGAATCCCCGGTTCTATGAGTGTTCACTGTATACGATCAAGAAGTTGCAACAGAGCATTGCCCGAAAGAAACGGCTCTCGCAAAACTGGAAGAAGGCAAAGTGCAGGCTGGAGAAGGCCTATGATCATATCACAAACCAGAAAAAAGATTTCCTGCATAAACTCTCCCATCGGTACGTTGACACCTATGCAACGATCTGCGTCGAAAACCTGGATATCAAAGGTCTGAAGGAGAAAGGTAACTCTCCGAGACTACACAGGGGTATCCATGATGCTTCATGGGGACGATTCTATTCTTACCTTGCGTACAAGGCTGAAAGTGCTGGTACGAAATTTGTCAAAGTCGATCCCCGGAATACATCACAGATATGCGCAAACTGCGGAAGCATCGTGAAAAAAACACTCTCTGAGAGAGTTCACGAATGCCCATACTGTAGGTTTGTTGCTGATCGAGATTACAATGCTGCGGTGAATATTCACCGCGTGGGGATGGAACAGCCCTTCGAGCCGGTGGAGACAATACCGCTACATCACATCCCTGTGATGCAAGTGTTGTCCATGAAGCAGGAAGCCCCGCCCTTCAGGGCGTGGTAGTTCACTGGATTGCCGCCACAGCCATGACGAACCACTACGTTTTTCGCATGCCGGACCTCACCAGTGATCGATTCCATGACGAAAAGTTACCGATACGTCCGGCTGCCGGGGTCGATCGCAGCGGCACTGCTCATCGCGGTGATCCTGTCGGCCGCGGTTGTCTCTACAGCAGGAGCCGCCACGACGGTCGCCTGGAACGCGACGTTCTCGCCGGAGAACAACAGCAAGTTCGATGCCGTTGCACCGACCGCAGACGGCGGCTACATCGCTCTCGGCTCGACCCTCGCCGGGGCCGACGGGGGCAGGGAAGACCTGCTGCTCGTCAAGGCCGACGGCCGGGGCAATGAGGTCTGGGCCGGCAGGTTCCCCGGCATGGCGGCGGCCTCGGTTGCAGAGAGACCCGATGGCGGTTATATCGCCGGTGCCTACAACGTCTCGAGAGACTGGACCGCTGAAGTCTCCACCTACCAGGGCACCTCGTTCCTGATCTGGACCGATGCCGCCGGAGAGGAGATCCGGCGGCAGGTCCTGCCGAACGAAAAGGTCTCGGCAGTCAGGCCGACCGCCGACGGCGGCTACGTCGTCGTCGGGTGGCTCTGGAACCCGCCCGGAGCGGAAAACGACACGACGGCGATCATCACGAAGATCGACGGTGACGGGGCGCCGGTCTGGAACCGGACGTTCCCCGGCACCTCGGCAAACGCCGGCATCGTGACCGCCGACGGCGGATACGTCATCGGCGGCACGTCGTCGCCCTTCAACAACGATATCGGGGACGCCTTCCTCCTCCGCCTCGACGCCGACGGCAACACGCTCTGGCACAGGAACTATCAGGCCCCGGTCGTCCTCGATATCGCAGAGACCGGTGAGGGCGGGTTCGTGTATTCAGGAAACTACTGGTACGGACTCGTCGACTCGCAGGGCGAGGAGGTCTGGCTCAGGAACATGGAGGGTCTCACCGGCTACGCCGTCGCTCTGCGGCCCGCCGGAGGCTACATGATCGCCGGCACGGATCTCAGGAGCGGGGAAGCCTTCGCGTTCGGGACCGATCCGGAAGGGACGGTCCGGTGGAACACGACGTTCCCGGCCGCCGGCGCCTACACGGCCGAGAGTGTGCCGGGCGGCTACGTCCTCGCGGGCGTCCGGTACCTCTCGCCGACGACCAGCGCCGCCTGGCTGACCGGCCTTGAGGATGCCGGGGAACCCACGCAGGCAGCACCGGGATTCGGTGCGATCGTTGCCGGAGCGGCGCTCCTTCTCCTGCTCGCGGGACGGAAGATGCGGGGCTGATCCTCCAGGGGCCGGACCCCGGCCCCCTCAGACCTCTACCCTATTCTCATCTCAGTTCACGTTTTCGGGAAGTCTCAGGTCTCCCCTCGCCGGTAGTAGAAGAACGCTCCCGCCCCCACGAGGGCAAGGGCGATCAGGCCGGGAACGACGTGCGCGTACGGAGAGTCGCTCCCGGCCTCCGCCGGGAGAGAGATATCCGGCCCGACAACCTGCGCCGCGCCTCCTCCGGGCACCTCGGCGAAGAGCGCATACAGGCTGAAGTGTGAAACTTCGGCCGTGACGCTCCGGGTCTCGGGGTGGACGGCGGTGGGGACCTCCTCCCAGGTCTCCGCCGACCGGTTATACCACTGCACCAGAAGCCCGCCCTGGCCGCGGTAGACGGTATGCCACTCTTCCTCCGTGAAGTTGAACGCCAGAGCCACCGGCGGCGAGAAGGTGGCTCCCTCCGGGCCGGCGGCGCAGGCATACCCGGCAAAGGCATACGCCCCCACTCCCGGCACCGGGGGCACCTCGACGGGGTCGAGCCCATCGAGGGTCACCGCACGGAGCGGGTTCCCGGCAGCGTCGACGGCTCTGACACCCCCGGCAACGATGAGACTCGCAATGCCGTCGGACGAGCCGACCCGGACGAGGTCTTCCACGAGGCCGGCCTCACCGATAAGCAGCCGGCCCGGCCCGGCCGCTCCAGGAAGAGGGGTCGGCGTCGCGTTCGCGGTGGGGGTCACTGTCGGCGTGGCGGTCGGAGTGAGTGTCGGCGTGTTCCAGGCCGGGTTCCAGCCGCCGCCGCCACCGCCACCGCCTCCTCCTCCTCCCCCTCCCCCACTGGCCGGCGGCTGGGTCGGTATCGCGGTTGCCGGTGCGGGGTGGACGGAGATGTACCGGGTCTTCATCACGGTATCCTTCCCGGCAGCGTTCTCCACCGTCAGGTTGACGGTGTAATTCCCGGCGGCAGCGTAGGTGTGCGTGGGATGGCGGTCGGCCGAGGTCCCCCCGTCACCGAAACTCCAGAGCCAGGCGGACGGGTCTCCGGTGGAGGCATCGGTGAACGTAACCGCGAGGGGGGCAGTGCCGTTGGTGGATACGGCACTGAATCCTGCGGTGGGTGGGCCGAGGACGCGGATCTGCAGGGACTTTGTAGCGTGGTCGCCGCCGTCGGAGACCTTCAGGCCGACGGTGTAGGTACCGGGTCTCGCGAATACGTGGACCGGGTCGGGCACCGCGGAGGTCTCGCCGTCCCCGAAGTCCCAGGACCACGACGCCGGGCCCCCGGTCGAGGCATTCGTGAACCGGACCGCGAGCGGGGCGACCCCGACGGTCGCGTTCGCGGTGAACCCGGCGACCAGCGGCTCGCGGACGGTGATGTAACCGGTCCGGGTCGCCGTATCCTCCCCGGCATCGTTCTTCACGGTCAGGATGACGGTGTAGGTCCCGGGCGCCCGGTAGACATGGACGGGGCTCCCCGCCGTCGCCGATCCCCCGTCACCGAAGGCCCACGACCACGAGACCGGGGCCCCGGTCGAGGAGTCCGTAAACCGGACCGCGAGCGGGGCCCTGCCTTCGGTCACGTTCGCGGAGAACCCCGCCGTCGGCGGCGCGGCGACCGTGACGTATCCCGCCACCTCCCGGAGATCCTCACCGAATCGGTTCGCGACGGTGAGCGTGACGGTATAGATGCCCGCGCTCCCGTAGGTATGGGTCGGGTTTCGCTCGTTCGACGAACCCCCGTCCCCGAAACGCCATGACCAGGTCTCGATATCGCCGGTCGAGGCATCCGCGAACCGGACGGTGAGCGGCACTCTGCCCGTCGTGGCATTCGCCCCAAAACCGGCGACCAGGGGCTCAAAGACCGTTATGTGTCCGGCTTTCGTCGTCGTATTCTCACCGGCATCGTTTTTCACTGTCAGGGAGACGGTATAGGTCCCGGGACTCCCGTACGTATGCTCCGGGTTCCGGCCTGTGGAGGTCCCGCCGTCCCCGAAACTCCAGGACCAGGATGCCGGAACCCCGGTCGAGGCATCCGTGAACCGGACCGCGAGCGGGGCGACTCCTTCCCGGGCGTTCGCGGTGAATGCCGCGACCGGTTGCTCGATCACGGTGATGTAATCGTTCTTCGTCTCGGTGTCCTTCCCCGCCGCGTTCCCGACCTCGAGCGAGACGGTGTAGGTCCCGGCACCAGGGTAGGTATGCTCCGGATTTGGGTCGTTTGAGGAGCTGCCGTCACCGAAACGCCAGAGCCGTGTCGTGACGTCGCCGGTCGAGGTGTCCGTGAACCGGACGGTGAGCGGTGCGATCCCGCTCCGGGCATCGGCCTCGAACGAGGCCTCAGGAGGCCGGACGACCGTGACGTAGGCGGCTCTCGTGACGTTCGAGTCGCCTGCCGCATTCTCAACGGTCAGGCTGACGCTGTAGGTGCCGACCGTCACGTAGGTGTGCTTCGGGTTCTGCTGGGTAGAGCGGTTCCCGTCCCCGAAGTCCCAGAACCAGGCGGTGGGGCCGTTCTTTGATTCGTCTTTGAACTGTACGGCAAGGGGCGCGCCGCCCGATACCGGCGAGGCGGAGAAGGCGGCCTCAGGCGGCCTGGGCAACTCCGCACGGATGAGGTCGGTCTTTGTGACGGTGTCGGACCCGAACCGGTTGCTCGCCTGGAGGAAGACCGTGTACTCGCCGGGGCTCTCGTAGATGTGGACCGGGTTCTGCTCCGTCGAAGTCTCACCGTCGCCGAACTCCCACTCCCAGGCGTCCGGGCCGCCGGCGGAGAGGTCGGTGAACCGGACGGTGAGCGGGACCGTGCCGGCGGCCGGCGACGCCGAGAACTCCGCCTCCGGCGGCTTCCCGCCGGCGTAGGTGAAGGCGTAGATCTTCCACTCCCCGCTCCGCTTGTCCTGCCAGACGATCCTGCTCCCGGAGACCGAGGGGAAGAGCTGCTCGTTTGTGGCGGTGCAGACCGACATCTCGGCGCCGGTGTCGAGATCATGCATGTAGATGTCCCAGAGGCCGCCCCGCTTGTCCTCCCAGGCGATGATATCCCCGTCGATCGCTGGAGAGACCTGCTCGGAGGGGTCGCTGGTGATCCGGTACTCGCGGCCTCCGCCGAGATCGTACAGGTAGATGTCGGGCTGCCCGTTCCGGTAATCCTCCCAGACGATCCGGCCTCCCGATATTGCAGGATACGCCTGCCGCGCACCGTTCGTGGTTATCCGCCTCTTCTGCCCGGTCGCGATATCGTATGTCCAGATGTCGCCGCCCCCGGTGCTCTCCTCCCAGACGACGTATCTGTCCGAGAGTGCCGGCTTCCACCCGGTCACCGGCGAGCAGTCGAGATAGGTCTCCTCTTCCGTTCCGATGTTGAAGAGGCAGATATCGACACCTCCCTCGCGGTTCTCGTACCAGACAACATGGTTGTTATAGATAACCGGCATCCACCGGTCGCCGGTGCCGGTGCCGATCCGCCTCTCGCCGCCGGAAGGCGAGTACATGTATATCCCGAGGCCCCCGTCCCGCCGGTCCTGCCAGACGATACGGCCTCCCGAGACGGATGGATACCCCTGTTGGGCGTAGCCGTCGGTGATCCTCTGGCCCCCCCCGCCGGGAGCAGTAGAGTAGTAGATATACTTCCCGTTCCGGCCGTCTTCCCAGACGACCATGCTGCCGTCGATATCCGGATGCTCCTGCGATCCGCCGGCGGAGCAGAAGGCTATCGTTTCCCCCGGAGCCACAGGCGCCGCAAAAACGGGCGGAGCCAGCAGTCCGGCAAGGATGACGGCGCAGACTATCATCAGCGCTATGTGTTCAGCCATTCTCCGATCACCACGATGAGAACGCCCCCTTTCGTCTCACGCGATGGTGCCCGCAGGCAGGATGGAGACGGTGTCCCCTCCCCGCCGGCGTGCAAACTGAGGTCCTGCAGGGTGCCGGAGAATCACCGGGTCCCGCCAGGCAAAGGGTTCGTGGGTGGGAGGATATGAGTATAAATATATATCTCTTACGGACTCCCGGTGTCGGAGGGGTCATTCGGGATTATTATAAAATATAGAGAATAATATTGTGCCCGGGCCCCTGGAGACCGGGTCACACTCCGGCGAGTTCGCGAACCTTCGCGATGTTTCCGCCGTCACCCCGGCGCTCATCGACCGGGGTCTCGCAGATGAGGGGGAGGCTCCGGACGGCCGGGTGCCGGAGGATATGCCGGAACCCCTCCTCCCCGATGGAACCGAGCCCGATGTGTTCGTGCCGGTCAAGCCCGCTCCCGAGGTCGCCCTTGCAGTCGTTGAGGTGGATGATCCGGAGGTTTGAGAGGCCGATCAGGTCATCGATCTCGCCAAAGAGCGCGTCGACGCCTTCGGCGGTCCGGAGGTCGTACCCGGCGGCAAAGGCATGGCAGGTGTCGAAGCAGAGCCCGATCTCTCCTCTCTCATCGATCCCGTCAACGATCCGGGCGAGATCCGCAACGGTCGACCCGACGCTGTTCTTCTCCCCGGCGGTGTTCTCGAGGAGGAGCGTCACGCCGTCCGCCCCGGCTGCGGCGAGCGCCCGGTTGGCGGCGGCGATCACCCGTTCCTGCCCGCCCTCCGTCCCGGCACCGCGGTGGTGGCCGAGGTGGGTGACGAGATAGGGTATCCCGAGCAGATCGCACCGCTGGAGTTCATTGGTGAGCGCCGCGACCGATTTCTCGTAGATCTCGTCGTCGGGCGAGGCCGGGTTCGGGAGGTAAGGCATGTGATCGACGACCGGGCCGAGCCCGGATGCGTCGAGCGCCTTCCGGAACGCATCGACCGGTCCCGGCTCGAGGTCCTTCGCCTTCCAGCCCCGGGGGTTCCGGGAGAAGATCTGAAACGTCTCGCAGCCCGCCTCGCGAGCTCGCCCGACCGCGCGGTCGATCGAGCCTGCGATGGAGATATGGCATCCCACCAGCACCATAGCCTACACCTTGGCGGGGAAGCGTTTAGGCCTTCCCCCGCCCGACCTCGCGGAGCACCGCCGCCCCGAACTCCCGGGTGCCGGCGGCGCCGCCGAGGTCGCGGGTCCGGATGCCTGCCCCGATCACCCGGCCGACGGCCTCCTCCACGGCCGCCGCGGACGCGGTGTCCCCGAAGTGGGAGAGGAGCATCGCGGCGCTCCTGATGGCGGCGATGGGGTTAGCCACGTTCTGTCCCGCGATATCGGGAGCGCTCCCATGCACGGGCTCAAAGAAAGCGTGACGCTCGCCGATGTTCGCGCTCGGCAGCATCCCGAGTCCCCCCACCAGGTAGGCGGCGGCGTCGGAGAGGATGTCCCCGAACATATTGGTCGTCACGATCACGTCGTAGCGGTCCGGGCGCATCAGGAGGTCGAGGCAGAGCGCGTCGATGTAGCGGGTTGTACAGGGAACCCCCGCACGGACGGCCTCCGCCGTGCAGATCTCCACGAAGAGGCAGTCCGACTTCAGGACGTTTGCCTTGTTCCCGACGGTGAGGTGGCGGCGCGGCTTCGCGAGCGTGCAGGCGTAGCGGGCGATCCGCTCGCTCCCCCGCCGGGAGACGACCCTGACGGTGCAGGCCCGGTCAGGTTCCGTCCACTCGATCCCGGAGTAGAGCCCCTCGGTGTTCTCCCGCACGATGACGACGTCGACATTATCGCCCCGGATCGGGCGGACGTTCGCGTAGAGATCGAGATCGTGGCGGATCTGCAGGAGGACGCTGCGGTAGTCCGGGTCCGGCGGGGTCGTGACGGCTCCAAAGAGGATGGCGTCCGCCGACCGGAGGTCGTTCATGGTCTCGTCGTCGCAGGCGCTCCCGGTCCGCTCCCACCGGCCGTAACCCACCTCGACGTCGAAGAACTCGAAGTCCGGCCGCACGGCGGCGAGGATCTCGCGGGCAACCGGGACGACCTCCTGCCCGATCCCGTCGCCCTCAACGACCGCTACCTTCACCATGCTTCTCCCTCCATGCGGTCGCCACCTGCCGGACCGCCTGCGCGATCTCCCACGCCGATGCGCCCCAGTGGACCACCGCGCCGAACCGGCCGTTCCAGCGGCCGAGACCTGCCCGCTCGCTCCGGCAGCACCGGGCGATGAAAGGCTCAGCCGCCACCGCGCCGAGGGGGCAGATGTTCTCCACCGTGATCCCGTCGTCGCAGCACTCCTGCACGAGGTTCTGTGCCGTCAGGCAGCCCACGACCCGGTCGCCGGGGCGGACCGGGTCGGCGTCGAGGGTCCGGGGGAACCCCGCCGCCCGGCAGGGGTAGACGTCGCCCTGGATCTCCCGGATATCCCTCGTATGATGCTCAAAGACGACCTCGAGGTCCCCGAAGAGCCCGGTCCTCTCGAGCTCGGTGAGCGTGGATGAGAGGTGGGGGCGGGGCGGGGTGATGTCGTAGACGTGGATCCGGAGGAACCCCGAGAGGTCCGGATCGAGGACGAACGTCGTCTGTTCGCCGTGGCCGGTGAATATGGTGCACCGGTGCCCGGACCGTATCGCCTCACTTACTAAGAGTGTTCGATCCTGGACGTTCACGCGATCGGGATAGCAGTAAACCTCGTCTCCGGCGGCGATGACGCGGGCGGAGAGGACCCTGCGCATCAGTCCGGTGCCTTCCGGGTCGGGCTCGACCTCGAGCACCTCCATGCCGTCGGGGGTCTCGCGGACCAGGTAGCGCGAGAGGAAGTAGACCCGCTCGCCGTAAGGGGCGGTGGTCGCGGACCCGACGAACTTGCAGTGGGGCGGGAAGATCATCGGCACGACCTCCAGTAGGGCACCAGCCCTCCGGCCCGGAGGATCGCGACCATCTTCTCCGAGAGCGGGCGGGCGGGATATCGTTCCCCGTCGACCTCCACCCACCCCGCATCGAGGTCGAAGGCGACGCGGGACCCGTCGGTACAGGGGATAGCGGCCTCGATCACCGGGAGGCCCACGTTGACCGCGTTCCGAAAGAAGATGCGGGCGAAGGAGGGAGCGACGACCCCGACGACACCCGCTTCACGGAGGGCGACGACCGCCTGCTCGCGGGAAGAACCGCATCCCATATTTCTCCCGGCGACGACGACCGCACCGCGGAGGCGGCCGGCAAGCGTCGGGTCGAGATCCTCAAAGACATGCTCCGCCCAGACCGAGCGGTCCTTCGTCCGGAGGTAGCGACCGGCAATGACGAGGTCGGTATCGATGTCGTCCCCGATACAGACCGCCGGTCCGGCTCCCTGCATTTATACCACCTCCGGCACGGCGATTACGCCCGCAAGCGCGCTTGCGGCGGCGGTGGCGACCGACGAGAGGTAGATCTCGCCGCCGACACCCATCCGGTTCTTGAAGTTCCGGTTGGCCGTGGAGAGGCAGACCTCGCCCTCGCCGAGCACGCCCGCGTGCGCCCCGAGACACGGCCCGCAGCCGGGCGGCGCCACCATGCATCCCGCCTCCACGATATCGGCAAGGACGCCGGTGGCGATCGCCCGGGCGAGCACCGGCCGCGAGGCGGGGACGACCAGGGTCCGGACCGCCACCTTCTTCCCCCGCACGATCCGGGCAAACCGCTCAAGGTCCTCGTAACGGCCGTTCGTGCAGGTCCCCACAAAGACCTGGTCGAGGTGCGTGCCGGCGAGCGCCTCCGCCTCCCTGACGGTGTCCACCCGGTGCGGGACCGCGACAAGAGGCACGACATCGGCGAGGTCGAGATCGAGCGTCCGTTCGTAGCAACAGTCCTCCGGGGTCAGGGGCGATGCCGTAAGGCCGTATTCCCCGAGATGACGGGCGGTGACCTCGTCGGGATAGAAGATCCCCGTCTTCGCCCCGGTCTCGACCGCCATGTTGCAGAGGGTCAGTCTCCCGCTCATGGAGATCCCTGCCGCCCCGTCCCCCACGAACTCGAGCGCCTGGTAGGTCGCCCCCTCCATGCCGAGTTCTGCGACGTAGGCAAGAGCGAGGTCCTTTGCTTCCGCAGCTCCGTCGAGCCTCCCGGCGAGGTTGACCGCGATCGTCTCCGGGACCCGGAACCAGGTGGCCCCCGATGCCCAGATCGCCGCCATATCGGTCGCACCCACCCCGGTGGCGAACGCGCCGAGAGCCCCGAGGGTGCAGGTGTGGGAGTCGGCGCCCACGACGACCATCCCGGGCCGGACGAGGCCTTCGCTCATCACCTGGTGGCAGATCCCTCCTCCGGCGTCGGAGAGGGCTATCCCCGAGACCCGGGCATACTCGCGGAGCTCCGCCTGGAGCGTCGCCGTCGTCCCGGTGTTCGCCGGGACGATGTGGTCGAAGATGAGGCGCAGGCGATCGGGATGAGGGAGGCTCTCCACTCCCATCTCCCTGAGCGCCTCCCTGGTGAGGACGCCGGTCCCGTCGTGGGCGAACGCGACATCGACCTCCCGGTCGACGTATCTCCCCGCCGGTGCGCCGAGGATCCTCTCGGAGAGCGTGCTCACCGTGAGACACCCTCCTTTGCCTGCCGCAGGATCGTGCAGAGCACCTCGCGGGTGACGCTGCACTTCCCCTCGCTCTTCTGCTTGACCTGCTCGAGCACCCACCGCGCTTCGCCATCGGAGAGGTCGAACCCGTAGGCCTTCGCGACATGCTCGAGAGCCCGCTTCCCCGTGTGCTTCCCGAGGATGAACCGGCGCTCGCCGCCCACCATCTCCGGGGGCACGTACTCATAGGTCGCCGGGTCTTCGAGGATCGCGGCGATGTGGATCCCGCTCTCGTGGGCGAAGGCGTTCTCGCCGACGATCGGCCGGGTGCGTTCTCGGGTCACGCCCGAAGACCCTGCGACCAGGTGCGAGATCTCCTGCAGGCGCGAGAGGTCGTAGCGATCGATGCCGCCCTTCAGCCGCAGGGCGACGAGGACCTGTTCGAGCGCCGCGTTGCCCGCACGCTCCCCGATGCCGTTGACGGTGGTGTGGAGCTGGAACGCCCCGGCAGCCGCTGCCGTGACGGTGTTTGCCGCGGCAAACCCGAGATCGTTGTGGCAGTGGATACAGAGCGGGAGGGGCGCTTTGCCGAGGATCTCCGATACGACCGCGTGGATCTCGAGCGGGGTGAGACACCCGACGGTATCTGCGAAACTGACGAGATCGGCACCGCACTCGACGCCCCGGGTATACATCTCCACCAGGAACGCCGGGTCGGTCCGTGAGGCATCTTCGGCCGCAAACCGCACCTGCAGCCCGTGGTCGGAGGCGAACTCCACCATGCCGAGGGCACTCTCGAGCACCTCTTCGCGGGGTTTACGGTACTTGTGCCGGATGTGGAGGTCCGAGGTCGCGATGAAGATGCTGACCATGTCCACGTCGCAATCGATGGCCGCCTCGATGTCGGGGCGCAGAGCCCGCGCAAGACAGCAGACCCGGGCGTCAAGGCCGCTCCGGGCGATGGCGGCGACGCACTCCTTCTCCGATGCGGAGACCACGGGGAAACCGGCCTCGATCACCTCCACGCCGATCTCGTCGAGCGCTTGCGCGATCGCCATCTTCTCATCGCGGGTAAAGGAGACGCCGGGAGTCTGCTCCCCGTCTCGCAGCGTTACATCACAGATCTCGATATGCCACGGTAGCATGTTCTTCACCTTCAGGGCAGGCGCCTTCGACGATCACCGTCCGGGGTCCCCCTCTCGGGGGGACGAGGGCCCGGCGAAGCGCTGCGGTGTCGTCCGCAGCGCAGATGACCGGGTCCGCCCAGGCGATGTAGCGAAGGATCTCGGGGACGGGGTGACCGCCGGTCATCCC
This sequence comes from Methanoculleus caldifontis, assembly GCF_032842345.1. Lineage (NCBI taxonomy): Archaea > Methanobacteriati > Methanobacteriota > Methanomicrobia > Methanomicrobiales > Methanomicrobiaceae > Methanoculleus > Methanoculleus caldifontis. Next base: position 1,214,381 of record NZ_WBKO01000001.1, on the reverse strand, counting down.
CATCCGGTTGTTCGCGAGGACGATACAGAGGAGCGGGAGGTTTCGTTCGTAGACGTCGATGAGGGCGTTTAACCCCGAGTGCAGGAGCGCGTAGTCGCCGGTGAGCGCGACGCCCGGACCGGTCGCCGCCACGGCGACCGACGAGCCGAGGCCGTAGGTCGCAAGCCCGACCCGGTAGGGGGGGTTCATCGCGAGGATCGCGCACCCGGCGTCGCAGACGACCCGCATCCCGCGTTCGGAGAGGATACCGAGCGCGGAATGGAACGGGCAGGTCCGGCAGAACGTCCGGCAGTAGCCCCGCGAGGAGAACCGCTCCGGTTCTCCGGCGGGTTCTGGAGGGGAGAGCAGCCGGTGCTCGGAGAGGAAGGGGCGGCCGGTCTCGGGGACCAGGGCGAGCACCTCAGGGTCTGCCGGGGGCGGGTAGACGGTGACGGCGCGGAACGCCCCTCCGGCGGAGCGGTTGAGAGGCGAGGACCGCGACCAGGCAAACATCGCCGCCGTCCGCCGGTCCGCTGCCCGCGCCCGTCCGGCCATCGTGAGGTCCGGTTCCGCGAGGCTCCCCTCGCGGTCGTTGCGGAGGAAGGAAGGTTCCGGGACGTCCGCTTCGAGGAGGTCGGGCGTGACCCTGACGAGAGCGACCCGTGAAAAGGTCTCCGAGACCTCGAAGGCCGCCTCGACGGCCTGGCCGATCGTCTCGCAGTCGGGCTCGATGACCGGCACCCGGGCCACCTCGCCGTAGTAACGCGAGTCCTGCACGACGTCCGATCCGGCCGCGCGGAGATCGTCGCCGACGACCACCACGACCCCCGCCCGGAGACCCTGGGCGGTGGCGTGGACCAGCGGGTCGGCGCAGGCGTTGAGGCCGACATTCTTGACGATCACGGCGGCCCTCCTCCCGGAGAGCGAGTCGCCGAGGGCGTACTCGAGCGCCACCTTCTCGTTGACGGTGAGCGCGGCCCCGGCCGAGGCAACGAGGTCCGTGACCGGGTAGCCGGGGACGGCGTAGCAGCGGTCGGCAGCCCGGAGGATCGCGAGGGCGAGCGCCTCGGTGCCCTTCATACGTCCCTCCCCGGCGTAAGGTCGCACCCGGTGCATGCCGAACACATCGTGAGCGCCCGGCGGGGGTCGAGACCGGCCTGCTGGAGGATCCTGTCGTGAGCCTTGTAGAGCCGGAGCAGCCGTTCTGCGGACGGCCGGGGCCGGTCGGCGAGGGATGCCGCCGGGGTGAGCGGCCGGAGGACCGGGATGACCCCGGCCGCGGCGAGGTCGCCCATCACCCGCTCGAGATCGCCGTCGCTCTCGCCGAGGCCGACGATGACGTTCGAGTAGACCCTGCCCGGTCCGAAGAGCGCGACGGACGATTGCAGGGAGTCCCAGACCCCGTCCCACGAGAGGTCGGGGCACATCTCGCAGAAGAGCGCCTCAGTCGCCGCCTCGAGGTTGAACTTCACCTCGGCGACGCCGAGGGCACGGAGCCGGGCAGGGGTCTCCGGCCCGGGATAGATCGAGACCCCGATAGGGAGGTCGAACGAGGCGAGCGCTGCCACGACCTCGAGGACGTATGCCTCCTCCTCCTCGATCGAGGAGGCGACGCCGCTCGTGATCGAGACGGCGTCGATCCGGTCGGCCACGCCCGCGACCATCCCGACGATTTCTTCAACCCCTTTCCGCCGGCCGGGGAGAGACGGGACCATACAGTAGCGGCAGTGGAAGATACACGACCCGCTGACGGTGATATAGGCCTGGCGGGGGCAGTGGAGGGCGGCGGGTTCGAGCCGGCCGCGGAAGACGTCGCCGTCGATGGAGAGGTCCGCCTCGCCTCCTCCGCGGTGGAAGATCTCGATGGGGCTTCCCTCATCGATACCGGCCCGGACCCGCCGGCCGGCGCCGGTGGAGAAGAAGAGCGACCCGGAACTCCCAGCCGAGGGGCCCGCGGCGGAACGGGAGACGTATCCGTCCGCAGGTCTGCCGGTGAGGCGGACGGCGCCCGCCTCAAGTACCCGGGCCTTCAGCCGCCGCCAGTCCATAACGCCAGTGCCTCCTCGTAGCGGGTGTAAAACGGGATCGCCGCCACCGCGCCGATCACTCCCCGGCCGTCCATGACGACCGAGAGCCGCTTATCGTCGAGGGCGGTAAGGTCCTCCGGCGAGACCTCGCCCCGCTTTACGCGGCAGCCGAACTCCTCGAGCGGGGCGGGATCGAATCCCCGCCAGACCGCCATCCCGGTCTTCTCCGAGAGGGTGTACTCCTCGAGGAGATCGCGGTAGCGCCGGACGAGCCCGTCGGGGTCGGAGGTGGCGAACTCGCAGGCGATGGCGACGCAGTTCTTGGTCCGGTAGGGGACGGGGTAGAGCTGCACGATGGTATGGGAGAGGTAGCGGGAACGGTCGTCCTCGACGGCCCGGGCGATGTTGTGGGCGAGCGTCCAGGTGGCGCCTTCCTCGGGGGTGTCGGTGTCGTCGACGCCGATGATCACCCGCTCGCGGCGGGGGAGCCAGATCGTCGAGCCCGCAAGACGCCCGCCGCCCGCAGGGTCGCTCTCATGGCGGAGGACACCGCTGGCCCCGGCACGGCAGATGGACGCGCCCACGCCGCCGCCGCCGAGGCCGCGGTAGGTAATTGCGATCTCGTCGCCTTCGACGGCGACGCCGGCGATCCCTGCCGGGAAGATCGACCCTGCGAGCGCGAGGTCGGCGTTGCCGGTCGAGAGGAGGTAGCGGTTGGTCGCGCCCACGGTGCGGACGGAGCGGACGAGCGGACTCTGCGCGTAGTGGCGCTTCACCCACATCGCCCCGCCGATGCAGTCGAAGAACTCGATGAGTTCCACCTGCCCGGCCTCCTCGCCGGCCACCGCAACGATCTGCGGATACCGTATCGTGTAGGGATCAGAGAGTCTCTCCATACAGCCCTGCCGCCTCAACGCCCTTGTTCCCCCAGAGAACAGCGCCCAGTGCTCCAATCCGCCCTTTCCGTCTGTTCGAGTCGACGAACCGGACACCCATCCGTGCCGCCTCCGCCTCCGCATCCTCGACCGTCAGGAGCTCGGTCTTGACCCGCTTGAGATAGGGGGACTCCTCCGCAAACGCGATCCCGCGGTATACCGCGATGCCGGTGTCGTTGCTGACCGCCTCCGACTCGATGAAGTCGCGGACGTATTCGATCAATGCGTCCACGTTCCCCGGACGGACCGCGAAGTTCAGGGCGGATCCAACGCAGTTGGTGGTCTTCTTCGGGACCGCGGGGTTCAACTGCACGAGGCGCATGTCGAGGTATTCGACACCGGGGATCGTGCAGGCCTCGGCGCACTTGAGCGCGAGCACCCACGTGGCGCCCTCCTCGCGGGTGTCGGTGTCGTCGATCCCGATCGTCACCTTCTCATAGAGCGGTGATGCGATCCGCACCCGGCAGACCCGGGCACCCCCGATCCGCAGATCGTCCTCGGAGGGGTACTCGGCCCGGATCACGCCCGGCGCCTGGGGGAGGCAGGCAGCGACGCCGACGCCCGCTCCCGCGATCCCGGCCCAGGTGGTCACCACCTCGTCGCCGAGAACCTCGACACCCTCGAGTGCCTGCCCGCCGATCTCGGTGCTCGCGGCCCCGAAATTCGCCGGCGATACGCCCAGGCGGGCAAGCATCGTCATCGTCGTGCCCTCGACATGGCAGGAGAGGACCGCACCTTTCGCCCGCACGCGGTTCGCCGCATCCCACTCGATCGTCCCCCGGGCCCGGCACTGCTCGCGGATCTCCGCGAGACCGGCGTTCTGATCGACCATGGCGAGGTACTTCATCGAGAAGAGCGGCCCGAACCGGGCCCTGACGTCATCAGGCGTGAGCGTGATCATGATGTCACCGAAATTATCGTTAACAAGATTATCGTTGATAACGGTATTTAATGAGATCGATCGCAGGGGTCGGGGCGGCGGGCAACGGCCCCCGACAGGGCAGCGGGGGCGCCACGGGCGAGGGTGCGCAGGGAAAGGGCTCGACGCACCCGGTGGAAAGATTTCACAGCCTCCGAATGATGCCCGGCTATTACAGGAGGCCGGTGGCGTGGCCCCATGCGAGGAACAACGCCCCCATACGGACGGGGAAAAGGGTGCAGCGCTCCAGCGGGACAGAGCGTCGGTCCCGAAGCCCGGAGGGCTTCTCAAACTCCGTTCCTGATGGAACGTCGCATCTTGAAGCCTGATAGCTTCTCAAACTCCGTTCCAGATGGAACGTCGCATCTTGAAGCCTGATGGCTTCTCAAACTCCGTTCCAGATGGAACGTCGCATCTTGAAGCCTGGGGGCTTCTCATGCCCGCATTTCGCGGCTTCGCGGCTTCGCGTGAGACCGCATTATCACCTTCAACTGCCGACGCACGCGAAGGCGCGAGGAACGCGAAGTTCAGCAGGATGGCATGCAACTCCCCCTATGCGAGACCGGAGCAGTATGAGACAACGGCATCCCGGGGGAGGGTAACGATCCGGTGCAATTCACCGTATGGGCAAAGGGACAGAAAAGAAAGAGATTTAGAGGTAGTCCGCAAGGACGTCCTTCAGGTCGAACTTGAACGGTCCGAGGCTGCCGCCGAAGTTCCCGGCGCTGATGAACTTCACGCCCGGCACCTTGGTCGCCGCACGGATGCCCTCGGCCATCGCGGTCTTGATCGAGTCCTGGTCGACGCCGTCGATGACGATCTCGTAGACGGCCTTGACGCCCTCGGGCACCTTGCTGCCCTCGACCTTCTCCCGGAGCGTCGGGCAGTAAGCCTCGTTCGTGCTTGCGCCCATGAACTTGTACTTGTTGCTCCCGACCTTCGAGCCGCTCGCGACGATGCCGCCGGGGAAGGGGGTGATTACACCGCAGACGCCGCTGATGGCGTCGACCGCCGCCTGGGCTGCCGTGAGTGCGGCCATCTGGTTCTCGCCCATGATGAAGAAGTTGCCGCCTGCAACGCCCTTGACGGCGCCGAACTCCTCTTCACCGATGTACTCGCCTTCCATGATCGGGATGGCCCAGACGGTCCTTCCGCCGACCTCGCGCTTCTCCTCAAACCCGTCGCCGAAGAAGTGGAGCTTGACCGGGAGCTTCTCCTGGACCTCGGCGACGACGTCGGAGAGGCCGTCGAAGACCGCGGTCGTCGGGGCGGTGAGGACGCACTCGGCGAGGCGCTCTACGACCTGCTCCTTGAGTTTCTTCTTGCTCGCACAGATCATGATCGCATAGCCGGGCCGTCCGTCGGGAGTCTCGTCGGGTGAGACGAAACAGTCGATGCCCGCCTCTGCCGGACATCCGATGGTGGAGGTGGCAAAGCCGACGGCCTCCACTGCGGCCTTGTATGCCCACTCTTCGGTGACTGCGGTGATGATGGGCCGTGCCACCCAGGTCGGGAACGCCTCTGCATACGTATCGTCGATAGTAACGCCATTCAGTTCCATGGACAGAATACACCTCGTTTGCTACAGTGTCACGATGTAGACAGAATAAGGTTTCTTTTTTTCCCGGCAGCATGGAGGTCGGGCGGCGGGAGAGCGACTGGATGCCGGGGGTGCGCGACCACCCGGGCGACCCCCTGAGCCCACCGATATTCTCCAACCCCGCGAAGTAAACAGATTGCGGGATCGGCGATTCGGTCGAACGGCCTTTCAGGGATTGCCGGTTAGAACATTTCGCCATATATTACCCCCGGCCCCCCGCATGCAGTTGAAGCGGAGTTAACCATTCATGATATGGCCTGTCCCCGTCGACGGCCCGTCCGGGATGCCCGCAGCCCCTGCGGGCACAGGGTCCGGGCCGCCCGGCCCGAAGAATGCTCCCGCCCAGGTCGGAGAGAGGAGAATCGAGGGATCCGGAAACGGTTGCCCCCTGAACCGCGCAACGAGCGACAGGCCGGACCCGACGACAGGTCGGGGTCAAATCGGGGTCCCCGGAGAGATCCGGTCGGTCCTTGATGCTGCCGGGCCGGAAAGGCCACCGATTTTCACCAGGCCGTCTGATTTCAAATTTAAGGTTTTCGATATACCCTCACCAGAAGAAACGCATTTTACGCGGGAATCCGGGGCATTGGGTTAACATACCAATTTTTTTAATTTATAAAAATTGACGGATAATCATAGTTCTCGAATATAATACTGCCGGATTTCAGAAAGTTTATGTATATTCTTTGACAACTCTTTTTATATCGATTCTAAATCGATCAGATCTGGTGCGTGAAACCATGGCATTCGCATTGCACATCAATATGGAACGATGTACAGGCTGCAACAATTGCGTGGTAGCATGTCCGGTCGACGCTCTCGAACTCTACACCGAAGATCCGGCAACCAGCGAGAAGATCTACAAGGTCAAGGGCGGCAAGGCCGTCATCCTTGATTTCAACTCAGAGTTGTGTGCCGGCTGCGGCGTATGCGTCCAGGCATGCCCCTATGCAGTAATCAAGCTTGTAGGACCGTGGGAGAGCCGGGCAAAAGCCCGTAAAGTGGAAGCCTAGGAGTGATACAAGAATATGGCACTGTTTCCAAAGTATTCCAAGACGCGGGAAGGACAGAATGTCATCATGGAGCAGAGGCTCCTGAAGGCAGTCAACAACCTGATCCTGAACGCTGAGACCTGTACAGGCTGCGGCATCTGTGTCGACGCCTGCCCGGAAGAGGCAATCGTGCTCGGACCTGTCGGTGCAGCACGCCGCGGGGCGATCGACTACGCCGAGCCCATCGATGTCAACCCTGAGAAGTGTTCGTACTGTGGCGTTTGTGTCATTATGTGCCCGTTCAATGCGATGACACTCACGATCGACGGCGAAGAGCGCCTCCCCATCCTGGAGAAGGAAGGGTTCCCCACGTACAACATGGTTACCACCATCGACGAGGAGAAGTGCGACCGGTGCACCATCTGTGAAGAAGTCTGCCCGAGGGATGCCATCGCCCGCGATGTCCCCGCATTCGAGGGTGGCGACGAAGCAGGCAAACCGCGCCAGACCGCACTTCAGACGAAGACCACGTTCAACGTCGACGCCGAGAAGTGCAACGTCTGCGGCATCTGCGGCGAGCTCTGCCCGAGCATCACCGTTGAGCGCAACGCCGCGAACCCCGAGACCGGCAAGATCGAAGGGGAAGTCAAGTGGGAAGAGAGCACCTGCGACGGCTGCATGATCTGTGTCGAGGCCTGCCCCGAGGAGTGCATCACTCTCGAGCGCGAGGTCATCAGCGACAGGCTGCCCGGCAAGGTCGAGATCCAGCAGGACAACTGCTGCACCTGCACCTGGTGTGTCGAGTCCTGCCCCGAAGAGGCAATCACCGTCGAGAAGATCTTCGAGGGAGATATCGAGATCAACCCCGCGAAGTGCCCCGGCGGCTGTTCGACCTGTGTCGAGGTCTGCCCGTGCAACGCTCTCTACCTGCCGACCCCTCTCCCCGCAAAGGAGATGAAGGGACAGATTGAGCCCAACATCGCCATCAACAAGGACTTCTGTATCCTCTGCGGCGCCTGCGTCAACGCCTGCCCGAGCGAGGATGCGATCGTTCTGCGGCGGACGGCGATCCGGATGTCGGACAAGGAGACGGATCTCTTCAGGAGAATCAAGGAGAAGCTGCTCACCCCGAGAACGTCGAAGGTGAAGGAGACCGCTCCCGGAGAGGTCGAGGTCAAAGTTGTGGGAGCAGCAGAAGAGGCGTGAGGGATAGTCAATGGCAGTAAAGAAAGACTACAAGGATCAGAAACTCGCTGAGAAACTCCGGGACAGGAAGTACTACGCTCCTGACAGCAACCCCGAGTTCCTCAAGGAAGTGGAGAAAATCGGGCAGACGGCCGCCCATATGTGCTACCAGTGCGGCACCTGCACCGGTTCGTGCCCCTCGGCACCCCGGAGTTCGTACCGTATCAGGCTGTTCATGCGCAAGGCAGTCCTCGGTCTCGAGGAAGAAGCCCTCACCGACCCGGACCTCTGGCTCTGCACCACCTGTTACAGCTGCACCGACCGGTGCCCCCGCGACCTCGCGCCGACCGACGCGATCATGGCGATGAGGAACCTCGCGTTCAAGCGCGACATCATCCCGCGCAACTTCCTCCAGACCGTCCAGCTGATCTACAAGAGCGGCCACGGCGTCCCGAACAACGACGCGAACCGGGCCGCCCGGAAGAAGCTCGGCCTCGAGGAGGAGCCTGAGACGACGCACAAGTACCCCGAGTACCTGCCCGGCATCAGGAGAATTCTCGACCACTACAGACTCAAAGAGAACGCTGACAGGATCCTCGCGGAGGGAGAGTGAAACCATGAGCGGAAACAACCACCAGTACGCATTCTTCCTCGGGTGCATCGCCCCGAACCGGTACCCCGGCATCGAGGCAGCGGCCATCCAGACCAGCAAGAACGTCGGCATCGATCTCCTCCCCCTGAAGGGCGCAAGCTGCTGCCCGGCACCGGGTGCGTTCGGTTCGATCGACCTGAATGTCTGGTATGCAATGGCAGCCCGGAACGTCGTGCTCGCCGAGCAGATGAAGATGGATATCGCCCTGATCTGCAACGGGTGCTACAAGTCCATCTGGGAAGTCAACCACAAGCTGAAGCACAACGATGAGCTCCGCGACGGAGTCAACGAAGTGCTCAAAGAGATCGATATGGAGTTCAAGGGGACTGTCGACGTCTGGCACCTCGCCGAGCTCTACTACGACCCCGAGATCGTTGGCGTCAAGAAGATCGCCGACAGCATCAAGCGCCCCCTCTCCGGTGCAAAGATCGCCGTCCACTACGGCTGCCACCTGATGAAGCCCGGCAAGGAGCGGCACTTCGGAGACACCGAGAACCCGATGTGGATGGAAGAGCTCGTCGCCGCACTCGGAGCCGAGCCTGTCCAGTACCGCAACAAGATGCAGTGCTGCGGCGCCGGCGGCGGTGTCCGTGGATACGATCTCGCGCACGCGCTCGATATCACGAACGAGAAGCTGATCAACATGCAGGAAGTAGGCGTCGATGCAGTCACCGAAGTCTGTCCGTTCTGCCAGCTCCAGTTCGACCGCGGCCAGATCGAGGTCAAGGAGAAGTTCGGTGCCGAATACGGCATCCCCGTCCTGCACTACAACGAACTCCTGGGACTGGCACAGGGCATGAGCCCGGACGAGCTCGCACTCGACCTGCATGCCATCGACGTTGAACCGTTCCTGAAGAAGATCCTGTGAGGTGCAAATACATGGCAGAAGTCAAGAAGAACAAAGAAGCAAGAATCGGCGTTTTCGTGTGCCACTGTGGTACCAACATTGCAGGCACGATCGACGTCGAGGCAGTAAAGGAATACGCCAGGACGATCCCGAACGTCGTCGTCGCTGATAACTACGCGTATATGTGCTCGACCCCCGGTCAGAACATGATCGCGGACGCCATCAAGGAGCAGAACCTGACCGGAATCGTGGTAGCGGCCTGTACGCCCCGTCTGCACGAACCCACGTTCCGTAACGCGACCGCGGCAGGCGGCTTAAACCCCTTCCGGTTCGAGATGGCAAACATCCGCGACCAGAACTCGTGGGTGCACATGCACCAGCCCGAAGAGGCAACCGAGAAGGCAAAGGACGCAATCAGGATCGCCGTAGCAAAGGCCTCCCTGCTTGAGGACCTCATCCCCAAGAGCGTCCCCGTAGAGAAGACCGCAATGGTCGTCGGCGGCGGTGTCGGCGGCATGCAGGCGGCGCTCGACCTCGCGGACGCAGGCATCAAGACCTACCTCGTCGAGAAGAGCCCGACCATCGGCGGCAGGATGTCCCAGCTCGACAAGACCTTCCCGACGCTGGACTGCTCGCAGTGTATCCTGACACCGAAGATGGTGGACGTCTACCGGAACGAGAACATCGAACTCCTCACCTACACCGAGGTCGAGTCGGTCGAGGGCTACATCGGCAACTTCGACGTGACCCTCCGGAAGAAGGCGCGCGGTGTCCTTACCCCCGCAGAGGCGGAAGCCCGCGGCATCGTCGGCGGCGGCTGTACCGGCTGCGGTGACTGTGCTAACGTCTGCCCGGTCATCAAGCCGAACCCGTTCGAGCTCGGCATGGCGCCGAGAAAGGCGGTCTACATCTACCACCCCCAGGTCTCTCCGCTGATCTACACCGTCGACTTCGACTCCTGTGTCAAGTGCGGTCTCTGCGTCGAGTCGTGCGGCACGAAGCAGGCAATCGACCTTGATGCGAAGGACGAGTTCATGACCGTCAAGATCGGTACCGTCATCCTCGCCCTGGGATACGACATCTACCCCATCGAGAAGAAATTCGAGTGGGGCTACAAGAACTACGACAACGTCATCACGTCGCTTGAGTTCGAGCGGCTGATCTGTGCGTCCGGTCCGACCGGCGGCCACCTCGTCCGTCCGAGCGACGGCGAGACCCCCAAGAAGATCGCGTTCGTGCTCTGTGCGGGTTCCCGTGACAACACCGAGACCGGTAAGCCGTACTGCTCGCGGTTCTGCTGCATGTACTCGCTCAAGCACGCCCACCAGATCATCGAGAAGATCCCCGGCGCGATACCCTACATCTTCTACATGGACATCCGGTCCTTCGGGAAGATGTACGAGGAGTTCTACTACCGCATCCAGAACGAGGGTGCGAAGTTCATCCGCGGCAGGGTCGCAAACATCACCGAGGACCCGGTGACCAAGAACCTCCACGTCAACGCGGAAGACACGCTCCTCGGCCGGCCCATCGACATGGAAGTCGACATGGTCGTGCTCGCGGCAGCCATCCAGCCCTCCGCCGAGACCGAGAAGACCCGCAGACTCTTCGGTGTCTCCTGCTCGCAGGACGGCTGGCTCCTTGAGGCCCACCCGAAGCTGAACCCATGCGGCACCACCACTGCCGGCGTCTACCTCGCCGGTGCCTGCCAGGGACCGAAGGATATCCCCGACACAGTCGCCCAGGCTGAGGGTGCGGCATCCGCGGCATCCATCCCGATCCACAGAGGACAGGTGGAACTCGAGCCGTACTTCGCCCAGTGCATGGAGGAGAAGTGCGCCGGGTGCGGACTCTGTGTCCCCCAGTGCCCCTACAGCGCCCTCTCGCTCATCGAGAAGGACGGCCGCACCGTGATGCAGGTCACCGAGGCCAAGTGTAAGGGCTGCGGTACCTGCGGCGGGTTCTGCCCCGGCGGCGCAATCTGGATGCAGCACTTCGCAACCCCGCAGATCATCGCACAGATCGATGCGTTCCTCCTCGGAGGTGAACAGTAAATGGCAGACGAGAACTGGAAACCCAAGATCATCGCCATCATCTGCAACTGGTGCTCGTATGCCGGTGCAGACCTTGCAGGCGGCGCCCGCATTCAGTACCCGCCCGACATCCGTGCCGTCCGTGTGATGTGCACGGGCCGGGTCGACCCCCTCTTCATCCTGAAGGCATTCCAGGATGGAGCAGACGGCGTGCTCGTCTCCGGTTGCCACTTCGGCGACTGCCACTACCTTGAGGGCAACTACAAGGCAGCGAAGAGGATGTTCCTCTTAAAGAGTGTCCTCAAGAACATCGGCCTTGACGACAAGCGTCTCAGGATGACCTTCGTCTCCGCATCAGAGGGTGCAAAGTGGGGCATGGTCATGACGGACGTCATCAAGACCATCAACGAGCTCGGTCCAAGCCCGCTCAAAGAGTTTGCCAGGTAAATACTATAGACAGGGGATAATTGACAATGGCAATCAGTGTAAATTTGATCACGGGCCGCACCATCCAGCAGGGGGTGTCCATGGAGGCGGGGAAGGAAAAACCCGCCTACACCACCGCTTGCGGGATCATCGAGCTGGACCCGGCGGACTTCAAGAAGCTGGGTGCTTACCGCAACACGAACGTACGTGTTACCAGCAACTACGGTAGTGTCGTCGTCAAGGCGGTCGAGGCAACCCAGGGCCCCCATCCCGGTGTAGCATACATCCCGATGGGCCCCTGGGCAAATATGGTGGTCAACCCGAACACCTACTCGACCGGGATGCCAACCTTTAAGGGTACGCCTGTTCAGGTGGACGTCGCCAAGAACGAACCCGTTTTCAGCTCGCTTGAGCTGGTGCGCAAAGGATGCAGGGGTGAGTTAGCATGACGAAGACTGTAACCGACGTAATCTGCCCGTTCTGCGGAACACTCTGCGACGACCTTGAGGTCGTCGTCAGCGACGACGGCAAGCAACTCCTCGAGGTCTACAACGCCTGCGCCATCGGCGCGGAGAAGTTCCTCCACTCCCAGGCAGAGGACCGGATCACCCGCCCCCGTATGCGGCAGGAAGACGGTTCCTGGAAGGAGATCACCTACGACGAGGCGATCGAGTACACGGCGAAGATGCTCGTCGATTCGAAGAAGCCTCTGATGTACGGCTGGAGCTCCACGAACTGCGAGGCACAGGCAACCGGCTCCGAGCTCGGCGAGCTCGTCGGCGCGGTCATGGACAACACGGCGACCGTCTGCCACGGCACATCCCTCATCGCGGTTCAGGATATCGGTATCCCGAGCTGCACGCTCGGTGAGGTCAAGAACCGTGCCGACCGCGTCCTCTTCTGGGGATGCAACCCGGCGCACGCTCACCCGCGGCACATGTCCCGCTACTCGATCTTCCCCCGCGGCTTCTTCACAGGGAAGGGCCACACGGGCCGCAAGGTCGTCGTCATCGACCCGCGCCCCACCGACACCGCCCGCGTGGCGGACGTCCACCTGCAGGTCGAGCAGGGACGCGACTACGAACTTCTCAGCGCGTTCCGGATCGCGTTCCGGGGCGAGAAGCTCCCCGACGTCGTCGCCGGAATCCCGAAAGAGCAGATCTACGAGGCTGCCGAGACGCTCAAGAGCGGCCGGTTCGTGATCATCTTCTTCGGTATGGGCGTGACCCAGTCGCTTGGAAAGAATCACAACATCGACATCGCCATCGCGGTCACCCGTGACTTAAACGAGTACACGAAGGCGGCCATCATGCCGATGCGCGGGCACTACAACGTCACCGGCTCCGGTCAGGTCTGGGGCTGGCAGTTCGGGTTCCCCTTCGCGGTGGACCTCTCCCGCGGATTTGCCCGCTACAACCCCGGCGAGACGACGGCAAACGACCTCCTCCGCAGGGACGAGGTGGACTCCGTCTTTGTCCTCGGCAGCGACCCCGGCGCGCACTTCCCCTTCAGCTCCGTCAAGAAGATGTACGACCTTCCCTCGGTCGCGATCGACCCGCACGAGACCCCGACCACCGAGGTCTGCAAGGTCCACGTCCCGGTCGCCTTCGTCGGCGTCGAGATCGGCGGATGCGCTTACCGGATGGACAACGTCCCGATTGAGACCAGAAAGGTCGTCGAGGCCCCTGAGGGCATGATGACCGACGAGGAGTTCCTCGACCGCGTGCTCGCGCGCGTCAAGGAGATCAAGGGGGTATAAGCGATGGCAGAGTATCTCATCAAGAACGGTTTCGTCTTCGACCCGGTCCAGGGGATCAAGGGCGACAAGACCGATGTCGCCATCAAGGACGGCAAGTTCGTCGAGACCACCGCGGTCAAGAACCCGAAGGTCATCGATGCAACCGGCAAGACCGTCATGGCCGGCGGAGTCGATATCCACGCCCACGTCGCCGGTGCGAAGGTGAACGTCGGCCGGAGTTTCCGCCCGGAGGACAAACTCTTCGGGTTCAAGGCCGGACGCGGCATCGAGCGGATGCAGGGCGGGTTCTCGGTCCCGACGACGATCAAGACCGGCTACGACTACGCCCGCATGGGCTACACCACGGTGATGGAAGCGGCCATGCCGCCGCTCTACGCCCGGCACACCCACGAAGAGATGCGGGACACCCCGATCCTCGACCAGGGTGCCTACCCGGTCTTCGGGAACAACTGGTTCGTCCTCGAGTACCTCAAAAACCACGAGATCGAGAACACCGCCGCCTACATCGCCTGGCTCCTGCGGGCGACGAAAGGCTACGCGGTCAAGGTCGTCAACCCCGGCGGCACGGAAGCCTGGGCCTGGGGCCTGAACTGCGAGAATGTTCACGACCCGGTCCCCTACTTCGACATCACCCCGGCCCAGATCATCAAGGGCCTCATCGAGGCGAACGAGTACCTGGGGCTCCCGCACTCGATGCACATGCACGCGAACAACCTCGGGAACCCCGGCAACTACACGACGACGCTCGACTCGTTCAAACTCTCCGAGGGCATCAAGCCGAACAACAAGTTCGGCCGCGAGCAGGTGATGCACCACACCCACGTCCAGTTCCACTCCTACGGCGGCGACTCCTGGGCGAACGTGGAGTCGAAGGCCAAGGAGATCATGGACTACGTGAACTCGCACGACAACATGACCATCGACATGGGTCAGGTTACGCTCGACGAGACCACGACCATGACCGCCGACGGACCGTTCGAGCACCACCTCACCGAGCTGAACCACCTGAAGTGGGCGAACGTCGACG